>JAMJIN010000009.1:0-41039 GCA_036784775.1 Chromatiales bacterium | reverse complement strand
AAATCGCTCAAGCTCATGCCTGTCTGAAATTGGATTGGATTCTGTGCCATGTCCGCTCTCCTATTGTGGATCGTGGCATCATCTTGCAACAACCAGTGGCTCATTCCGTGAGTCACTGCTGAACATTCGTACTAATCAAGAAGGGTTTTGTGACGGCGGCGCGGGCCGGAGCGGAAAACAGTCTCAAGATCGGCGCCACGGTGGGTGTTATCGGCATTATCATTGGTGTGCTGACTTACAGTGGACTGGTACTTACCTTCGCCGACATAGTCATCGAGCTGGCGGATGGAAAACTGTTTCTCACCATTCTGCTGATTGCCCTGGCTTCGCTGGTGTTGGGTATGGGCGTGCCGGTGACGGCGGCCTATCTGATTACTGCGGTGGTGGCGGTGCCTGCCTTGACGCACCTGGGTGTGAATGAGCTTGCAGCCCATATGATCGTCTACTGGCTCTCTCAGGACTCCAACATCACACCGACGGTCTGCATCGCCGCGTTCGCCGGTGCCACTATCGCCAAGGCCAACATGTGGAAGACAGCATTCACCGCATTCAGGTTCGCCAAGTTTCTCTATCTGGCGCCTTTTCTGTTTGGTTACGTGCCGGCATTTTCTCTGGATGGCAGTGCCATGGATATCGTCCTCGTCTTCATGCTTATCATTGTCGGTACCTATGCTTATGCCTGGTTCCTGAGTGGAATCTGGCTGCAGTACTTCAGAAAAACCGAAAATCGATAAGCTGCCTGAATTAAACTGCAAATCAGTTATCATTGGGCAAACAGGTCAAACTAACAGACGGATTAGAGTGGATAGAGACTTACAACAACTTATCGAAGTCAACTCCAAGGGGCGGGTGTTCGTCACCTGCAGTTCCCGTGGGATTACTGATCTGTCGAAAATCCAGTACTACGGTGATGTGATCAGGCAAGCGATAGAGGCAGGCATAAGTGGCGATGCCTCTCCAATGGTACTAAATAAACTGCTGGATGAGCAGATTGCATGGCTGGAAGTGGAATTGGACCGCGAAAGTGATGCTCGCGAAGAAGAGGCCAATCCAGTGAAAGAGGATGACGAACCATCTCAAAAGAGAGTGAAGAAGGAGAGCGGCTACGTTCCTGAAGCTAAATCGATGCCCGAAAAACTTGCCGACCGCCGGGCAGGTATGGATGCCTTGCTGAAAAATGAGTGTGTAGCGCTGAAACTGATCACGCCGGGGCAGGCCAAGAAGATGGCCAGAAGGTTTCTCGGCAAGGATCCAAAGGTTGCCGAAGAGGAAGTGGTTGTGGAATTGCGCAACACGCTCTATTCCCAGATACGCAAGTTCATTCGCAGTCACGAAGGAGGGCCTTGGTCGTCCCATAGCGCCCAGAGTGATCTGCGCATGGATATTTCTGCGACCAAGAGTGTCAGGGCAGTGGTAACCCTGACCCAGCATATTTTCAATGAGCGGGATGATTGGTTGCAGGAGAATAAAGGCGGTCTGACCGGACGTTTTTTCGGTGGTCGTTTTTGGACCAAACGTTGATTGCGGGACGCACTAAAATCAGTCGGGAAAAACATGGGCAAACAATACGATTCGATCAATGACAAGCTGGTGGACTTCATTATTCGGCAGCAGATCTTTTTTGTCGCAACCGCAGCGGTGGATGGGCGCATCAATCTATCACCCAAGGGGATGGACAGTCTGCGTGTGGTCAGTCCGAATCAGGTGGTTTGGCTCAATCTGACCGGCAGTGGCAACGAAACAGCAGCCCACTTGCTGGAGAGTGACCGCATGACCCTGATGTTTTGTGCCTTTGACGCTGATCCGAAGATCCTGCGGTTGTATGGTCATGCAGCGGTTCATCATGAGGGAAGTGCTGAGTGGGATGCCCATATCGGACGATTTCCCAGTCTGCCGGGGGCGCGTCAGATCGTGGTGATGGACGTGGATCTGGCGCAGACGTCCTGCGGATTCGGGGTTCCCCTGTTCGAATATCAGGGTGACCGGGATACCCTGAAGGAGTGGGCGAACAACAAGGGTGAAGAGGGGATCAGGGAGTATTGGCAGAAGCGCAACAGTGTCAGTCTGGATGGGAAGCCGACGGGGATGGGGAAAGGAAAGGTTAAAGGTTAAAGGCAAAAAGGTGGCCGTGCCAATGGATAGGCCAGACTCCGTCGTTGATGCCGTTGTGGCTGTAGGCCGGTTCAAGCGCAGCGGAACCGGCAACCTAAATCGTTCTGCCAAAGCCCGGATGCCCGATCCGCTACGCATGATCGGGCCTACATGGTGAAACCTGTTACTCTCCGTAGATCGTCACTGTAACCCGTCGCCGATGAGGATGGGTGCGATGCTCCCAAAGATAGATGCCCTGCCAGACCCCCAATCCCGGACCTCCATCGATAACCGGAAAGCTCATGTCCATGTTGGTCAGGATGGAACGGATATGTGCGGGCATGTCGTCCGGTCCCTCCTGGGTATGATCGAATATCCTGTCCCCATCCGGTACCAGACGTGACATGAAACGCTCCAGATCCTGGCGCACGGTTGGATCGGCGTTTTCACACAGGATCAATGAGGCGCTGGTATGCTGGATGAATAACTGGCAGATGCCGGTTTTGATAGTGGATTGCCGGACGATCTCGTGAACCTGGCTGGATATGTCGAAGGTGCTGCGTCCCCGGGTTTCGATCTGTATCGTCTCCTGTACCACCATTTTTTATTCCTCATACTATCTGGCATGCTATGGGCCGAAGTGTAACTGGAACCCACCGCGATTGAAAAAGGATCACTCACCGATAAACCTGGAATCCTGCCCCATCACCTCCCTCAAGCGGGTGGGACCGAAGGTTGCCGAAAAGTTGGCGCGTCTGCGTATCCACACTATTCAGGATCAGCTCTTCCATCTGCCTTTGCGCTATCAGGATCGTACCCGGGTGCAATCCATCGGCTCGTTACGCCATGGGGATCAGGCGGTTATCGAAGGGGAGGTGGAGCTGGCCGATATCAAGTTTGGCCGTCGGCGTTCATTGCTGGTGCAGATATCGGATGGGACAGGCTCTCTTCTCCTGCGCTTCTTCTATTTCAGCAATGCCCAGAAGAGCAATCTGAGCCGGGGCGTCCGGTTGCGCTGCTTCGGCGAGGTGCGTAACGGCCCGAACAGTCTGGAGATGGTGCATCCTGAATACCAACAGATTAATGCCGAAACGCCATTGGCGGTGGATGAGTTCCTGACACCGATCTATCCGACCACTGAAGGGGTGCATCAACTCACCTTGCGAAACCTCAGTGACCAGGCGTTGGCATGGCTCGAAGAGGAGCCTTCCACACTGCAGGAGTTGTTGCCGGATCAACTGCTGCAGCGGTTCAGACTGCCCGATCTGGCAGCAGCAGTTCGTTATCTGCATCGACCGCCTCCGGATGCGCCACAGCATCAGTTGGCGGAGGGTATTCACCCTGCCCAGCAGCGACTGACATTTGAGGAGTTGCTGGCCCATCAGATCAGTCTGCGTGAACTGCGACAGCGCCATCAACAGACGTCGGCACCAACTCTGCCGGGGGATGGACATCTGCGTGACAGCTTATTGGATAGGCTGCTCTTCCAGCTGACAAGCGCGCAACAGCGGGTGGTGGCGGAGATAGCATCGGATCTCGCCCGGCCCCACCCGATGCAGCGACTGGTGCAGGGGGATGTGGGTTCCGGCAAAACCATCGTCAGTGCATTGGCTGCGCTGCAGGCGGTGGAGTCCGGCTATCAGGTCGTCATGATGGCCCCCACCGAACTGCTGGCGGAGCAGCACCTGCGTAACTTTGCCGACTGGCTGACCCCGCTGGGAGTGGAGATGGCCTGGCTCACCGGCCGTCTGAAGGGCAAGCAGCGGGAGCAGACTTTGGCGCGGGTGGCAGACGGTACCGCCAAGGTCGTGGTGGGGACCCATGCGCTCTTTCAGGGGGATGTGAGTTTCTTAGACCTGGGTTTGGTGATCATCGATGAACAGCACAGATTCGGCGTCCACCAGCGTCTGGCCCTGCGGGAGAAGGGGATAAAGCGGGGGCGCTGGCCCCACCAGCTGATCATGACAGCCACCCCCATTCCCAGAACCCTGGCGATGACCGCCTACGCCGATCTCGATATCTCCATCATCGATGAGTTGCCGCCGGGCAGAAAACCTGTGACCACGGTTGCCATCCCGGACAGCCGCCGCGACGAGGTGGTGGCGCGTGTTCGTGCCGCCTGTGCCGAAGGCCGTCAGGCCTATTGGGTCTGCACCCTGATCGAGGAGTCGGATGTGCTGCAGTGCCAGGCGGCGGAAGATACCGAACGCCTGCTGGTGGAAACGCTGCCGGAACTGCAGGTGGGTCTGGTGCATGGCAGGGTGAAGCAGGAAGCGAAGGAGGCGGTCATGGCCCGCTTCAAAACAGGTGAGTTGGATCTGCTGGTGGCGACAACGGTGATCGAGGTGGGGGTGGATGTGCCCAACGCCAGCCTGATGATTGTAGAAAATCCGGAGCGACTGGGTCTGGCCCAACTGCATCAGCTGCGGGGGCGAATCGGACGGGGTAGCACGGAGAGTCACTGCGTGCTGATGTATCATGCGCCCCTGTCGCAGAATGCCAGGCAGCGGTTGGCTATTCTGCGTGACTCCAATGACGGTTTTGTGATCGCCAATAAGGATCTGGAGATGCGTGGTCCCGGTGAGGTGCTGGGTACCCGGCAGACCGGGGAGATGCAGTTGCGTATCGCCGACCTGGTACGGGACCAGGACCTGCTGGACGACGTGCGGGAGGCTGCCGATCTGATGCTGGCATCTTATCCGAAAAATGCGGCGGCATTGGTGCGGCGCTGGCTGGGTGAGCGGGCCGAGTATGGTAAAGTTTAATGGTTTTTCAGTAGGTCGGGTTAGATGCGCGTGCGCCAAGTTTTAATTTTGCCACGTGTTTTGCCGCGCATCGTAACCCGACGCTGTTTTGTCGGATTACATCGCGCATAAACATTGTGCAGAATCCCTGTTTAGTGCGATTGCGCGACTAATCCGACCTACGTCGTTTTGTGTTGCGGTAAGAGAAGAAGAATGAACATCCCAAGATCAACCATTCGGCTACTGTTACTGATTTTGGCGCTGAGTCTGTCATCGATTGGTGCGCAGGCTGCGGAGATCCGGGTGGCGGTCGCCTCGAACTTCAGTGGGACAATCAAGGAGATCGCTCAGCGGTTTGAGGTCCAATCCGGTCACAAGGTGATCCTGAGTGTTGGTTCCACCGGCAAGCACTATGCGCAGATCCGCAACGGCGCCCCTTTTGACCTTTTTTTTGCAGCGGATACCCGTCGCCCCAAACTGCTGGATGAATCAGGTCTGATTATTACCGGCAGCCGTTTCACCTATGCCGTCGGGCGGGTCGTATTGTGGAGTCCCAAAGCGGGTTATGTGGATAAGCAAGGACTGGTACTTGAGCAAGGTGATTTTCGTTTCCTTGCTGTCGCAAATCCAAAGCTTGCCCCCTACGGCAGAGCGGCAAAGGAGGTGCTGCAGCTCCGTGGTCTGTGGAAAAAACTGCGCGGTCGTATGGTGCGGGGTGAGAACATCGGCCAGGCCTTTCAATTCGTGAAGAGCGGCAATGCAGAACTGGGATTCGTCGCCTACTCCCAGATAAAACAGCCGCATAGCGAACCTTCAGGATCGCTCTGGGAAGTGCCCCGGTCACACTATCGGTCCATCGAACAACAGGCGGTATTGTTGCGGGACAGGCCTGCTGCCAGAGCCTTGCTGGAATTCGTCAGGGGAGATGAGGCGGTAGCAATCATCAGAGGCTACGGTTATGGAACAGAGAGCGATGGCTGATGTTGGATGAGGGCGATCTCGCCGCACTCTGGATAACGCTGCGATTGGCGGGGCTGGCCGTGGTGATTCTGCTGTTGCTCGGTACGCCGCTCGCCTGGTGGTTGTCCAGAACCCAGCGGCGTTTCAAAGCGGTGGTGGAGGCTGTGGTGGCGCTGCCGCTGGTGTTGCCGCCAACGGTGCTGGGATTCTATCTGCTGGTGGCTTTGGGACCTAACGGACCGGTGGGTGGCCTGATGATGACGCTGGGGGGGGAGCCACTCGCTTTCACCTTCGCCGGGCTGGTGATCGGTTCTGTTTTTTACTCACTCCCTTTTGTGGTGCAGCCCCTGCAGGGGGCGTTTGCTGCCATTGGACGCAGGCCGATGGAGGTCGCCGCTACCCTTGGCGCCTCACCCCTGGATAGGTTCTTCACGGTTGCGGTGCCGCTTGCCCGTCCCGGTTTCCTCACTGCGACGGTACTCGGTTTTGCCCATACTGTAGGCGAGTTCGGCGTGGTGTTGATGATCGGCGGAAACATCCCCGGCGAGACCCAGGTGCTCTCCATTGCGATCTACGACCATGTCGAAGCGCTGGAGTATGGTCATGCCCACTGGCTGGCCGGAGGCCTGCTGCTGCTCTCTTTCCTGTTGCTGCTGGCGGTGTATGTCCTGAATCGCCGCTTCAAGGTGGTGTGACGGTGACGATCGAGGCCCGCTTTCTGATCGAACGGGGCGACTTTACCCTGGATGCTGATTTTACAGTGCCCGCGCAGGGGATCAGCGCAATTTTCGGGGCCTCCGGCTGCGGTAAGACGACCCTGTTGCGGGCCATTGCAGGCCTTGAGCAGCCGGCCAGAGGTTATCTGAAGATAGCCGGAGAGGTCTGGCAGGATGGTGAGCGTTTTTTGCCGCCCCATCAGCGGCCCCTGGGTTATGTCTTTCAGGAGGCGAGCCTTTTTCCACACCTTTCGGTGCTGGGGAATCTCAAGTATGGCTACAAAAGGCTCCCGCCGGAGGCGCGGCGGGTCGATTTCGACCAGGCGGTCACCCTGCTCGGTATCGCTCCCCTGCTGGCCCGTCGTCCCGAAGGGCTCTCCGGAGGTGAACGCCAGCGGGTGGCGATTGCCCGAGCCTTGCTCACCAGTCCCCGGCTGCTATTGATGGATGAGCCGCTGGCAGCGCTTGATCGTCAGAGCAAGACAGAGATCCTGCCCTTTCTTGAACGGCTGCATGAAGAGCTGTCGATCCCGGTACTCTATGTCAGTCATGCGCCGGATGAAGTGGCCCGGCTTGCCGATCAACTGGTGCTGTTGGTGCAGGGCAGGGTGAGGGCCTCCGGTCCGATTGGTGAGATGTTGACCCGTGTTGACCTGCCGCTTGCTCATGGTGACGAGGCAGAGGCGATTGTCGAGGCGAGGGTTGCAGAGCATGATGAGACGTTCCATCTCACCCATCTTGAGTTTCCCGGCGGCCGTTTCACCGTGGCGAGAAAGGATCTGCCCCTGGGGCAGCCGGTGCGGCTGCGTCTGCTCGCCCGGGATGTCAGTTTGAGCCTCGAACGGCACGAGGGCACCAGCATCCTGAATATCTTCCCGGCAAAGGTTGAAACCCTGGCCGATGAAAATCCTGCCCAGTTGATGGTACGCCTGGATGCCGGAGGCGTGCCGATTCTCTCCCGTATCACCCGCAAGTCAGCAACTGTTCTTGCCCTCGAACCAGGAAAATCGGTCTATGTGCAGGTCAAGACAGTTGCGCTGTTGGGCTGATTTGCTCGCCGTCCGTGTGCATTTGTAACTTATTGCAAATACCTGTTCTTTTATTGGGTTAATGATTGACGGTTAAAGTTTGGGTAGTGAGAATGCCCGTCAGTCTCTTTATGATTTGTGAGAACCTGAGCATGCAAGGTACCTTGGGTTATGAATAGTAATAACCTGGAAGTCGCCCAGAGTGGCGGCCGCACTTTTACCCTGCACTTTTTTGACGGCAGTTCCCGCGACGTGCCGGTCGTCGATGTCGAGGAGCCCTATCCCGATGGGCGCTTGATCGTTTCGCGCACGGATCCGGACGGCATCATCACTCATGTCAACCAGTTTTTTGTCGACATGTCCGGTTATTCCGAGGCGGAGTTGCTCGGCACGCCCCACCATATTCTGCGGCATCCCGATATGCCGCCGGCCGCGTTCAAAGGCTTGTGGGATACCATCAAAGCGGGTAGCCGCTGGCAAGGGTATGTAAAAAATCTGCGTAAGGACTGACGTTTCTACTGGGTCTACGCAACGGTGGTCCCGAATCTGCGTCGCGGCAAGCTCATCGGCTATACATCGGTGCGCCGCAAGCCCTCACGACTCAGGATCGAGGAGTGTGAGGCACTCTATCCCACCCTGTTTTGATGCATCATGAAGCACAAGCCCTTTCAGTTTACCGTCAGCCCGGATTTCGCGCCCACCTCACTGGCCGGTTGGCATATCTTCAATACCTGGTTGCAGCGATCCCTTGATACCCGGATTCATCTGGATATCTATCAGGATTTCGCATCACAGCGACAGGCGATCAGGAATGACGCTATCGATTTGATCTTCGCCAATCCCTACGATGCTTCCATGCTGGTTCGGGAAAAGGGTTTCCACTGCCTGGCCCGCCCGGGGGGGTGTTCCGATGAGGTTGTGATTGCGGTGCGAGGCGATCATCCGGCAAGCACTGTGGAGGGGTTGGAAGCGGGGATGCGGCTTGCCTCCACCGACGATCCCGATGTGCACATGATGGGCATGATCATGTTGGAACCGGCGAATATCAATGCCGACAACATAGAACGCCGCACCTGCAGCAGTTATGTCTTGGTCGCCAAGGAGCTGCTTTCTGTTCAAAGTGAGGTCGGATTGTTCCTGGCTGAGGCATTTTACGCGCTCAGCAAAATCACGCGGCGGCAGCTTCGCCCACTGGTACAGAGCCAGATACAGGTCGTTCACCACGCCTTGATGGTTGGTCCGCGTATGCAGCATCTGACCGAAACGCTGCTGCAAAGATTACAGGAGATGCCGCAGACATCTCGTGGACAGGGTGTACTCGACAGTTTGGGTTACAAGACCTGGGAAGCAGTGGAAGAGGAGGATGTTGAGTTCATGATAGATCTGATGGACACGCTTGTGGGATAAGAGCAGTGGAACCGGTGCCCCGATTCAATCGGTAGGGTGCGCTGTGTGCACCATGATTGCTCACAAGAGTTGCACAACCAGGCAAATTGGCGGCATGATTTGTCCCGGATTTAACGATTTGGGAAACATCGATGGGTAATTCACTGCAGGATCAGTTCCTGAAAGCGGGCTTGGTGGACAAACAGCAGGCGAACAAGGCTAAAAAAAACGTCCACAAAAAGAGTAAACAGCAGCGCAACAGCAAAGAAAAGGTCGTCGATGAGAACAAGCTGCGGGTGCAAGAGGCCCAGACGAAAAAAACAGCGCGGGACCGGGAACTCAATCGGCAGCAGAAAGCGCAGGCTGAGCAACGGGCGATTGCCGCTCAGGTAAAACAGTTGATCGAGATGAACCGTCTGCCAAGGGACAAGGCTGAGGTTCCCTACAACTTCACCGAAGAGACCAGGATCAAAAAGATCTACGTGACCGATACCCAACACGACCGGCTGAGTCGTGGGCTACTGGCAATCGTCCGGCTTGGTGAGACCTATGAACTGGTACCCGCAGTGGTGGCAGAGAAGATACGGCTCAGGGATGAGGCAAGCATAATCCTCATCAACGAGTCGCAGAAGAGCAGTGATGAGGATGATCTCTATGCTGACTATAAGGTGCCAGACGACCTGATGTGGTAGCGGGTAGGGTGCAACCTGCGCACCTTACAGTCTTATTTCCGAAGCTGGTGAGAAAACCGCCCAAGCTATGCGATAATCCTCTCTTTTTTACGGGTCGCAGGTCTTGCAGAAACAGGCTCCGGAAAAGTCAGTGTTGGAACCCAACTGGTCCAGTTGGAAGCGGTTGCGCTTTTCGTCCGTTCCGAAGGGCGTGCTCGGCTGGTTGCGGGATGAGGGTTCCCTGACACGGCGGGTGATACAGGCCTGCGCCGGTGACTTCCGGGTGCGGGTATTACACCAGGGTTGGGGAGCGCCGCTCTACAGCGAGGGACAGGTACTCAGATTGAGGCGGGGGGAGACCACCCTGGTGCGGGAGGTCGAACTGCTTTGCGATGAAACCCCCTGGGTTTTTGCCAGAACCCTGATTCCCGCGACCAGTCTTAAGGGACCGGCCAGACGTCTGACCCTGCTCGGAGACAAGCCGCTGGGGGCGGTGCTGTTTTCAGATCCTCATGTGCACCGGGGGATCACTCAGGTAGCCCGGTTGCAGCCCCGCCATCCCCTGTTTGCCGCAGCTACCCCGCACCTGTCGCGCCTACCGGTCGAACTCTGGGGGCGACGGACCCTGTTCTATATCGCCGGGCGTCCGTTGTTGGTGAATGAGATATTCCTGCCGGATATTCCTCGGGATGAAGCTCGATGAGTGGGCCGGAAGTCAAACTGGAATCGCTGCAATCCGGTCCTGTCTCCTGGCAGGAGCGGCTGCGTCGATATGCACTGCTGATCCGCCTCAATCGTCCCATCGGCATCCTGCTGCTGCTCTGGCCGACACTCTGGGCGCTCTGGGTGGCGGGCGATGGCCAGCCCCCCTGGCAGATCGTGCTGGTTTTTATCTGTGGCGTGACGCTGATGCGTTCTGCCGGCTGCGCCATCAACGACTATGCTGACCGACACATCGATGGCCTTGTGGAGCGCACCCGATTAAGGCCGATCGCGGCGGGACTGGTTACTCCCAAAGAGGCGCTGGGGGTATTTGTCGTCCTCTGTTTGATCGCCTTTCTGCTGCTCTTCTTTCTCAACTGGCAGACCAAACTGCTCTCGGTGGGAGCGGTGATTCTCGCCGCTGCCTACCCTTTCATGAAGCGCTACACCCATTTGCCCCAAGTGGTGTTGGGTGCCGCTTTTGGCTGGGCGGTGCCGATGTCGTTCATGGCAGTGGGCGAGTCTCTGCCCCTGGTCTCCTGGGTGCTGTTTGCCGCCACCCTGTTATGGGCGCTGATCTACGATACCCAATACGCCATGGTTGACCGGGATGACGATCTCAAGATCGGCGTGAAATCCACCGCGATCCTGTTTGGCCGGCATGACCTTTTGATCATCGGTATCCTGCAGTTGATAATGCTGGGGCTGATGGTCTGGGTGGGTGTATTGGTCGAACGCGGTTTGCTCTACTATCTTGGCCTGTCGGCAGGCGCCGTTCTGTTTGTCCATCAACAACTGCTTACCCGCGAGCGGAAACCCAAGGCTTGCTTCGATGCCTTTCTCAACAACAACAACTTCGGGCTGTTGGTGTTTTTGGGACTGATGCTGGATTATCTATTTTCTGTCTGAATGTAATTATATGTAGGTCGGGTTAGCGCAGCGTAACCCGACAAGCCACTGTTTATCAGGGTTTGAATCGTTCCAGATCCTGGTTGGCGATACGCCCCTGTCCCGATCGGATCTGGCCTCGTGTCTGTTGAATCAGCTGATCCCGCTCCTGCTGGGTGCCGTATTGGGGTTCCTGATAGATATCCCGCCAGATCGAATCGTTGCTGGGTGAACCCACCTCGCGTCTGATCTGCTGCACATCAGCATTGAGTTCCCCCCGAATCAGATTGACGACGATTCTGCGTTGTAGATCGGCGGGCTGGGTATTGTTCAGCTGCGATCTGACATTGTTGATAAATCCTGTCGGGGAGCGGCCATAGGTTCGGCCACGCACATGCCGATAGTGGTGCAGGTTGATGGCATAGCCCTGGGCGGTCCGGCCGGCGGCATGGCGCTGCATATTTTGGGCGCCGGAGGAGTTCGGATTCAGGTTCGTCCTGAAACAGGGCAGCGAGGCTGCGTGGGTGAATGCGGTGTTCTGCGGCTGGTGATCCGGGGTAATCCGGTCGCTCACGGCCCTGGGCATGGAGGCATAGGTGCCGACCATCCCTTCGAGCCGGTATTTTTCTCGCACCCTGCCCCAGTTTCTATCACCGGAGAGCAGTTGCCGCAGCAGGTTGGTCAACTGGACCTCCTGCTGCATCATCCGTTGTCTGAGTTGCTCCTTTTGTGCGGCGGTGGCGTTGTTTCGTTGCGCCTGCTGCCCGGTTCCCGAAAGATTGTTCCGCGCCGCCTTGTATTCGTTCAGAAACTGCATGGCAGGTCGTGGGACGCTGGCGATTATCAACTGTTGCTGGCTGCCCTGGCGCCGAAAGTAGACTGAATGGCTCGCCCCATCTGCACTGAATCTGCGCCGGAATCCAGCCCAGTTGATCACACCGGCAACTGCCGCCCGTGCACGTCCCGCCGCTGCGCGTCCCCCGGCCAGCAGTCGCCGTCCCTGCCGGGCAATCCAATCCACCACCCGGTCGATGGCGCTGTCCACCCTGGCCTGGATGCGTTGGATAATCGAGCGGATGCGCCCGGCGATGCCGCCGAGTCCCATCAGGCGGGCGAGGAAACTGATCACCACCGGAATGGTGCGTGCCATGGTCTGTTCGACGTAGTTGGCTGCCTGATCAAGGCGTCCGGCGGCGATGTTGCTGACTGATTCGATCACGGAGTTCACCACCGCCATGATCTGGTTGATCCTCTCGATCAGGAACATGATGGTGTTGTAGATAGCCAGGATCGCCTGGATGACCGCCCCGGCCGGATTGAACATGGTGGCCAGACGGGTGATGGCGGCTGTGACCACGCGGGTGATCACCCAGTTGCGGATGGCGCCCATCACGATCTCACGCAGATTGCCCTGGATGAATTCAGCGATCTGCTGCCAGGCGGCCCCTGGTCCCTGGGTGACCAGGGTGCGCAGGAAGCCGAAGAGGGTCTCCAGCCGTGAGACGTTGGCCTCACCCAGTAAGCGTACAAGCCGTGGACGAATGCGGGCGTAGGTGATGCCGAGGATCTGCAGCACCAGAGAGATGATGCCCTGCAGATTGAAGGTCTGGGGCAGTTGCAGGCCGGCGCCTTCCATTGCCCCCAGCAGCCAGCCCACCAGTCCGTTGCGCAGGTGGGTCAGGATGTTGCCCGCAAACTGACGGAAGCCCCGCACCATCGCCTGGATCAGGTTGCGGATAAAGGCCACCGGATCGTTGATGATGGTCATGAAGGTGTCACGTCCGCGCTTGAGGATTGCCAGTACCCGCGCGCCACCGGCCCCCATCACCCCTTCAAAAATGAATTCCAGAATCTTCTCCGCCACGGCTGCGGCAAAGCGGATGATGCGTCTCACCGGTGCCCGGAACAGTGCGACGATGCGCTGGAATGCCGCCACCGGGTCGAGCAGGTCGGTAATCGAAAAGCTGTTCCAGGCTTGTGTGAAGAGCGCACGGATCATGGTCCAGGTCAGGTTCAGCCGGGCGATCTGTACGTTGAGCCAGGCCATTGCCCGTTCGATGGCACCGGACTGTTGCAGATTCCGGAACTTCTCCTCGCCGCCGGGCACAAAGCTGAGGAACCCACGGATGAAGTTGCTGGCAGTACGCGGTACCGGCTGCTGTGTGAACGGATTACGGCCGATGATTACCGTAAACAGGTGGAATCCGGGCACGCTGCCGGCGTGACGAGAGAGCCAGTCGAGCAGGGCATCCTTGATGAAGCTCAGGACTGTCGTGGCAACATTGCGGGCAAAGCGGAATGCACGGCTGATGAACGGTCCGAATATATTGAGTACGCGGTTGAAGGCGGCCACCGGATTGAATACATCCTGGATCGAAAAGCTGTTCCAGGCAGTGGTAAAGAGTGCGGAGATCTCGGCGATGTTGAAATTGAGCAGGGCCAACTGCAGGTCGATCCAGGCTGCGGTGCGCTCCAGCGCACCATGCTCCCGCATCTTCTCCAGCTCCTGTGTAGCGCCGATCAGCGTCAGGAACTCGGCGATGATCTGCGCCGTGGTGGCGATCACCGGTGCATCGGTTAACGGATCGCTGCCGATGATCATGGTTATCAGCCGGTAGCCGGGCAGCGCCGAGGCGAGACTGCGCAGAGTGCTGAGCAGGGCGTTCTTGATCATTTCCACCACCCGGTCGACCAACTGTCCGGCGAAACGGCGGACGTTCCTGACCAGGGGGGAGAAGGTGTTGACCAGCACGCGCCGGTTATAGGCAATGGGGTCGAGACGGAAAAAATCCATCCGGTCGTAGGCCTGCCAAATCAGACGTTCCACCCGATCTATATTGAGCCTGAGTGCCTGCAAACGTACATTGACCCAGTTGAATGCGTCGTCGACGATGCCAAGTTCAGTCAGTTTGTCGAAGAGCCGGGTGCAGAGTACGGAGGCCAGCCCCATGAAACCTTGCAGCAGGTTTCGTGGCGTGCGGGCAACCAGTTGGCCAAGCAGCGGGTTATAGCCGATGAGGACGGTAAGCAGGGTATATCCGGGGATGTAGCGGGCGTAGCTGTTGAGCCGTCTGCCGATGAAGTCGGGCAGACGCTGGATGGAAGGTGGTGCGCGGGTGATTCTACCGCCGGAGCGTGTCGCCTTTCTCTGAATGCCTGGAGTAGCCGGACGACGTTGCACAGCACCGCCCTGCTGCACGACGTGGGTCAGCTCATGGGCGAGCAGATGCTTGCCTGCGCTCGATTCCGGCGCATAACGACCCTGTCCAAAGTAGATGTGGCTACCGTGGGTGAATGCCTGGGCATTGATCTGTCCGCTCATCGATGCGGCGCGCTGGCCGGTATGCAGACGCACGCTGCCGAAGTCTGCCTGGATGGCGGACTCCATCGGCTGGCGCAGCGTCGATGGCATCGGGTGTCCGGCACCCTTTGAGTTTTGCAGGTGCGAGCGAAAACCCGGACCTGGCTCCGGTGGGCCACGGGCTGCCGCTGATCGATGCAGGGCACGTCTGGGCGACCGGTATCGTCGCTGGCGGTTAACTGCCAAACCAGAAGACTGGTGAATCTTTGCCGGTGCCTGACGGAATCTGTGGATTGGGCCGCCGCCGAAAGTGCCGGCAGCCCGTGGGAAGGGTGGCGGCACGCCGGACCGGTAGCGATAGTGTTTGGGAGTGCGGTCCACCGCCTCTTCATCCTCTTCAGGCTGTGCCTGCAACTCCTCCTCTTCCTCTTCGGGTTGGCGCCGGAGTGTCTGCAACTCCTCTTCTTCTTCCGTCTCGGATTGGCGGTGAAGCTGGCTATCTGGTGTCTGATAGCTATGAAAGAAGGCGGTAGTGGCCAACCGGGCAACGACATGATCCGCCATCGCCTCTGCCTCAACTTCGTGGGGATCGTTGGGTTTGCTGACCTTGAGTTTTGCCTGCACCGGGTTGGTGGAGATAAAGCTTTTTTCCGGTTTTGCACCCTGCTGGTTAAAGAAGGGCTGCCGACTGATTCGGTTTGACCGCTGCTGTTTGTCGGCGTGGTTCGACATGACTCAGCCCCACTCCACGTGCAGACGCTGATCCATCCAGGGCAGTTTGATGATGCTGTAGCTCCATGGCAGACGTTGCAGCAGCATATCCTGGGGCATCGGGTTGACCCTGAGTCTGGGTGGGTTCCGGTTGGGTTCCAGACGGCCTTCACGCTGCAGAAATGCCTCCCGCAAGCCGTCCGGACTGGTGGATTTCAAGGCCTTCCAGTGATCGATAACGGCCTTGAGTAAGGTGTTGCACTCACTCTTTTGTTCATCGGTGGGCGAATAGGAAATCAGTGGTTCTTCAGTGGGAATGCCGCAAAGACACTTTTCCAGTGCCAGATGGTACTCGACGTGTTGGTTATCTTCCCAGACAAGATACTCCAGCAGATAGACCGCCTGATGACGGGCTTGAGTCTCAACAAATGATTTATCGATGACCAGTCCTGTGCCCTCGAACAGTGGCAGCAGGAAAGGTGACAGCAGGATGATTCCTGCGCTCTCGATATAGACCTGAGTGACGCTGGCTTTATCTGTGTCGCCACTCTCCTGGATGGTCTCATCGATGCGGTCTGTCTGTTGGATTAACGCTATTGCTTCAGACTCGTCTGGGGTTTTGGATTGCCTCCGAAGTTTGAAATCAGCTTGGGAATCAGTCCGCTTGTGACCGGCTTTGCTGCGCTTTTCGGTGTTTGCTTCAGGTACTGGAGGTTTGGGTTTGCCGGTATCATTCTGGCTAGCGGTTGCCCGTTGCAGAAGTGTGGCCAGTGAACGCTGCCAGCGAGGTGTTGTTTCTGGCGTCCGTCTACCGACTCGCCTGCTGAACGTTTCATACAGAACAAGCAGGGCCTGGCGGGAAAAGTGCCGGGCGAGAATAGCCGCTGCCGTCTCCCTGTTTTCTGAAAGGTAACGATTCACAGCAATGAGGAAAAGCAACTTCTCAGTCTCACCGCTTTCCCAGGCCGCCTTTACTGCCAGTTTTCGGATGGATTGAGTCTCTCCTGCGGGGACCCCATGTTCGATGATCCCGGCGATCAATGCAGGCGGGATGTGCTGCATCAGCCGTTCGAGCGCGGGTGGGCTTCCATTGATCACGACTGAGAGTGTCTTGATCAAAGTGTCCGGTCTCTGCAGCAGTTGCGCCAGATGTTGAGACTCCATCCAGGGCGGCGGTTTTTCAGACCACCAGGGCAGGACACCGTGTTTCAGATAGTATTGCAGGCTTTCAAGTGAGCGCTGCTGGAGAGAGAGCCTGTCTGTTGACTGGTCGCTCTTCTGGCCGGATCTCTCTTGTGACAGTCGATATTTTTCAAGCGCCTTTGCCAGTTTGAGGCGTATGCCGTCTGTGAGTTGGGACTCCAGCGTCTTTTCCGAGAGATGGCCGAGGTCGATCTCCAGATGGTCGATACGCCAGACACGGCCCGTACCCGCTGTCTGTTTCTCAAAAACCTCATCGAGGATGAGCGGCAGCTTGTGATTACCAAAGGTGGAGAGGCGGTCCTGCAGACTCCGGGCATCCTCTTGGCGGGGAACCCGGATTTCGAAGGTCTGTTTCTGCACCTGATGTCTGGACATGGCCTGTCTTCAATTCAGCTAAAAGGCACCGGATATCTGGCCCAGTTTTCCTTTCATCATAGTATTCATCTCACTGGTACCTGTACCCTCTTGGATGGTCGAAAATTCCTCGCCGACCATCTGGCGTGCTTCAGAACCCGACAGATCGAGGGCGGCATCACGCACACTACTCATGAACTGCTTGTCGGCAGCGGTGGGTGTGGCGTTTGTGTCATTGACACGGGAAGTTTGTGAAGCCTTTACGATCAGTTCCGCGAGACGTTGCTCCGTGTCCATGAATTTTTCCTCGTCACCGCTAACAGTGAGGCCCTTCTCCATACGCTCTTCGATGGCACCTTTCTCTCTTTGCGCCCTGAGTATCTCTGCCATCACCAGCGTCTGTTCGCGGTCGAAACCATATTGTCCTGCAATTCCGGGCGTCTGCCCCCACGAACCGTAATCAGGGGTTTGCGCAGCGGCGTAGAAACCACTGCCGACATTGAACCCTGTGAACTGAGATTCGATGATCTGGGTTTGGTAGGAAATCTCCATCTGAAGATCTTCCTTGGTAGAGGTTATCCGTGTATCCACCAGGTTCAGCGTGTCCTTGAGCTGAATGCCCTGGATGGTGAAGATGGGCATGTCTATCTTGTCTATCCACCAGACCGGCGGCTTGAAAACCGGGAGGTCAAATTCCGGTGCCGTCTCCTCCTCGGGTTCCAGGATCGATGGATCGAAGTAGCTGTAGTAGGGCAGACAGAAATCCGCCAGCACCCGACTGCCGGATGCATCGTAGACCAGCACAAACGTGCCGCCTCTGGGTACCCCGCCTTGATGCTCCAGGCCGGGATGGTGTTTCAGAAAACGGTCGAAGATCGACTCCTTTCTTACCTTCTTTTTGCGTCTTTCCCAAAGGTCCAGAAGCTTTTCGAGGTTGAGAAATTTACTGCCATCCAGCAGTGATCCTGCCGGTGTGGGCAGGATTGGCCGGGCGACCTTTTTGATGTCGGTACTCACCGCCTTGGCCTGAACAGCGCAGATGTTCACTTTTTCGTGAAACGCCGTGACCTTCGCTTTGTTGAACTCTGCATCCACCAGTTTTTTCGGCATGAAGGGGATGGCTTCGGTGACCTTTAGCTGCAACTGGCCTGCTCTCTGTCGGGGCGCGGAGAAAAGTGCTTTGGGAGTGGTCGGCTCCAGTTCATCGACACGGCTGTCCTGCAGAACAGTCTGTTGCAGATCGGTACCGAACCGACCGGCCTGTTTGAGGGTGTGGCGTATATCCGCCTTCTGCAGATTGAACAGGATATCGATGTCGGGAAAGTGGAAAGGACGAATGAATGCCGGGTCGGCATCTTCCAGCTGAATGGCTTCCACCTTGAAGGCCAGATTGTGTCTGCGGGCCATCGTTTCCAACTCAGTCTGTACATCCTTGACCTTCCTGCCCTGATGGCCCTCGATGCGGATGAAGTCGTAATCATCGATGGATTGGCGGTAGAACGAGTCGTGTGTGTGGTTGCTGTAGTCGCTCATGCCATAACCGGGGATCCGGTCGCTGCGTTGTTTTCGGCTCAGGTCGAAGTTCCATAGCTCGTTGATGCGGGGTTGATTGTTGGTGTCGAAATAGGCGGGGATGGCACGCTCTCCCAGCGAGGCAATGGCTTTGCGGGAGGGTGAGAGGCGGATCTCGCCAGACGGTTTTTTGAAGTGGCGCAGCATGGCGTCCATGCGGCGCAGCAGAAACACGAATCGTCCCTTTTTTTCATCTTCGGCACGCAGTATTGGGGTTGCCTGGAAGCGGTAGCGATAGGCATCATCCACCTCCCCCCTTTTGAGGGCCAGGCCAAGCACCAGATGCTTGGAGAAACTGGCGGGGTCGCCCATGCAGTTGTCGTCCAGTTCGAACAGCGCCTCTCTGCACTCGTGATAGGCTTCGATCAGATCCTTGAAGAAGCTGTAGACATACTGGATGCCCTTGGCTGTTGGTGGTGACCTGGAAACGTGCCTGGTTCAGGCGCTGACTCCACTTGCCGCTGCTGTAAAGTTGCTGCATGGTCGAGGTGAACAGGCCACTGGTGGGTGCGTCATCAAACGCCTTGCCCAGATCGAGCTTCATCTTGTCGATGGCGGTGATGTAACGCTTGGCCAGACCGTTGTTGCCGTCGTATTGATTGATCGTGCCGATGTCGAGATCGAGGCGGGGGGCGTCCACCTCATTCATTGCCAGATACTCATCCTTTGGTGTCAGCGGGAGCTTCGGCAGCAGGTCCTTGGGCGCCAGCAACAGTTTAAGGTTGGCGGTGCGGGTCGGGCCACGGTTGTCGCAATCACTGGCGTTACAGAGATCGTTCTCCTTGATATAGGTCTCCTGATAGAGCACCAATACCAGTTGTGCGAGCTGAACTTTTGTCAGGCTCAGTGGTTGTGCGTCCGCCTCACTTCCATCCTGCAACAGTTCGATCAGTTGGTTACCGGGCCTGAGCGGCTGAATATCCAGAATCCGGTCGATCGGTTGGATGCTGGGTCTGAGTGGCTGAACTTCCAGGCGCGGTTGCACCAGCAGTCGACTGCCGCCTACCACCGCTTTTTTCCTGACGATCCTTCTGCCGTGGAAGGGCGGGTATTTCGCTGAATCGTCTGTGAAGATCCGATAGTGGGTAAAACGTTGCGTCTCGGGTATCTGCAGCAGATCCCCCTCGCTGGTAACGCCGACTCCCGCTTCAAGCGCCACCCGGTTTGCCGTGGCCTGGAATGTGAGTCCACAGACAATACCCTGGCCCAGCAAACGGGCGCGGGTGAGTCGATGCTGGCCATCGAGAAAATCGACTGCCCGGTTGAGTTGGCCGGCGGTGAGTACCTGGTTGTCGGCAAAGTAGTCGAAGTCCGGCACAGGTTCATTCAGTGAGGTGAGTTCGATTTTGTCGTTCATGGCAGCTACCTGTAGCTAGTTCCCTGGTTCATTGCCCAGATGGGTCCGGTTCAGGAGGATCGGCCTTTCACCCTCATCTTCCTGGCAGTCGTGCAGTTCACCGGTCGGGTAGACGCTGTGTATCTGCTGCAGGACTGCGATTAATCTGTTCAGATGCCGGCTGCTTTTCACCTCTCCGGCGGGGTGGCGCGCCCGATAGTCGAGCCAGGCGCGGTAATGTTCTTCGAAATTGGCCATCTGTTCTGCGTCCACGAAACAGATGCGTGGCAGAATGTGGGCGGGCATCTCCATGCGAATGGTGCGTTCGACGAAATGGCGGAAGTCGATATCGTGCATGCGTGGCGCATAGGCCGGGACTAAAACCTGGACCTGACAGGAGTAGGGGTCGATCGGTTCTCCCGCTGTCCCGCAATCGCTGTCGGGGCAGACGGAGATGAAGTTGTCCTCGACCAAGGCCGAATCAGCCGGTGTTCTGAATTTGCGCGGGCGTAACAGCAGATTTTCGACGACGTGCATTCCTTCGGCGTCGTAGACCCGGTTGATCGCCTCTCTCGTCCCGGCAAGGGCGGTGTCCCGCGACTCCGTTGTGTCGAAATACTCGATGCGCCGGGCGATGATCTCCTGTTTATCATCCACCAGATTGAAATAGTGGCGGCCGTTTTTTGCAGTCTCTGGCTGGTAGGACTCTTCGAACCGGCCGAAGTCCAGCGCGATGCGAAGCTCTCTGACAGCATCTTCCAGTGTCTTGTATTTGGTGCTGCTGCTGAGCAGAATCTTGTTGCTCAGGTTGTCCTTTATGCGGAAGCGGAAGTCGTTGTCACTATCCTGATCGATCTGTTCGTAGAGGTCGGTGTCGAGCAGGGACAGATTGCGGCGACGGATGCTGCGGAAGCCGAGCAGGCGTCCCACCCGATGCTGTATCCCGGGGATATTTGTGCAGCTGCCCCAGATCTGATCCCGGTCGGTGATGTCGAAAGCGCTGCCGCGACGGCGGCTCAAGAGCGCATACTCCTGTAGGAAACGCGCCTTCTCCTGGATCAGCCGCAGGCCGTTGTTCTCCAACCGCAGGCGCTGCATCTGCAGGGCGTATTCAGTAAATCGTTCACCAAAACGGCCCAGCAGATGGTCGAGGAACTGGTTGCGGCGTCTGCTGTCCGGCTCTGACTGCCGGTCCAGTGCCTCCAGCAGTGTCGCATAGTCGCCGTGGCTCTTGGGATCGACCAGTTCACTCACCTCGCCGACGCCGGAGACTACCTGGGAAAAGTAGGTGTGGCGCAACGCAGGATCGGCGGAGAAGAGGCTGCCGATCTGGCGTAACTGAGTGAGATAGTTGGCCAATAGCTGATCGAAGAGCAGGAGAAATCCATGTAGCTGCCCGGCCTGGCTGCGCCGGGTCTTGGTGGCGTGACTCGGCAGTCCGGTGGGCTCGACGCCGTAAGCCGGCGGCAGTTCGTGTTGGATGGAGAGATAGCTCTCCACCGCGACGGAACGGCTGTCCGGGACCGGCAGGTCGCTGGTTGTGGCCAAATGTTGCCGGGCCTCTTGCTGTAGCTGCAGCAGTGCCTTTGCGACTTCGTCGGGATCCACCCGGTAGGGCAGCAGATCCTTGAAGAAGTGCAGGGCGCTCTGTTCGATGTCGAAAACCGGTCTGCGGTTACTCTCCAGCTCGATATTCCAGGGATCGCCGGATGTTTTGGTGGCTGCGCCCGATTGCAGGACCAGCTTACGCACCGCCGTCACGCCCTCTGTTTTGACTATTGCATCAATAAGGTCGGCGGCATTGACCTGGGTCGGCAACTCGGCCTGTTGCAGATCTTCATCCAGCAGGAAACCGTGGTCGAGTTGTGGGCCGGAGTAGATCTCATCCGGTGCCAAATCCTTTTTCAGCAACTGCTGCAGGGTGTAGCGGGGAAGCGGTGGTGACAGGCGCTGTTGCATGGCGTGGATGATGCGGGCGCAGGTTAGATCGATGTCGGCCTCTTCGGCCAGTTCGATGTCGGCGCAGACCCGGATGGCCTGCTCGCGGATCAAATCGATCCCTGCCAGGTCTTCGCAAAGGTTACGGTGCTGGTGGAAGACTTTTGCGACGTCGGTGGTAATCTGTTTCGTCAGTTTCTTGGTGATGCGGTCGTGCGGTTCCACGCGCAGTCGGTAGAGGCCGTTGAGTCTGTATTCGGTTTGGTTGTGATCCTCCGGTGGTGCAATTGTCGACTGGGTGCCTCTGCTGCAGTCAACGAAGTAATTGACGCTGTTGTCCGGCTCGATCCAGACATTGCGCACCATCGGCACCTGGTCGATGATCAGTTTGCGCAGATCGATGGCGCTGACCGGTTCAGTGGGCAGGATCTCCAATGCAGAGAGCAGGGTGCTGTGCTGCTGCAGGGCCTGATGTCTCCTCTGCGTTTCAGCGTCGGCATCAGCCGGGACTGCCAGCAGATCGGCCATCGGCAGGCGGGTGCGGTAGCTCAGGTCTGTGATGGCGTAGCAGAGCAGTTCCAGGATGGTGATGCCTGGGTCGTGGGCATTGTAGTCGGTCCACAAGTCGTGGCTCAGCGTCTCGATATGCTCCAGGCCCGATTGGCGCAGCTGGGCATAATCGAGTGCTTCTGCCCTGTTCGGATCGCGGCGAATGGTGAGGGACTCTTTCATGCACTTCCCCCGCTGGCCGCATCGCGGATGGTGTGTTGGTGATGGCTGGTCAGTATCGCCTTCGGATTCTGTGAAACCACTTCATCCCGGTCGACCTCGGGAGTCTCTTCGGTGGTTAGATGGTAGAGCTTCAGTTGCTGCATATAGTCGACGGAGGGCTGGTCCATAATGAAGGCCAGCAGCATGCTTTTGTGGATGTGTCCGCCAAACGCGGGCATCGTCGTTGCGTCGCCGGTCCAGGGGGCGAGGTGCTGCTGCAGCGCTTTCTGCAGTGCCTGGCTGGCAGCGCCAAACGGGTACTCCGGTTTGAAGGCGACCGCGATGTCGAGACGAATTTTTTCGTAGTCCGGATTAAAAACCTTGGCGCTGGCAAAGGGGCTGTTGAGTGCCGCCAGCAGTTGGTCGATTCTGCTTTCAGTGTCCTTGTCGATACGTGGCTGCAGCGGGTCGTAGGCCTTACGCTGGCGGATGTCGGGAATGACCACCAGGGAGACGTGTCCCGGGCCCGGCAGGTGGGGCAGGCATTTTACCCGATAGAGTTCGGGAAATGCCTGCAGTACGAGTCGCTCATAGTCCCAGAGTGTGACTGCCCGCTGTTTGTGGCGCAGACGTTCACTGACCCGGGTATAGAAGGTTTGGTCGCTCTCCTTCGCCTGGCCGCAGATCGAAGCATAGGGTTGGCTGGCCCCTTTGATGCCATCCAGAGGTTTTACGGGTTTGCCGATCGACTTCGGTGGCAGCGATGAAGTCAGATGCGGGGGATTTTTCTCAACATTCAGCAGGTGTGCAGAGGCTGCCTGAGGGTGCAGATCGATCAGGTGGCAGACCGCATCGCTGTTGTCCTCTACCCTGGCTCGCAGCCAGGTCAGCCCCTCCGGCATCCAGGTGTTGGTCTGCGGGGGGCGGGCAGGAATATTGACACGCAGGATGCCCGAGGTGAGCAGGCCGTTGCTTTCGTCAAAGAGGATCTCCTCAGCGGTCAGGTCACGCCAGTGATCCGACTCCAGCAGGCTCCAGGTAACATTTTCGATCTCTTTCAGCGGGTTTGCGCTGCCCTCGTCCACCTGAATCAGCAGATCCAGAAAGGCAGCGTCCGGCTGCTCCTTGAGGCCGATGAAGAGCTGTCCTTCGGGGCTTGAGTCCGGCAACAGACGAATCTTGTCGTTTATGGAGGCGTCGAGCTGTGATTTCAGGAAGCCGTGAACCTCCCGCTGCCCGAACGGTGTAGTTTGGTAGAGCCGGATCTCGGCGCCGATATAGGCAGTGGCATTTTCATCGGTTGGATCGACCCAGCCGGTTTGTGCCTCGTAGGTGAGTTGGACCGATTCCAGTTCCGGGGTATAGGGTGGGTTGGGGATGGCCATCCCGGAATCCTTCGCCATGCTTTTCGCCAGCACGATGGGGTAGTCCTGGTGCAGAAAATCCCGCTCGAGGCGCAGTTTGATATAACCGGGACGGTTGATGCCCTGCAACGCTTTGATAAAGGGCGTTGCCGCCTGCCTGGCAATCAGGTTCAGTGGTAGCAGCGAGAAGCTGCTGATCATGTTGAAACCGGCCCACGGGAGGGGGCTGAAGGCGCTGCGGGTCTGAAGCGGCATGTAGAAATAGGTTAGCCCTGTCAGTGGGATGAGCTTGGCGGGTGGCTCGTCGCTGGTGAGGGTTTGTGGCCGGGTTGCATCGGAGTTGTCGAAGAGTTTTACCTTACGTTCGATACGGCTGCTGTCTTCCCGCTCCAGGATCATCTGCGCACTGAAGTCATCATTGTTGTTGATCCGCCGTATACAGTCACTCGTGCCACAAGGCTGCCCGCTGCTGTTGAAACGATAGGCGCTGTAGTGGTCAGACAGCCGTTTTGCCGGGACACCCTTCCAGTTGAGATTAAGGGAGAAACTTGTCACCTGCTTGTTGAGCATCTCGGGGCTGGCGACGGCAAAGGTGCTGCCGGTCTTGGGCTGTGGCCCAAAAGGCAGGAATGGCTTGCCGGTGTCGAGTCTCCCCAGATCATTTTCCGCCACCAGTTCCCCGGCATTTTCCACCTTTGTCTGGAGTTGCATGTCGACGAGATCGTGCTCTTCGAGCCACTCTCGCAGTGCCGGAGTCTCGGGGCTGACGCTTACTTTCATCAGCGGCAGCGTGGTGACGAATCCGCCATCGAGGAGTTCAGTGTCGTAGGCGGTTACCGCCTCTGTCTCTGCGTCCAACACCACCACGAACTGCAACAGCCAGTTGTCGCTGGATTCGGTGATCTCCACACTTAACGGAGAGAAGGGTCCCAGCCAACCCTTTTCGCCACTGAATTCAATCAGCAGCGACTTGGCTGCTTCGCTGAGAGGCGGATCTTCATCGCCAAGCTCCAGCCGGAGTGAGGCGGTAATCGTCCGCTTGCCGGAATTGAGTTGTAAAAGGGGAGAGGCCAAGGCAAATCCCACTGTGGCTTTGGGTATGCCGGTGTGGCCGAAGGCTGGCCAGGTGGGTTGCTCTTTGGGCAGGGCGGCTCCCAGACCATCCAGTGAGTTGCTCTGCAGTGCAAAGTGGAGCTGGCCGGATGCCGGCTCCCGATAGAGCGAGCAGAGGTGTTCGATGGTTGTGCGGTTGATCCAGACATTACGGTCCGTGGCGTAGCGCAGATCCCCCGCTGTGAACACAGTGCCTGCAGCCACGGTTACCTGGTCCCGTTTGGGCCTGGCCTCGAAAAGCAGGTTGACATGGTCGGCTTGCGCCAGCTTGGGGGCAAGTTGCAACAGTTCCCGGTAGTAGTAATCGAGGTGGCTTTTACTCAGGCGATTCAACTCGCCCTGGGCCTTTTCGAAGAGTTTGATGAAAGCCAGAAAGAGCGCCGCCTGAGGTGGCGCATCGTGTTGCTCAGCGAAGCTGTCAGGATTTTTCAGTAGTTCGAAGAGTGGTGACCAGTTTCCCTCATTCCCGAAAGGGGTGGCGAAACGGATATGCGCCGCGAGACGGCGGCCGAAGGCGATGAGCTGATCGCGGTCCCGGCCATCGATGGCCAGCTTGTGCGGCGGCAGTGCCGGGGCCTGCCGTTCCGACTGGCTGGTGCCTGAATGCTCCAGGGGATAGGGTTTCTGAAACGGGCGTTTCATCGCAGGTCAGTCCCCTCCTGTTTGTAGAAGGGATAAACCATATTTCGGCGGGCATTGGTGGCGCGGACGCGAAACTCGATCTCGATCAACACCAGCCCCTCGTTGTCGTCGGAGCCTGCGAGTGAGATGCGCTCCACATCGATGCGGGGTTCATGGTAGAGGATCGCCGTCGCGATCAGGTCGGTCATAAAGGTTTTCAGTCCGGTATCGAGAGGCTCGAAGAGCATGCGATCCAGGTTGCAGCCAAAATCGGGACGCAGCAGCCGCTCGCCGGGACGCGTGGAGAGCAGGACTTCGAGACTGCTCTCGATGTCCGCCTCGTCACTCAGCATGTGCAGGGTCTTACCGCCCTCCCCGAAGGTGGGTGGGAAGCCCCAGCCTCTGCCCAGAAAATCCCTGTCGTCGTCCATTATGTGTGTCCTATCCGATCATCACTGTTGGCGCGCCCAGCACGATGGTGCCGCCGTGGGCGGTGGAGTCACCCTGACGTGCCGCTGGAGCGCCGCCGATGAATACTGAGCCTGAGCCGGCGGCGATGGTATCCGGTGGGCCAACGCACACTGCCATGTCTCCCACCCGTGCTGCCGGTAATCCCGCGATCATCACGGTGGGCGCCCCCGGCGGCAGGATGGGGCCGCCGACATGGGGCACGGTCCCGGTCACCAGGGGACAGACGTGCATATCACTGACTCTTGCGGCTGGGGGCATCAGAGTTTCCTATCAGTTGATCATGACCATTGAACCCTTCACCGTGGCGGTTCCACTGCTGCTCAGTTCGGCGCTGGCACTACCTTCGGCCTTGAGTGCCGCACTGGCCTTGATATTGATGTTTGTGCCTTCCAGGTTGATGTCACCGGAGGCCTTGATCTGAATATCACTGGCGGATTCGAGCAGGATGCCGTCGCTGCTGAAGGTTGTTTTGTTGTCGCTTTCATCGACGATCTCGATAGCGCCGTTTTCGTCATCGATGAAAATTTTGTTGCCGTTCGGGGTCTCCAGCAGGATCGATTTTTTATCGTCGTCGAAGACCAGCTTCATCCCCTCTCTGGAGTGGAAGCCCTTGAGTTTGTTCTCCTCCTCCGCCTCTTCCGGGGGGGGCTTGGCGCTGGAGTGGAGCATGCCGAGGATCACCGGGTGTCTCGGGTCGTCGTTGAGAAAACCCACCAGAACCTCATCATCGACTTCCGGTCGAAAAAAGGTGCCGCGGCTTTCACCCGCATCCAGGGTGGCCTGACGTGCCCAGACGCCGTTTGCCTGGCCGTCCATGACCGGCAGTCGCACCTGAATACGGTGCTCACCGAGTGGGTCATCTGCGATTTGTGAGACCACTCCGATCTGCAGGCCGCTGACTGCGGGCGTCAGTCCTGCTGCGGGAGGGGCATCCATTTCGAAGGCTTGGCTGAAGGCCCGGCTGTCGAGGCCGAACTGGAAGTCGGTGATCCAGCTGCCTTCGCTCACCCGGTGACGTACACCCGAGACAAAGACCGGGCCGTTGAATCTTGCCCCCAATCCCTGCAGGTCGATGAGTGCCGCGGGTTTCACCTGGGCGTGCCCCTGGCAGCTTGCCCGGCCCCGGATCTTGGCCAGCCGGTGGCGCAGCAGACGGGCGTCGCTGAAGGCCTGCAGCTCTTCCTGACTCACGGCGCCGCTGTGTTCATTGTGGCGTCCCTGCTCAAGCACACCGGCCAGTTCATCGCCGCTGAGGTTGCCGGGTTCGGTGAAACCGGTCGATGCGCTGGTGATCTCGAGTCGCTCCTGACCAGCGGCGTCCCAGCCTGTGGCAGTGACCTCTGTGGCCTGCTCGCGGGCGTCGATCTCCGCATCGAAATCCAACAGCGTGGCGCCGAAAAGGAGCCCTGTCTCGGGGGAGCCTGTCAGCGCAGGTTTGGCCGCCGTGAGTGTCCCCGCTTCAAGCGTGCAGAGCAGGCCGTTGGCCTCCATGCGGCTGAGCAGAAAATCCCAGTCGGTGGCCTGATACTGTACAAGATGGGGATGGGTGATGCTGGTCGTCTCGATATTGGACTCGATGTCGTGATCCCCCAGCAGCTCGGCGGCAACATCACTGTCGCTCATCTCGTCGAAGTAGTGGCTGCGCCGTTCCAGGGTCATGCGGATGGCGCTATCACGGCACTCCAGGATCAGGTTGCTGCCGCCGTTGGTACGGCCGCGGATCGAATGTTTCACCACGATCCCCTGGAATACGCTTTCTTGTTCGGAACGGTAGCCGAGCTGGATCTCGACGGTCTGTCCTGGAACAAAGTGTTCCGATTCACTGAGGGCGAAGGTCTCGCTGGCCGGGTCGCCATCCGCCAGGGTGATACGTGCCGTGGGGATGCGGTTGATCTCGCTGCTGACCAGGACGGAGAGCACCTGAAATTGACGCGGCAAAACCTCACCGCCCGCCTTTACGGTAGTGGTGACCAGGTCTGATGCACGGGGCAGAGGCAGTTGTCGTTCGCGGGGCATCGGCTATTTCTCCAACTTCGGGAAACTCAGCCGCTGGCCGGTTTGCAGTTGTCGGAAGTCCACCAGGTTGTTGGCGTCGGCCACCTCCAGGTAGAGGCTGGAGTTCCCGTATATTTCGTGGCAGAGGCGGGGCAGGGTGTCGCCGTCACGCACGATGCGCAGGTGGGTGAGGTCGGGGGACTGGGCATTCTCCCGGGCGGCCCGCAGGTCGTCCTCCACGAAACCTTTGAATTTCGCTCGAGCCACGGCGCGGATCGGTGTGCCGTCGGGTTTGAACAGCTTGAAGGTGATCTCCATCTCACTGAGGCTGCCCTTGAAGAGCAGGGTGCCCCAGCTGAGTTTGATGTGGCGTGGCTGGTGGGTGTCGCCGTCGTAGTTGAGTACCACCTCCTTGAAGTGCTCAATCGCATCCACCACGCCGTCGCCCTTCAGGTAACGGTTGCTGAAAGACTCGGAGAGGCTGCTCGGAATGGCCCCGGTGCTGTCGAAGAGAAACTCAAAATCCATCTCCTCCGGCAGAATCTTGTTGAAACGGGGGGGAGTGGCGCTGGTGCCCGAGGCCTGCTGCTCGTCGCGCTCGATCTTGTATTTGAAGGAGTAGCTCTCCGGGTTGATCTGCACCACAAAGGTGCCGTCCGCCACCTCTTCCGAGAATTGCGGATCGCTGTAGGCGATGAGGCGCATCTTTTCCAGTTGTCCCACGCTAACGCTCCTCCCGTTCCTGTAGTATCTGCATGATCCGTTCGATGCACTCGGCGATCAGTGCCTCCTTATCCTTAGGGGCTGGCCGGGTGCCACTACTGCTGCCCTCCCGACGCGACTCCTGTGCGCCGACTTCGGCACGAATTACCAGTTCTCTGATCTCTACCGGCATCTGGCACTAATCCCTCGTAAAGTAGAGATACTGGAGATCCAGTGTCTCGATGGTCAGTTCATTGTTCATGGCGTTGAAATCCGAGACGGACCACTTCTTCGGCCAGGCGTGGAAGATGTTCCAACTCATCACCGCCTCGTGTTTTTCGTTGAGCAGGGTGATCAGTATGTCGACCGGCTTGATCTCCAGGGTCTGCATGGTCCGGTTGCACCAGTCGATGAGATCGGAGTTACGCATCATGCCCCGTTTCAGACTCAGCGTGCCGTAGCTGGTCTTGGTGGGCAGGATGTACTCGAAGCGGTTTTCACCGCCCTCATTGATGGTCTCCGTCTCCATGCTGACCTCCAGGCCACCGATGGTTTGGAAGCGGCTGTCATTAGTGCCGAAATCAGCACTAATGAATTCGACCTGGAAGTGGAATCCGGGATAAAAGTCGTACTCCGACATATTGGTTTGTCCCGGATTACTCGTTCTCGATCACCAGCCCTTCGTGGACAAGTTCCATGGTTTCGATCGCCACTTCGTTGCCGTCAGCTTTCAGGTCGGTGGCCGTCACCTTGGATGGCCAGGCGTTCTTCACCTTCCACACCACCACCGGTTCATGGTTTTCGTTGAGCAGGCTGATCACCAAGTCTCGACGCTCCACGGTCTGCAACTTGGCGGTCTCTTTCCACCAGTTGAAGAACTCGTTGTCACTGGCGAAGGTGCCTCTTTTCAGGGTGATGTTGCTGTACTTTTTCAGACCCGGCATGCGGATCTTGCTGAACTCAGGACTCATGCCGTGTCGGTATTCGATCATCTCTGTCTCGACCTCAAGGCCGGAGACCTCGCTGAAACCGACGCTGGAACCGCCCCACTCGACCACGAAGTGGAATTTTGCGAGAGGATAATTTGCCATGACTGTACCTCGTTTCCGTTAGCGGGCGCAGGCCGCGGGCCTGCGCATCTCTGTTTCCCTGTAAAAAATCATTTGTCAGGAGACCTGCATCTTGTGGGAGAAACGCAGGATGATGAACTCTGCGGGCCGAACCGCTGCCATGCCGATCTCAACGATCAATTTGCCTTCATTGATATCCTGCGCCGTCATGGTCTGTCCCAGTCCCACGTTGACGAAGAAGGCGTCGTCGGGCACCGCGCCGGCGAGGGCGCCATTGCGCCACTGAATCAACAGAAAGTTCTCGATCATGCCCCTGACCTTGACCCAGGTGTTCTTGTCGTTGGGCTCAAAGACGAAACGGGATGAGGCCTTCTTGACCGACTCCTCGACCATGTTGAAGAAGCGCCGTACATTGACGTAACGCCACTCGTTGCTGTTGCCGTCGAGGGTGCGGGCGCCCCAGACCAGGATCCCCTTGCCGATGAAGGGGCGGATGATGTTGACTGATTTGCCGGCTACCGTGTCCACGTTGTAGTCGGCCTGCTCCGCATGGGTGACGACCTCGGAAACGCCCTTGACGCTGGAGAGGCTGACGTTGGCAGGGGCCTTGTGTACACCGCGGTTGGCATCAACCGCCGCATAGGCACCGGCGATAGCTGCGCTTGGAGGTAGCTCGGTTACCGAATTGGAGACCCGGTTGATCAGGTTGCGCAGTAGCGGAAAACCGTCCACCAGGGTTTCGTGATAGCTGTTTTCCAGGGCGCGGGCCTCGGCCTTGATGCCGGCAACCGCTTCATCCACCGATTTGAACACCTTACTCACCAGGCGTGCGCCGCTCTCCATGTTTTTCGCGCGCTTTTTATTCGCCTCCTCATCGACAGCCGGTCCGGCGGCACCTTCCGGGTAGATGGAGGTGAGTTCAAAGGCAGGCAGATCGGCTTTGGTAAAGGCGTTGTCTCCGCCCTGCGTCCATGCGGCAGCCGTCATCCCGGCACTATGGGCTGCAAAGTAGTCTTCATGCTCGTCGACATTGCCGTCTGCGTCGGCATCCTCGCCTGTGGCGATGAATAGACCAGCGCCTCTGGTGTAGTTATTGAGCGTCTGCATCTGGTAAAAGAGGCTGTTTTTAATCAGCGTCTGTGCGTAGTCCGTAAGGAAGGTGGTGCCGTCCGGGTCGAAGGGGGCATCAGGGTCGCCTGGATCTGCTGCCACGCGCTGGCTGAAATCGGTGTCGGCCTTGGCGACCTCATCCAGCATGGCGTTCACCAGAATGTAGATGTAGTCGAACAGCGCCTGATAGGCATCCTGTACCGGACCGATCGGGTTGGCTGCTGTGTCAGCGTTAAAGGTAGCGAGTGCATTACGGAAGTCGTTGTATTTTGCCTGATAGCCGGCATCCACTGATTCTGCATCGGTGGTGTTGTCGGCGAGAAATTTCTTTAATCCGGCAGTGGCATCGTCGAGCAGGCGGTCTGTGTCGGCAGAGGTGCGGGTCAGACGGCTGATAGCCTGCTGGGTGTCCCCGTCCTCGGTCAGATTGCTGAGGCTGACGGGGTTGCCGAGCTTGAAGAGATGCCCCGTCAACTGACGGACTTTTACCGTTTTGCTCAGGTTGGTCTTCAGCCAGGGTCCGTAGGCGGCGCCATACTTGAGATTCTGCATGCCGACCTTGTTGCGGAAGTCGGCGATGCTGTCGCGCAGATCCATACTGACACCGTTCTCCTGCAGCAGATCGAGAATGGCGAAACGGTCCTTCAGGTCGCCGCTCTGTTTCAGCGCCTCCTGCTGCAGGGTGTAGAACTTGTCGGCTTTCAGTTGCACCGCATCGGGTATTACCAGAAGGGTCGGTTCATCCTCGCGGGCGACGGCGGCGAGCCCGGCGCTGAGGCGATCCTTGTTGATGGTGTCGTTGTAGTCGCCGACCGAGACGATGTAGCACTTGCTGCCGCCGTTGGCGAAGAAGAGCCGCATGCTGTCGTAGAGTAGAAAGGTGGCTGTGAGGCTGGCGCTGGTGATGCTGTTGTTGGCGTCCAGGTTCACCTGGTCAACCGTGACATCGGGGGCACCGCCGAACAGTTCCTCAAAGTCGGCCAGTGAGCGGATGAGTTCGGGTTTGTCACGCAGGGATTCACCCCGCTTTTCCGCCATCTGCGTGTAGCCGATAAAGGCGGGAACAGCGGTTTCCACCTGCGCGACAGAGGGTGGGAAGAGGGATATCTCTTCGGTGTAGACGCCGGGGGTTTTGACTACGAGTGCCATGGTGGTCTCCCTAACTGGTCAAAAAAATGTCCGAAAAGACTCTGCCGTCTTCTGGATGGATCGAATGGGTGTCAGTGGGATTGGGCAGATACTGACTGGTGTCGTTGCGGAGCAGGGGGATGAAACCCCTGGTCAGCGGTTGTGCGTTGCTGGTGATCAACCGGCTGGGCGTTGTGCCTGCTTCCACGGTGAGGCCATCACCGGGAGTCGCAATCAGGTCGTCACTCAGCGGTTGTGGGAACTGGTAGCGCCAGTAGGTGGCGCGGTTGATGAAGTTAACGAGGTATTCGGGTGACTGCAGAACCCCGTCGCCATCCAGTAACCGATAATCATCGGCGGTGGCTTCCAGTTCGATCAGGCCGAACAGGCGGCGGCCGGCAAGATCGTTATCCAGATAGAAGAACCGTTCACTGTCTGCCAATGGCAAGCCGTCGGCACCGAAAAGCTGCAGACGGTAGCGGCCGGATTTGAGACCGGCCAGGTCGACGGTAATTTTGTTTTGTTCGCTCTCTCCATCGTAGGTTTCCTCTAACAGCATCTGTGCGTCGAGGTCGAATACCCGAAGTTTCAGGTAGTGCCGCGGATTGTCCAGGGCAATGGAGAGGTGGTTGGGGTAGAGCGGTAGCCAGTCGTCGCGGCTGACGCCCTGCAGCAGGGGACTGTATTGGCGTAACCAGTGGTCTGAATTGGCGAAATTGCCGCTGGGGTCGTCGATTTGCGATACATAGACACTGCCGTTGTGGATAACGTGATCTCCCGTGGCCACTTCACCCGCCGGGATTGGACCACTCTCATAGACCTTATAGGGGGGGGAAGTCTGCCAGTCTTCGATGTCGAAAGTATCACCGGCTTCGATCTTGTCGGGCGCGCTGAGCCGCTGTTGCGGATCGAGTGGGTCGTCAATCAGCAGGTCACCCGGCTGGTACTGGACGGCATCACTGAAACCCTGCAACGAACGGGACAGGTGCAGGCTGTTCTGTTCGGGGTTTTCGGCACTGTTTGAGAAGTGGTAGATCCCCCCCTGCAGCTTGTCGAGGGGCAGGTTGGTGATGTCGAGGAAATGGGGGTTTCTCAGTCGCAGGGAGAAACGCAGCTTAAAGCCCGGTTCCAGTCCTGCTGCGAAAACCGGCTCACCGCTGTCGGGATCCCGGCTGACCGGTGCGGCGACGAGAAAGCCGTCTCCAGTCTGGCGGTAGACCAACCGGTAACGGTTGATCAGCAGCCGGCAGTCGGCGGTGGGTTGGATCTCCAGATCCTGATGGATGTCAGTCTGATCCAGGATTTTCCGTTGTGCGTTCGGGTCGAGAGATTCAAAGCACTCCTGGCCGCGATCAAAGTAGTAACCGTGGCGAAAGCGGACGGTGCAGAGCGGACGATATTCGATGCCTACCGTCTCACTCATGGCCCTAGTTCCGCTGTCCGTGAATGAGGTCGATGGCCGTGATCGGTTGTGCAGGTTCTCCGCTGCTCTCCGCCTCCAGACGCAGTAACCGTGCCTTGTACATCACGAATGGCACCTGCTTGCCGCCGAGACTGCCCCACAGATCGTTGATCTCCTGAAAACTGAGGGTATGAAGATCGAGTTGAACACTGAATTCTTCCGGTAGCTGTTTTTCCGGTTGGTTGTGGCGATGGAAATCGAAGCCGCGATGGGACTGGAAAAAAAGCAGGATCTGGGAGAGTCGCTCCAGCGCCAGGTCGTAGTGGGTCAGGTTGGCGCTGAAGAGCAGAAACATATTGAGGTGGACGGGGCGCTCCGCAAGCTCCTTGCGGCCGTTGTGCAATTTGTGTATCGGGCCGTTCTTCATGGTCTTCTCCTCTTCGAGGTTGACCAGACTGAGCACGACCTTGTCCTTGATAGAGGCTTCCGTGGGGAGGCTGTCCTGATTTTCCAGTTGCGCGATATTGCCCAGGGTGACGGGCTTGCTGCCGACGTCGCCGAGGTGAATATTGAGTTGGGTAACCAACAATTCCAATGCGGCTTTAATCATCTTCCCTAAACTGTCTTTGCTCTTGGACGGGGGCTATTGTTTCAGCATCAGATCCGGTGCTGATCTCCTCTCTCTTCTGTTAGAGTAGACCACGAATCTAGTGAAGTAAATGATTGTCAGGCCCCAGTGGAATTGTTGTGAATACGGTCATGAAACAGGAAAAAGCGTCACGTGGAAACAAGGCTGAAAAATCTGAGTGAGGGCCTGCTTGCACTGGAGCAGTGGGTCCGCTACAGGCTTGCGGAACTGCTGGGGCAGGAGCATAAGATTGAGGTGGAATCGGTTCAATCCCGTCTGGCCGGACTTGAACTGCTGCCGGGTCAACGCCTTCCGTTTGAGGAAAACCTGGCGCTGATCACAGTTTTGGCACCACATTTGCAATCCGATTTTTTTGACCGGATATTTGGCGAAGTGCTGCCGCAAAATGGTGATTACCCTTCGCTGGGGGGGCTCCGTGGGACGCAGTTCCGGGGATTTATACCCACGGGAGAGACGTTGATGTTTCTACTGGCCGGGAGGGACCTGAAACAGCGTTTGTATCTCAAGCAGTTGTTTGAAGAGAGCCACCTGTTCAGCCGGGAGGGGCTGCTCTATCTGGATTCGGCCCCGCCGGGTGAGCCGACCTTGAGCGGTCGTCTGAGTATGCCCAGTGAAATCGTCTCTCTGCTGACGAGCGGGGTGGCTGAGGGACCCAGGTTAGGTATCGACTTTCCAGCCCAGCACCTTACGACGGATCGAGAGTGGGATGAGCTGGTTTTGCGTCCGGCGACGCGGGATCAACTGGCGGAACTGCGCAACTGGTTGACCCACCGGCATCATCTGTTGAACGAGTGGGGCATGGGACGGGTCTTTCGCCCCGGATACCGCGCGCTGTTTCATGGGCCGCCGGGAACCGGCAAGACCTTCACAGCGACCCTGCTTGGCAAGGTGACCGGACGGGATCTGTTTCGTATCGATCTGTCGATGGTGATCTCCAAATATATCGGTGAGACGGAAAAAAACCTGGAGAAGGTCTTCTCCCGCGCCGAGCATCGTGACTGGATCCTCTTTTTCGATGAGGCCGATGCCCTGTTCGGCAAGCGCACCGGGGTGCGGGACGCCCACGACCGTTATGCGAATCAGGAGGTCTCCTATCTGTTGCAGCGGATCGAGCAGTTTTCCGGGCTGGTGATTCTTGCTTCAAACCTGAAAAGCAACATCGACACCGCATTTATGCGGCGTTTTCAGTCGGTGGTCCATTTCCCCGCGCCGGGTCCGGAAGAGCGCTATCAGATCTGGCGGCGGCTGCTTCCGGGCCAAGTCCGGTTGGAGCATGGATTGGATATGCGGGCGTTGTGCCGGCGCTATGAACTGACCGGCTCCAATATTGCCAACATCATGCAGTATGCTTTACTGCAGACGCTCTCCCGCCAATCCGATACTCTGCAAAAAGCGGATCTGCTGGAGGCCATAGAGCGGGAGTATCAGAAGGAGGGGCGTTCTCTATAGCCTTGTAGGAGCGGTGCCCCGCCGCGATTTGCCCATCTACGGAGTCATCGCGGCGAAGGCGTCGCTCCTGTATTTGAAATATCCCATCTGTTTGCAGCGGCAGCGCCCTGGGGCGCTGCCAAACAGTGCCAAGTCCTATGACATGGTCGTGAAGCCAATCGCAACCAGTGTCAGTAGCGTCAATCCAAAGAAGATCAGGATCACGCCAATGATATCGGAGCCTCTCTGCATTCCCTTCGACGGCTTGTTCACCAGATATTTCTCCAGCTCCCCACTTGCTTCCAGACGCTCGTACTCCCGCTTATGCTCATGCTTGAACTCATCAAGCGGCACAGCCCCGGTAAAAATGGAGGTGCTCATCGGGAATTTGTCCGGGCGGAAGTGGGCATTGAAGAAGTGCACCGAGAACAGGAATATGGTGGCCAACAGGGCCTCTTCCGCGTGGACGATTGTCGCAATATTAAAGACAAAGCCTGGCAGTATTATTGCTGTCTTGGTCGGCAAGAAGAGCATCAGTCCGCTCAAACCGATAACGCCTGCACCCCAGAAGGGTGCCCAGTAGTCAAACTTCTGCCAGTAGGACCAGCGGTCAAAGCTGGGCCGCTCCGCCTTGCCGAAGAACCAGCGGAACATCGCTTTCAGATCGTGCCAGTCCTGCCAGTTGGGTATCATCGATGTGGGTCCGAACCAGCGGAACGTCTTGCGCTCAGCGATGAATACGGTGTAACAGGCGATGGCGACGTGCACCAGGAACACCGACAACCAAACAGTCGCCGCAGTACGGTGAATGATGGCCTCAATCTGTGGCCCGCCGAGTATATTGATTACGAATGGCGCCCAATCGGTATGAGAGAAGAGCAGGGTGGAGCCGGTCAATACCAGTGTCATGGTGCTCATGGCGAACAGCAGGTGGATGATGCGCCAGGCAACACTGAAACGACGGAAATAGACCGTCTCTTCCCCCGCGGGGGGGATGTATCCCTTGCCCTGCTGGCGATCACGAAACTCCCTGTAGAACCAGAACAGGACATGGGTCCAGAAGAACAGGAACACGCCGATAATCAGCGCCTCCATGAATTTTGCGGTTATCCAGATACCGGGATAACGCTCGAAATCATCGGCATTACCATGGGCGTGGAAACCCAGGAACCCTTCAGGGGCATCCTCATGGCACTGTTGGCAGGTCTCCAGGCGATTATCGAGATGTATGCTGGAGGCCGGGTCATCGATCTTTTTCAGCTCGTGACCACCATGGCAATCGTAACATTTCGCAGTATTGGTATAACCCAGTCGGTTGACCTGGCCATGGTAGGAAGCGAGATAGGTCTTCAATGAATCCTCATGGCAGCTACCGCAGTTCTGAGTGATAGCGAGTTTCATTGAATCGGCTTCCGGTGATTCAATGTTGTGAGTGGTATGACAGTCCGAACAGACAGCGGCATCACTGTTCTGTTTCTCTGCCACTTCCTTGCCGTGGATGGATGTCAGGTAGGCCTGTTTCTGCTCCTCATGGCACTTGCCGCACACCTCAGGATTCTTCAGACGATGTTCAGCCCGCTGTTCACTGCCCAGGGTGCCGATGTTATGGGCATCGTGGCAGTCGTGGCAGGCGGCATTGGTTCTGGACTGGTCGGCGAGGCTGGGACGGGCATGGACCGAGTGCATGTAGCTGTCGACCTGCTCCAATACCACCTTCAGCCGTTTGTGCTTCGGGTCGGGACTGTCTATCTGCTCTTCCAGTTTTTCCTGGTGGCACTGCACACAGCCGACGGAAATGGGCAGCCTTTCGTCATGTTCCCCTTTATTCAGGGTGACGTTGGAATGACAGCCGACACAGTATTGTTTCCCATGGACACTGTTCTCGAACTTGTCCGGGTCGACGTAGATGAACTTCGTCGTGCCATCTTCATACTCCCAGATCTGCTCATCTTCATCATCATCGGCATGGCACTTGGCGCATTTTTTGTTTGGAGTGAGTTGCTTGCCTGCTTTTTCAGATGCAGGCGTTGAAGCCTGTTCCATTGCAGCAATAGCAGTAAAGGCAGATAGCCCAAGCAGGGCTGCCAACATCACTGACCAGACCTTATTTATTCTCCTCATTATCTCCCCCTGCGCCCCTTCTGAATTTTGATTGATTTGCCACAAACGAAGCCCCTGGCCCGGTAGCTCGTGGGCATTGCAGGAGGCTGTCTGAATTGCTCCCGGCAAACGACGAGTCTGGCCGGGTGCGGATAAATCCTACTGCTGCAGGGGAATATCCACTCTATTTTTATGTTTGTGTATTCTTCTCTACAATACAGGCAAGGTCAACAGGTTCGGAGATGTTTGCTTTGAGCGGCTTCTCCGCAATAGCATTGTCAAGAGTTGGGAGGTTTGGAATGGCAGAGTGCGAATCCAGTCTCATCCCTGTAGAGTCTGGCCTTGTTGACACCGGTCATGATTGGATATATAAGCAGCATGTGCTGGGCTGTCGGAGTCCCGTAGATATGGTAACTGCTTAGCGCTGCTGAAGTAGTCCTGAATCAGTATTACTAATTTGTACAAAGATATAATTCGCTATGATCTATTCATTATCTTTATTTGCTAATATAGCAAAGTCATCGTTTCGTTTATTGCTGGTTTTCAGTTTGAGTCTGGCTTTCCTTGCTTCCGGCGTTGCCAGTGCTGAACCAGAGGTAAAAAAAGTTGATGAGGCAGTTCAAAAAGCCCTCGATGCGACACCTGATGTTGAAAAAGGCAGAAGGCTGTACTTCAACTGTGCGGTTTGCCACACGCCAGAGGGCTGGGGTTCACCATCCGGTCATTTTCCGCAAATTGCCGGACAGCATCAAAGCGTGATACTGAAACAGCTTGCTGATATCCATAAGGGTAATCGCGATAATCCCACCATGATGCCTTTTGCAAGACCCCTATTTGCCAAAGGTACACAGGCATTGGCTGATATCTCAGCCTATATTGAGCAGTTGCCGATGGTTCCCAATAACAGTATTGGCTTCGGTATGCGACTTGAAGAAGGCAAAAAATTATATAATGAAAACTGCAAAAAGTGTCACGGGGAGAATGGTGAAGGTGATGCAAAAGAGTTTTATCCGCGTATTCATGGGCAGCATTTCAAGTACCTGCTACGGCAATTACAGTGGGTGAAAATTGGCAAACGCAGAAATGCAGACGAAAAAATGGTGGAACAATTTAAAATCTTTAGTCACTCTGATCTGGCAGCAATTGCCGATTATGTTTCCCGCCTGGCAACGGATAAAGAATTACTTGCCGATCATCTGGATTGGCGAAACCCGGATTTCAGAACTGGTTTTAGAACAGCACCCAAGGCGAAGCAAGAACAATGACACATAGCAGTACAATATTCAGAGGCATTAGCATGCTAAACCAGACAAAACTGTTAACCGGCCTGATTTTATATCTCTTTGTATGCTCAACAGCATGGGCTGACACCTTGCTGGACCAGCAACTTCGCGATGTTGCGTCAGGGGGGACAGCAGAACAGCTCAGCTCGTTGATCAGAAAAGGCGCAAATATAGATGCGCCGGGTAAATATGGGAAGAGACCCCTTATGTTTGCCGCAGAATCCGGTAATACAGATATTGTTGCAACCCTGCTTTCTCATGGCGCAGAAGTCAATGCCAGAACAAAATCAGGTTCGACGGCACTAATATTTGCCACTGAAAATGGTCACCCACAAATAACCGCATTGCTGATCGAACTGGGCGCTAACGTACATGATCGCAACAGGTCGGGATCCAACTCACTGATGATTGCCGCGAAAAAGGGGGACGATATCATCGTTGCCCAACTGCTGGAGTTTGGAGCAGATGTTCGTTCATCTGACAGAAAAGGCAATTCAGCCTTGATGCATGCGATAAATGCGGGACACACTGATGTCGTTAAAACCCTGTTTAGATATAGCCGTCAGGTTACCCCCTGCGTGCCTAATAATGCAGGTCTTACGCCACTGATGGTTGCAATAAATAAACGACAGAACGAAAGCGTAGAAATACTGCTGCCCAGAATCAAGAATGTTAATTTCCAGGATAATTTTGGCGCAGGCGCCCTTCACTATGCCGCTGAAAGGAATAATCTTGATGTCGTAAAATATCTTGTTGAGCGCCTTGCCAATGTCAATTTGCAGGATGCGGACTTTTCTACGCCCCTTATCTATGCGGTAAAAGCAGGTAATACTGAGGTTGTGTCGTACCTGTTAGCCAATGGCGCCGATAAAACACTGGAAAATGATATGGGTAAAACCGCCCAACAGCTTGCTGTAGAAAAAAACAACAAGGCTATCATCGCTTTGTTTCGCTAGCAGTTTGTCCGGGAAAGGGAAAAAGCGGGCAGTGTCGAAAATAAGAGGGCGCTACAGCGCCTGTTTGAGAAACCTGTCAAGCTGATTGGCGAATGCCTGCCGGTCACCGTGGTTGAATGACGGCGGGCCGCCGGTATCCACGCCACTGCCGCGCAGCTCGTCCATGAAGTTGCGCATGGTAAGCCGCTGTTTGATGTTGCTTTCGGTATAGCGTTCTCCCCTGGGGTTGATCGCATTGCCGCCTTTTTCGATGACCTCGGCAGCCAGAGGGATATCTGCCGTGATGACCAGGTCACCCGGCAGCAGACGCTTGACGATCTCGTTGTCAGCCACGTCGAATCCCGATCCGACCCGGATGGTCTTGATATAACGGGACGGCGGCGTACTGAGTGGCTGGTTGGCCACCAGGAGCAGCGGTATCTGCACCCGCTCGGCGGCCCGATAGAGGATCTCCTTGATGACCTTCGGACAGGCGTCTGCATCGACCCAGATCTGCATGGCGTGGCTCAGTTGACCCCTTTATCCTGAAGGTGAGCGGTGTACTGTTTGTCAGTGCCGTTGATGTGGTTGATCAGCCAGCCCTGGAGATACTGGGCGACACCTTCCAGTGCTTCATGTCCCCGGACCTGGTAGTCCTCCACGAAACGCTCAACTTCGGCAATCATTGCTACATGCTGATCCTTGTGGGCGGCGAAGTCCGGATAGTTGTTGTCCTGCAGCAACTTCTCTTCATGATTGAAGTGATATTTGGTGTAGTCCACCAGCTCTTCCAGCGCCTTGCGCTCGAACTCTTCGCCGGTGTGATACTCATACGCTGTCTGGAATTTGTTCAAAAGCTCGATCAGTTTCTTGTGGTCATCGTCCAGTTGTGCGATGCCGACGCTGTATGAATCTTTCCACGCCAGCTGGTCCGAGCGAACCTTCCAGTTATAGATGAAGGGGATCAGAATCACCATGCCGATCAATATCCATGCAACCGGGTTGTCGAATCCAAACAGGAATCCCAGCCCTGCAGCAACCACCAGGAGGCCGATGGTGGCGACTAACAGCAGTGTTTTTAATTTTTTCATGCCTTAATTTCCAGCGTGATCGATTATTGTTCGTGAAATCAGCCTACATTCTAGGCCACTTTGGGATATTTCAGAAACTCATCTGACATGATGACAGGTTCTTTATTGGAAAAAGCTGTTCTCGACTTGGGGGAGGTGAGGGCAATCGGCCAAATGGGTTGCAAAAAAACACTTGATTAGCACGAAAGTTCAGCAAGCCGCAGCCATGTCTCGGGACGTGGTGAAGTCGTTGCAGCAGCCCGAAGCAAACGAGGTAGCATGGCTC
>JAMJIN010000099.1:0-15157 GCA_036784775.1 Chromatiales bacterium | reverse complement strand
CATAGTGCGCGCTACAAGATCAGCCATGACAGTTTCCAAACCAGAGTTGTACCATGACAGGATTTTTAGTTTTTTGCCCCAAAACCCTGTCAAGTGCTTTTTGTAATTATTTACTGCTTGCCACGGGTTTTTGAGAAGTTACTTTGTTGTTGGGTAAGGTTTTGTTTTGACGAGCTTATTTTACCTCGACAACAATCCGCTTTCTCATTTTTCTCGCTTAAATGCAGGATTTTTCCTGGTTTCTGGATCTCACCAGCGGTGAATTCCAGAAATTATGCAAAATATTCATTTCACCCTGTCTTTTATGCGATGAAACGGGTATCAGCACCGGTATTTATGCAACTACCGGGTAAAGAACTCCATGCATGGCTCATATCATGCTATTAGTGACAGACACTTACCCCGTTATCTGGCTGAATTCTGTTATCGCTTCAATCGCCGATTCAAGCTTGAAGAGATGATTTCGCGCCTCGGCTACGCTGCAGTGCGCACACCACCCATGCCACAACGCCTCCTCAGCATGGCTGAGGCTCGGGGGTAATCAGGAAGAAATATGCCCACAGATACTTGGCCGAGTATCAGTACCGATTCAACCGCCGCTTCGACCTCAGAGCCATGCTACCTCGTTTGCTTCGGGCTGCTGCAACGACTTCACCACGTCCCGAGACATGGCTGCGGCTTGCTGAACATTCGTGCTAATCAAGTTAATATTTAATAATTCAATGCTAAATATTTCCCTCATTAATTTTAATAGTGTGTATTGATATTATTATCTAGATTAATACATGGACCTCCCTTAAACTCCCAGGAACACTACGGTTTTTATTACCCGTTGATGACAACCCGAAAGTGATTGGGCATTTGGACTACGACAACCTTATTCATATCTCTATTGCAATCGCCTTTATGAGCGTTTTGGGGCTTGTTTTATCTCTTACCCTGGCCATTGCGAACCGTAAACTGTGGGTATTCGAAGATCCACGCATCGATGAGGTCGAAGAGATGCTCCCTCTGACCAACTGCGGCGCCTGTGGTACCGCAGGTTGTCGCCCTTTTGCCGAGGGATTGGTCGAAGGCAGTCTGGAACCGGCTCAGTGTACGGTGAATTCGCAGGATGCCATTGAAGAGATCGCGGATTACCTTGGCGTAGCGGCGGGTGAAGTGGAGCAACGGGTGGCTCGCCTCGCCTGCGCAGGAGGCACCCATGTCGCGCACATGCGGGCGCACTACGAAGGCCTCTCTTCATGCAGGGCAGCAGCCCTTGTGGCTGGTGGACCGAAAGGTTGCAGTTGGGGATGTATTGGAATCGGCGATTGTGAAGATGTCTGCGAACTCGACGCCATCACTATGGATCAACATGGCCTCCCCGTGGTCGCAAATGCCAAGTGCACGGCCTGTGGGGACTGTGTCGATGTCTGCCCAAAGGAACTCTTCTCCATCCAGCCAATCAGCCACAGGTTATGGGTGGCGTGTAAAAACCTGGGTGATGGCGACGGGGCTGAAGCCGATTGCGCCGTGGCCTGCACTGCCTGCGAACGTTGTGCAAAAGACAGTCCGGAAGCGCTGATCAACATCACCGACAACCTGGCAGTGATCAACTACGAAAAGAATGCCCTGGCCTCCCCCGTTGCCACCCAACGCTGCCCCACCGGCGCCATAGTCTGGCTGGACGGCGACACCGTGACCAAAGGCCGCCAAGCCAAGCATATTGTGCGTAAGGAGGCGTTGCCCCAGCACCCTGCAACCAAATACTGAGATTGCAGCGACGCGAAAAGCGTAAAGTTTCTTTAGAGGAAAATTACTCAAGACACCAACACCTGAACTGTTCAATGAAGCAACAGGAAAAAATATAACTCCGCGTTCTTTGCGGCATTGCGGCCTCCGCGTTACCAACGACCAGGCTGACTGAAACGAGACAGAGACTATGTTCGGCAAAAAAGAGACCAAGACCTTCAAGTACCCTGGCATCCGCATGGCGATGGCCGGCAACGAGGCCGTAGTCCGCTGTGAGCGCGAGGCCTCGGATGCGGCGGGTGCCTATCCCATTACCCCTTCCACTGAGATGGGGGAGATCTGGGCACAGGAGATGGCCTCGGGCCACGTCAATATCTCCGACCGCACGCTGATTTTCGTCGAGCCGGAATCGGAACACGCCGCCGCAGCCGTCACCGCCGGTATGTCGATGACCGGCCTTCGCTCCACTAACTTCTCCTCCGCACAGGGCGTCGCCTTCATGCACGAGTCGCTCTACGCGGCTGCCGGCAAACGCCTGCCCTATGTATTGAATATCGGCGCCCGCGCCATCACCAAGGCGTCGCTCAATGTGCACTGCGGTCATGATGACTTCCACTGCATCGACGACACCGGCTTCATTCAGATGTTTGCCAACAATGCGCAAGGCGCCGCCGACCTCAACCTGATCGGCCGCAAGACTGCCGAGTTGGCGCTGACCCCGGCCGCCATCGGCCAGGACGGCTTTCTCACCACCCATCTGATCGAACCGGTGCAGGCACCGGAGCGTGAGCTGATCGCCGAATTCCTCGGCCGTCCCGATGATGAGATCGAGAGCCCCACCCCGGCGCAGAAGATGCTCTACGGTGAGACCCGCCGCCGTGTTCCCCTGGTCTGGGACGTGGACAACCCGATGCAGTCGGGCACGGTGCAAAACCAGGACGCCCACATGCAGACCACGGCGGCGCAGCGGCCCTACTTCTATGACCATGTTGCTGAGCTCACCGAGCAGGCGATGGAGGAGTTCTACCAACTGACCGGACGCCGCTACGCGCGCATCGGTAGCCATAACGTTGACGAAGCTGATTATGTGATCGTTGGTATGGGTTCCATGGTGGTGCAGGCACACGGCGTGGCCGAGTATCTGGAAAAGACCCGTAAGCTGAAGATCGGCGTAGTGGACATCACCCTCTATCGCCCCTTCCCCGGCGACTTGCTGGGCAAGGCGCTGAAGGGCAAGAAAGGCGTGGTCGTACTGGAACGTACCGACCAGCCGCTGGCGGAGGATCTACCGCTGATCCGTGAGGTACGCGCCGCCATCTCCAAATGTATCGAGAACGGCCAGGCTGACGGCCAGGCTCCCTACCCCGATTACGCGACCTACAACAGTTTTAAAGATGTGCCGCGCCTTTTCTCCGGCTGCTACGGCATTGGTTCCCGCGATCTGCAACCGGAATCGTTGATCGGCGCTATAGAGAATATGCTGCCGGAGGGTGAGCAAAAGAAATTTTTCTATCTCGGCATCGATTTTGTGCGCGATGCGGCCAACCCGAAGCAGGAGATCCACATCCAGAAGATGCTGGATGCCTATCCCAATGTTGGCGAGCTGACGGTGAAGGGTTCCGAGAACCCCAACCTGATGCCCGAAGGTTCCATCACCGTGCGCATGCACTCGGTGGGTGGCTGGGGCGCCATCACCACCGGTAAAAACCTGGTGATGACCCTCTATGATCTGCTTGGCTACGAGATCAAGGCCAACCCCAAATACGGTTCGGAGAAGAAGGGCCAGCCCACCACCTACTTTCTGTCGGCGGCCCCCACTCCGATCCCGCTCAACTGCGAATACCACTTCGTCGACGTAGTGTTGAGCCCCGACCCCAACGTGTATAGCCATTCCAATCCCCTTGCAGGACTGAAAAAGGGAGGCACCCTGATCATCCAGTCCAATCTGGACAGCCCTGAAGCGGTTTGGGCCAGCTTCCCACGTTCGATGCAACAGCAGGCGGTGGATAACGAGATCAAGATTTTCTATATCGACGGCTTCAAGATCGCCCGAGAGGAGGCCTCCAATCCTGAGCTGCAATTGCGCATGCAGGGCAACGCCTTCCAAGGTGCATTCTTCGCCGGTTCACCGTTGATGAAGCTGGCCGGCCTCGACGAGAACAAGCTGTTCACGTCGATCGAAGCCCAGCTGGAGGCCAAGTTCGGCGCCAAGGGCAAGCGCGTGGTGGAGGACAACCTGCGCATCGTGCGTCGTGGCTTCGACGAGATCCACAAACTTCCCCACATGCAGGTGGGTGTGCAGAACGCCGGCCAGCTAAAGAAAGAGATCGGCATGCCGGTGATGCTCAAACATCTGCCTGAGAGCGACGGCGGCATCTCCGACGTGCATCGTTTCTGGGAGCAGACTGGTAGTTTCTATGCCACTGGCAAAGGCTCCGACAACCTGGCAGACCCCTACCAGGCGCTGTCGTTGGTGCCGGCCTCCACCGGCATCTTCCGCGACATGACCCAGATTCGCTTCGAATACCCCAAGTGGGTGGCAGAGAACTGCACCGCTTGCGGGGACTGCTATACCATCTGCCCCGACTCCTCGATCCCCGGCCTGGTCAACACCATCGGTGAAATCTTCACTTCAGTCATCAACAAGATCGAGACAGGTGGCATGCCGACCCAGTACCTGCGCCGCGAAACTCGCAAGGTTGAGAAGCGACTGCGCGAACTGGTCAACGAACAAGGCGAAGGCGCCGAGGTACGCAACCTGCTCGACCGGGCGATCCTCGAAACCATCGCAGCCAGTGATCTGGAGGAGGATACCGAGGACACAGGAACGCACAGAAGCGACCTGGAGGCGGAGTTCGGCCGCTTTGTCGATGCGCTGGGCAGTTTCGATTTCGCTGCCACCAAACCCTACTGGAACCTCAAAGAGAAGAAGGCGCCCAACTCTGGCGGACTCTTCTCCATCACCATCAACCCCTACACCTGCAAGGGCTGCATGGAGTGCGTCGATGTCTGTGACGACTTGGCGTTGATCGCCGAATCGCAGGACAACGCAGCCATCGATAAGATGCGCAACGACTGGAACTTCTGGCTCGACCTGCCCACCAGCAACGAAAGTTACAGTCGCATCGACGACCTCGATGAAAAGATCGGCGCACTGGAGACCCTGCTGCTCGACAAAGCCAACTACAACTCGATGAACTGCGGCGATGGCTCCTGCCTTGGCTGCGGCGAGAAGACCGCCACCCACCTCTTCACCGGCACCATCACCGCGCTGATGCAACCCCGCGTCAAAGCACAGCTGGCGAAGCTGGATGACCTGATTGCCCATCTTGAACAGCATATCCGCCTCAACCTCGCCTCCGGCGTCGACCTGAGTGATCCCGACGCGCTCAACCGTGCTGCGGATGCTGAAGAGGGCGATCTGAGCCTTTCACGTCTCAGCGACAGCATCGACCCGGACCACGAAAACACCCTGGTCGACAAGGAGTGGCTGAAGTGGGCCACCGGTGTACTTAACCAGCTGCGCGATCTGCATTGGCGCTACCGTGAGGGCCAGACCGGCAACGGCCGCGCCGAGATGGGCATAGTCAACGCTACCGGTTGTACCTCGGTATGGGGCTCCACCTACCCCTTCAACCCCTATCCGTTCCCCTGGACCAGCCATCTGTTCCAGGACAGCCCGTCCGTAGCCATGGGCCTATTCGAAGGCCATATGGTGAAGATGGCGGAAGGCTTCAAGGCAATCCGCCACGCCGAGCTGGAATTGGCGGGCAAGTTCAACCCGGTCGAGCATAACCCCTTCTTCCAGCAGTTCAACTGGAAGGACTTCAGCGACGAAGAGTGGCTGATGTGCCCGCCGGTGGTCTCAATAGGCGGTGACGGCGCGATGTATGACATCGGCTTCCAGAACCTCTCCCGTGCCATGGCATCCGGCATGCCGATCAAGGTGCTGGTACTCGACACCCAGGTCTACTCCAACACTGGCGGTCAGGCCTGCACCTCGGGCTTCATCTCCCAGATCTCCGACATGGCCCCCTACGGCAAGGCGATGAAGGGCAAGGAGGAGATGCGCAAGGAGATGGGGCTGATCGGCATCGCCCACCGCACCAGCTACGTGCTGCAGGGCTCTGTGAGCAACACCACCCATCTGATCGAGGGCTATATCGACGGCCTCAACAGCCGCCGTCCGGCACTCTTCAACATCTATGCAGTCTGCCAGCCTGAGCATGGGGTGGCCGACGACGCCACCGCACGCCAGGCGAAACTGGCTGTTGAGTCCCGTGCCTATCCGCTGATGAAGTTCGATCCGGACGCCGGCGTGACTCTGCAGGATTGTATCGACCTGGAGGGCAACCCCGCCATCGAGGAAGATTGGCCCACCTACAGCCTCGATTATGTCGATGAGAATGATCAAGAGGCGAAACTGGATGTGCCTATGACCTTCGCCGACTTCGCCGTTACCGAAGGCCGCTTCCGCAAGCACTTCCGCACAGCGCCACCGGAGACGTGGGGCGAGGAGATGATCCCCTTTCACACGTTCCTCGATTTGGACGATGACGAGCGCGAGGGTAACTACCCCTACATCTGGGGTGTTGATGGCAAAAACCGCCTGATGCGCATCCTCTGCTCCGAAGAGATCGTCAAATCCGCCGAGGAGCGCCGCCAGTTCTGGCACCAGCTCAAGGGCATCGCCGGCGAACTCGACAAGGTCGATGTCAACGCTTTGGTGGAGCAGGCCAAGGTCGATATGGCCAACCGTCTCAGCTCCACCCTGCTATCGATGGCTGCATCAGGCAATGCAACTGCGCTGGCGGGATCTATTTCAGCAAATGGCCACAGCTCTGATGGGGGCATAGGCGCCGCGCCTGCCGGAGATTTCGAACCGGTCTGGATCGAGACCCCGGAATGCACCGCCTGCGACGAGTGTACCGATATCAATCCAAAGATCTTCGCCTACAACGACGACAAGCTCGCCGTGGTCATCGATCCCCAGGCAGGTACCTACAAGGACATCGTCAAGGCGGCGGAGAAATGCACCGCCGGCTGCCTGCATCCCGGTACCCCCTGGAACATGGGCGAGAAGGATATCGAGAAGCTGGTCAAACGGGCTGAGAAATTTCAGTAACAAATCAGGGCAAAAACCTATTAAGATCTGTGCTCCGATATTTAACGACCAAACTGTAGAGAAATAAACATGGCTAAAATTACACTCAAAGGAAACGAGATCAACACCAGTGGTGAACTGCCTGCCGTCGGTTCCGACGCCCCGGCATTCAGCCTCACCGCAGGGGACCTGTCCAACAAAGGACTGGGCGATTTTTCCGGGAAAAAAGTACTGCTGAACATTGTGCCAAGTCTGGACACAGCAACCTGCGCCGCTTCAGCCCGCAAGTTCAACGAGAACTTCAACAGTCGCGACGATGCGGTCTGCCTGGTGATCTCCTGTGATCTGCCCTTCGCTCAAGGCCGCTTCTGCACCGCAGAAGGTCTCGAAAACGTGGTTTCTCTGTCACTGATGAAGAGCAAGGCGTTTGCCAAAGACTATGGCCTGCTGATCACCGATGGCCCTCTGGAGGGCTTGTGCTCCCGCGCGATCGTCATCGTTGAAAACGGCAAAGTGACCTACACCCAGCAGGTTCCCGAGATCGTCGATGAACCCAACTACGACGCTGCACTGAAAGCCCTGGGCTGATAACGTCCACAGGATCCTGGGATAAGGTCAAAGCGATGCCACTGTTTAATCTTTTTGGACGCCCAAGCTTCAATCACGGCATCCATCCGCCAAGCAACAAAACAGTGACAGGCAAGACACCGATACGTCGCCTGCCCTTTCCCGGGATGCTGGTCATCCCCCTAAACCAGCATATCGGCAAACCTGCCATCCCGATCGTCAGAAAGGGTGAAGAGGTGGTACGGGGTCAGCCTGTCGCAAAAGCAGACGGGTTTGTTTCAGTGCCGATACACGCCCCTGCCACCGGGCGAATAAAAGGCATCGAACTGATGCCCACTGCCCAGGGTCGGAATGCACCGTCCATTCTTCTTGACGTTTATGAAGGCGCCACCCAGGAAGTGCTCTGGGGAGAGGAACGGACCATTGGTGACATGTCGGATGAGGCCTTGCTACAGGCCATTCAGAACAGCGGTATGGTGGGTCTGGGAGGCGCAGCCTTTCCTTCTCACGTCAAGCTCACTATCCCGGAAGACAAGTCTGTTGACACACTGGTAGTCAACGGCTGTGAATGCGAACCCTATCTCAGCTGCGATCACCGCATGATGCTGGAGCATCCCCGTGCATTGATGCGCGGCATTCGCTATGCCATGCGCGCCACCGGCACCAAACAGGCGGTGATCGGCATCGAAGACAACAAGATGGACGCAGTGGAGACGTTGCGCGCCAATCTGCCCAGAGACGGCAGTATCAGTGTCGAGGCTGTGGAAACCAAATATCCCCAAGGCTCGGAAAAGATGCTGATCAAATCGCTACTGGGTCGCGAAGTACCTGCCGGCGGCATACCGGCTGAAATCGGTGTCGTGGTGAATAATGTCGGCACCCTGGCCGCCTTGGGCCAGTTACTACCCAAAGGGGAGGGTCTGATCGAACGGGTCATCACCGTTGCCGGTCCCGGAGTTAAGCATCCCGGCAACTATCTCGTGCCCCTGGGCACACCTATCGGATTTGTTTTGGATCAGGTGGGTTATGAAGGATCAGAAACCGAATTCATCCTCGGTGGTCCGATGATGGGTCCCGCAGTCTCTGCGCTGGATACACCGGTCACCAAAGGTACCTCCGGGCTGCTGGTGCTCAACGAACCGAACATCGAAGCCGAGACCCTGCGAATATGGCCCTGCATCAAGTGCGCCCGCTGTGTCGACGCCTGCCCGATGCACCTCAACCCCTCACATCTGGGTCTGCTTGCCGCCAAACGCAAATACGAAACCATGGCCGAGGAGTTCCACCTGAACGACTGCTTCGAGTGCGGCAGCTGTTCCTATGTCTGCCCCTCGAACATCCCGCTGGTGCAGTATTTTCGCATCGCCAAAGCGATCAACCGGGAGCAGGCGGCATGATCTTGTTTGTAACCACAAAGGGCGCCAAGTGCTTTTTGTTCACTAAGCATCTACCGCTATTCACAAGACATCATCTTTGCGGCTTTAGCACCCTTTGCGGTTAAAAAAATAAAATGAAAACCAAACCACAAATCGAACTACGCACAACGCCCCATGCACACGCACCCGATGATGTGGTGCGCATCATGCGCAACGTGGTCTATGCCCTGCTGCCGATTGCCGGTTTCGCTATCTGGCAGTTCGGTCTGAGCGTCCTCGCACTGCTGATCACTGTTACCCTCAGCTGTCTGCTCACAGAACGTTTTTTCAACTGGATGGGCAGTGGTTACAACAGCCTTGGAGACTGGTCGGCGACTATCACAGGGCTTTTGCTGGCCCTGACGCTGCCACCCGCCTTTCCGCTATGGATGGGAGCCGTTGCAGGTTTTGCCGCCATATCGCTAGGCAAGGCACTCTTTGGCGGACTTGGCATGAACGTGCTCAACCCCGCCCTGGTGGGGCGTGCCTTTGTACAGGCCGCTTTTCCCGTGGCCATCACAACCTGGACCCCTGCTTTCTTCGACGACCGCTTCAGCCAGTTTGCCCCCTCCACACTGACAATACCCTTCCTTCGCCCACCCAGTGTGGATAGCTGGGTTGAACTGTTGCAGATAGATGCCTTCTCTGGCGCCACGCCCCTTGCCCTGCAAAAATTCGAAGGCATTCAGACCGATACCATCGATCTGTTGACCGGTATGACAACGGGCTCTGCCGGAGAAACCTCCGCACTGTTGATATTGGTCTGTGGCCTCTACCTTGCCTTTCGACGAATGCTCGACTGGAGAATTCCGCTCACTGTAATGGGCGGCGTTGTTCTCACATCTGCCCTGCTGTCTCTTGTCGATCCTGAAAAAGCACCCGATGCGATATTCATGCTGTTCTCCGGCGGTCTGATGCTGGGCGCCTGGTTCATGGCGTCCGACATGGTGGGTTCACCGGTCACCCCGCTCGGCATTCTCATCTATGGTCTGTTGATCGGATCTCTGACTGTTGTCATCCGTGTCTATGGCGGGCTCACCGAAGGGGTGATGTACGCCATCCTCCTGGGCAATGCGGCCACACCGCTTATCGAACAGATTACACAGCCCCGTATCTTCGGGCAGAGGGCGAGTAAGTGAGTGTCGTGGAAGAGCAGATGCAGCAGCCTGCTGCCCCGGCAGGTCCGATGATAAGAACCCTGGTGAGCGTCGCCATGCTCTCAGGTTTACTGATGGTGCTCACCTTCCATTTCACTAAACCCTATATCGACGAGAATCAGCGCCGCGCCATAGAAGCGGCGCTCTTTCAAGTAGTCCCCGGCGCAGTGACGCGGAGGGATTTTCTGGTGACGGAAAAGGGCGTCGTTCCAGCTACGGAAAAAAAACAACCTGGCGACACGCTGTTCTACGCCGGTTACGACGACAAGGGGAAATTGCTCGGTATCGCCGCCAATGCAAGGGCCCAGGGTTATGCCAACCTGATTCATCTGCTCTACGGATACGACCCGGTTTGTCAATGCATTCGGGGCATCAAGGTACTGAAACTGGCTGAGACCCCGGGACTGGGTGACAAGATCATTACCGACCCGGCATTCGTGGCCAATTTCGAGGCACTGGACGTTACACTCGCTGAAGACGGAAAGACGTTGGCCAATGAGATCGTTACCGTTAAACACGGCAGCAAACAAAATCAGTGGGAGATCGATGCCATCTCCGGCGCCACTATCTCATCCAAGGCGGTCGGCAAGGCATTGAACGAATCAGCAAAGGCGTTGTTGCCGATGTTGGTGCCGAATATTGAAGTCATCGAGACGAGAAGTGAAGAACAGGTGACTGGTGAAACCGGCAATATGTAGGCCCGATCAAGCGCAGCGGATCGGGCATTCAGAACTTGCCGGTTCCGCTACGCTTGAACCGGCCTACATGGTGATGACCTTTCAATCCGAGATTGAAACATGGCAAGAAAACAAAACAACACAATAACCTGGGATACCTTCTCCGAAGGCCTCTGGCGTGAGAACCCGGTTTTCGCCATGCTCCTGGGCATGTGCCCGGTACTGGCCGTCACCAACTCCGCCATCAATGCACTGGCAATGGGGGTTGCAACCACCTTTGTTTTGCTGGCATCCGGTCTTCTGATCTCGTTGCTGCGCCGGCAGATACCCAAACAGGTGCGTATCGCCACCTATATCGTTATCATCGCCACCTTCGTCACTATCGTCGACTACTCCATCCAGGCCATCTCGCTTGATCTCTACAACGCACTCGGCGCTTTCATCCAGCTGATCGTGGTGAATTGCATGATACTTGGACGCGCTGAAGCCTACGCATCAAAGAACAGACCACTGAAGGCTTTCGTCAATGCACTGGGCATGGGAGCCGGTTTTACCTTCGCCCTGCTCTGCCTGGGTGTCGTCAGAGAGGTGTTGGGTGCCGGCAAGCTCTTTGGTTTCGACCTCTTCGGGCCGCAGTTCGAACCCTGGGTCGTCATGGTATTGCCTGCCGGAGGTTTCATCGTGCTCGGCGCATGGCTGCTATTGTTTGAATGGTTCAAACAGCGAAAGGCGCAGAGTGAATCTGACGCAGTGGTGGAAGTTCGATGAATTATGAATCCCTCAGCTTTATCTTTCTGAATGCCGTGCTGGCCAACAACTTCGTGCTCGCCCTGTTTCTAGGCCTTTGCCCTTTCCTGGGCGTATCCGGAAAACTGAACACCGCTGTGCCGATGGGACTGGCGACGATGTTCGTGATGCTGGTGAGTTCGGTCTGCGCCTATGGAATCAATATCGTGCTGGTCGGTTTGGATATCGAATTTCTGCGCTTGATCGCCTACATCGTAGTGATTGCCAGTGCCGTCCAGCTGGTTGAGATGACACTGAAAAAATTCTCCCCTGGCCTGTTCCGCGCTTTGGGCATCTTCCTCCCCTTGATCACCACCAATTGCGCAATTCTTGGCCTGGCGCTTTTCCAAACCTTCAAAGAGTATAATTTCCTGCAGTCACTGGTCTACGCATTGGGAGCGGGCACCGGCTTTATCCTGGCCATTATGCTGATGGCGGGACTGCGGGAAAAACTTGAGCTTTCAAATCTCCCCAGTGTGACTCAAGGCGCAGCCGTCAGTCTAATGCTGGGCGGTCTGCTCTCCCTGTCATTTATGGGCTTTGCCGGACTTGGAGGGCAATAGGCGTGTTGCGAGACGTACTTATTGCAATAGTGTTGATTCCCACACTGCTGCTCTGTTGGTTGCTGGTGCAATCCGTCAGCCGACGTTTTTCGAAGGCACACCCCGAGTTAGGGCCGGCACGTGAAGAGGGAGCCGGCTGTGGAAAGAGCTGCCTTTGCAGCGGTAGCAGTTGCCAACGCAAAGACAAGGACAAGCGACCGAAGGGAAACAACCCTGTGTGAATCATCCCATCAAGCCGATAACGGAGAGCAGACGGTGAGCGAGCAAATCATCTGGTTCGAAAATCTCAACATGCAGCAGGTCAACCAAGTAGGCGGAAAAAATGCCTCACTGGGAGAGATGATCAGCACTCTTTCGGAGATGGGCGTCAGCGTACCCGGCGGTTTTGCCACCACGGCCCACGCCTTTCGTGAGTTCATCCGCCACAATCGGTTGGAAGAGCGCATTGAGTCTCTACTGTCACACCTCGACATCAATGACGTAGAGGCACTGGCGAAAACAGGCCAATCCATCCGCCAGGCAATCATGGATGCTCCCCTGCCGACAGTGCTCGAAAACGCCGTCACCGCCGGTTATCAGAAGCTGGCGCGCAACAACGATGGCGATCCTGCAGTAGCAGTACGCTCATCCGCCACCGCAGAGGATCTGCCGGATGCATCCTTTGCGGGACAGCAGGAGACCTATCTCAATGTTACCGGCATCGATGAGGTACTCCTCGCCATCAGGCGTGTCTTCGCTTCCCTCTATAACGACCGTGCCATCGCCTATCGGGTACATCAGGGTTTCGATCATGATGAGATCGCCCTTTCCGCCGGCATTCAGCGCATGGTGCGCTCGGACATCGGCTCCGCCGGTGTAATGTTTACCCTGGATACCGAATCCGGTTTCGACGACGTGGTCTTTATCACCAGCGCCTATGGCCTGGGCGAAACCGTCGTGCAGGGCGCAGTTAATCCGGATGAGTTCTATCTTCACAAAGCCAACCTGAAAGCCCAACGCCCCGCCATTTTGCGCCGTACCCTCGGCAGCAAGGCCCTGAAGATGATCTACGGTAAGGGGGATCAGGAAAACGTGGTCACGGTGGATGTGGCTACCGAGGCGCAACGCCGGTTTTCACTCACCGATGAACAGGTCGAGGCCCTGGCACGCCAGGCGCTGACCATTGAAGAACACTATGGCCGCCCGATGGATATTGAGTGGGGACTGGACGGTGAAGATGGCCAACTCTATATCCTTCAGGCAAGACCAGAGACGGTTGAGAGCCGCGTCGACCATGCCAAGGTGGAGCGTTTTAACTTGGAAGAACGGGGAGTGGTGCGGGTACAGGGTCGCGCCATAGGACAGCGTATCGGCTCCGGCTCCGTCAAAATCATTGCGGATGTCTCGGAGATGTCCCGTGTCGAAGAGGGCGATGTACTGGTAACAGACATGACGGATCCCGACTGGGAACCGGTCATGAAACGGGCTTCTGCCATCGTCACCAATCGTGGTGGACGCACCTGTCACGCCGCCATCATCGCCCGGGAACTGGGTATCCCTGCGGTGGTCGGTTGTGGAAATGCCACCGCCAAACTGAAAGATGGCGAGGCAGTGACCGTCTCCTGTGCTGAAGGGGATGACGGGTTGATCTATGAAGGCCTGCTGAGGTACAGCGTGACCCAGGGGGATAAGGTCACCCTGCCCCCCCTCTCCACCAAGATTATGATGAATGTGGGCAATCCGGGGCGGGCCTTCGGTTTTAGCCGCATCCCCAACGCCGGCATCGGGCTTGCCAGAGTCGAGTTCATCATCAACACCACTATCGGTGTCCACCCCCATGCACTGATGGAGTATGAGCAGCTGCCGGAGGCACTGCGAGAACGAATCGAAAAACAGATTGCCGGTTATCCCGGCCCGGTGGAGTTCTATGTGGAAAAACTGGTGGAGGGCATCGCCACCCTCGCCGCTGGTTTTGCCGGGAAACCTGTCATCGTGCGCATGTCCGATTTCAAGTCCAATGAATATGCCAATCTGATTGGCGGTGAACGCTACGAGCCGAAAGAGGAGAACCCGATGCTCGGTTTTCGCGGCGCTTCCCGTTATATCTCGAAAAAGTTCCGCTCCTGCTTTGAACTGGAGTGCAAAGCACTCAAGCGGGTGCGTGAAGAGATGGGTTTCGACAACGTCGAGATCATGATCCCCTTCGTGCGCACGCTGGAAGAAGCAGCTGAGGTGATCCGCTTGCTGGAGGCTAATGGACTCAAACGGGGAGAGCATGGCCTACGTGTCATCATGATGTGCGAACTGCCTTCGAACGCCATACTGGCAGAGGATTTTCTGGCCTATTTTGACGGTTTTTCCATCGGCTCCAACGACCTCACCCAGCTGACACTGGGATTGGACAGGGATTCAGGGCTGGTGGCCCACAGCTTCGATGAACGTAACCCGGCGGTGAAGAAGATGCTCAGCATGGCGATTACCGCTTGCAATAAGCAGGGCAAATATATCGGCATCTGTGGTCAGGGACCGTCCGACTATCCGGATCTGGCCCACTGGTTGATGGAACAGGATATCAGCAGTATCTCGCTGAATCCGGATACCGTGATAGACACCTGGAAAATGCTGGCGGAATCCAAGTAGTACCTGTCCTGAAAGACCGCTTGGATGTAGGCTGGTTCAAGCGTAGCGGAACCGGCGATCTCAAGCGATCCATCGACTAAAAAACGCCTGATCCGCTACGCTTGATCAGGCCTACGTCTCAACACCTGAAAATCCTTGAAAGCTGTGGCGTCGAATGTAACCATCCGTCGTGGATCGGCCTGTCGAAATGATGGCCCGAAAATGCACAACCATCCGGATAACGAGGATCAGTATGAGCAACAGTTTTGAAACCCCACAGGACGCTGAAGACGCCTACTATGACGCCATCGATGAAATGGATCTGGAGGCCATGATGGCCGTTTGGGAAGAGTCTGATGAGGTTCTCTGTCTGCTGCCCATGTCACCGGCTCAGAGAGGGCTGGAGGCGATACGCAAAGTCTGGCAACCCATGTTGAGTGGGGATATGGTGCTCAATATGGAGATCAAACATTTACCTGATTACCCCTGAGGCTCAGCTATTGAGTCAGTGGGTGGCGCATACTGAACCTGAAGCCAAATGAGGAGACCGCCATGG
>JAMJIN010000468.1:0-1414 GCA_036784775.1 Chromatiales bacterium | reverse complement strand
CCTCTACGGAAAGTGAATCCGAGGAACTTGCTTTCACTGGTTTTAACGACGTGGCTCTTGGTCTTGTTGATGACCAACCTTAAGCGGCTTTGCAGGAACTGACTAATGCTGTGGAGCACCCGCTCACCGGCCCGCTGACTTTTCACCAAAATGGTAAAGTCATCAGCATACCGAGCAAACTTGTGACCACAGCGTTCCAATTCTTTATCCAGTGAGTCGAGTAGGATATTTGCCAGAAGTGGCGATAATGGACCACCCTGTGGAACACCTTCCCGACTCTCCCTATAGAACTGGTTATCGATAGACCCAGCTCGAAGGTACAGGTTAATCAGTTTGAGAAGACGCTTGTCATTCACCTTACGGCCTAAGTGCGTCATCAGCAGGTCATGATTAACCCGGTCAAAGAACTTCGACAGATCAACATCCACCGCAATACGGCGGCCTTCCTTGATAATACGTTGAACATGTCTAACCGCTTGCTGCCCGTTACGCCCAGGACGAAACCCGAAACTGTTATTCGAGAATCCGGGATCAAAAATAGGCGTAAGGACTTGGGCTATGGCCTGTTGAATTACCCGGTCAATGACGGTTGGTATCCCTAGCTGACGAGTTCCGCCATCTGGTTTGTCGATCTCAACTCGCCTAACCGGTGAAGGTCTATACCGCCCTGTTTCCAGGTCAGAGACGACTTTCTTCCAGCACCCAGACCTTGCCCATGTAAGGAACTCATCGATGGTCATCCCATCAATGCCAGCAGCTCCCTTGTTGGCTCGAACACGATTCCATGCTGATTTCAGGTTATCCCGTTGCAGCACGCGCTCGAATAGATCTTCGCTAAAGGCTGGCTTCAGATCACTACGCTGAGTCACGTCATCGCCGGTCGGCATTCGTGTATTCAAGTGTGACAAGGCTCCTCCTTTGTTTCAAATGTTCAGGCCTTCACCCTGTCCCAACCATTACGTTGGGCATTTGGCTACTCGGCAACTGCTCCTGCGTTGCTCTACCTCCTGCATCCATGCAGTCGTATGCCGTCTGCTGACTTCTGCTTAATCACCCCACCAGTTACCCAGCAGAGCGCTATCGGTTTCCATCGAGTTCGCTCTACTTTGTCGATGGGGTCAAAGGAGCCAAGGCACTTATATACCAGGGCCTCACTGGTTATCTGCCGATCGCTTGTTAAGCAGATCTCCCCAGATAAGGACATGCACTTTTCCTGCACTGCTGCATCATTTACGGTGGCCGTTAGATCACATGGCTTCGATGTCTTGTGCCATCTCGCCTCCAGCCTACGCCTCATATGATGTTCTTGTTCATCAGCTCGCAGTTTTGCGTCCGGCTTCCTGCAGACCACCCCTCGCAGGGGAGCCCTTGCCATTCGCTAGTAGTTAGCATCTAATAACGGCATAACCGCTAT
>JAMJIN010000310.1:0-2508 GCA_036784775.1 Chromatiales bacterium | reverse complement strand
CCTCAGAGCCATGCTACCTCGTTTGCTTCGGGCTGCTGCAACGACTTCACCACGTCCCGAGACATGGCTGCGGCTTGCTGAACATTCGTGCTAATCAAGAAAAAAATTGTCTATCTGTTGGATCACCAGTACACACGGAAAGGACTCTCTTGGAAGGTGCTCAAAAATATCGATCAGCTGCGGGCATCGGCCCTATCGGAAGCGGCCGCTACATTGGATTTAGAGATATACCTGGCATTGGCGGATATCCAGGAGATATGGGACTGCGAGATAGATGAGCCTCAATGGGGGTATGGTTCAAAGCGGCGATATTGGGATTACGATGACGACGATGATCTGGAGGAGGATAGTGATGATGAAGCGAATGCCGAGCTGCTTGAGTTGATCGATGATTCCACCATCATAAAGCACTGGCGTGATGCAGCGGGAAAGCCCATTGCTCTGCCAGAGTGGTGTGTCTACGGCAGGGAGGTTTGCTGGACCAAGGCAACTGATGAATTCAATCCTTTTGAGTCGGAGTATGAGGGATGGATGGGGAATTGGGGCAATACCATGGAGCGCTGGTATCACCGCGCCGCAATAATCCTTTGGCGCCGGGAGGATCGCTATGCCGCATTGCTTGAGATTGCACCGGAGAGAATGATTCGGGAGCTTCTCCAGTTGGCCGGGAAAAAGAAGACACAACAGCAGGCTAAAGAGATTATCCGCCATCTTCTCCCAAATTGGTCCGGCTCGAATAACTCAAGGATAGAGTCAACCTCGTTTTCCCCAATTTTAAGGCTCGCATTAAGAGTTGATGCCCCCGATTTCGCTCATGGGCTTCTGCAACCCTTGAGTATTGATGCGCTGCATCCAAAAAGTGTTCAGGCCATGATCCGCTTACAGACAGCCTATGGCACCCCATGGTTGATTGATGTTATTGAGGGTTGGTTGGAAGCGCCAGTCTATGAGGCATGGGGAAAACTAATCGACAAGCTGTCACCGATTATTACACGTTGGGTGGCACATGCTCCTGACGAGCACGGTGAGTTGTCCCATTGGCTGCTGGCCTACCAACTCAGTGTATTGAAACAGAAACACCTTCATCAGGCTCAGGCCGATGCTCCCGTGAGTCGTTTAAAAGATGCACCTGCTAGGATAGCCGAGGTTACCGACCTGCTATCTGCCTCTCTCTTAAGCTTCGATAACACAGTTTTTCATGAAACGATGGATCATTTGATTGCCAATGCAAGCGGCTATCTTATATTTGATTTGGTAGAGATTGCTCGCTTTGTAAAGCAACAGAGTCATCAAGCTGGTGCGAGTGGAAGGGAGTGCGCCCGGTTTTTGGAGTTTGTCAGGGGAGAATTGACCAAGGTGCTCGATAGTCCGCCACGGAAGGCGGGTGATTGGTCGATCCTGGAGACGGGGCAATGTGACTGTGCTGACTGCAAAGTGCTCGTGGCATTTTTGCAATCCAGTTGCCTGGAGCGCAAAGTTTGGCCGCTGGCCAAAAGGCGGCGACAACATATCCATCAAATGATTGATGCAATAGGTATCCCTGTGATTCATAGGACGGAGCGAACTGGATCACCACACAAGTTACATCTAACAAAAACGAAACAGCTTTTCCTGCAAGATCAGGCGCAAAGGGTTCGATTAAATGAAGCATTGGATGATTTAGTCGTGTAGAAATTCTGCAAGTGGTGTCATATGCACTTCAAAACCATCCACATCATTTCCGACATAGACACCATTGTGGGACGCAATGGCTGTTCCGCAGGTGCTGCAACGCTCAATCATCTTGCCTCCTCAGGCAAATCCATGCTGTTTGACCGGGACGTTGTCCCTCACGGGGCTAAACTCGAAATCAGTTGTGGAGGGTCATAGCTTACAGCTTGTACCGAAGCGGATGGAGGACCACTCATCTACCATCCACCCCCCTGCCATGGAGGTCAGTGCCAAGCCGATCAAGCGCACATCGAGGAAACAGCGCTAGCGGCATGGCGCGCTATCTGATGCTCTACCGGTCAATCTCTCAATGACCTCCTGTACAGGTGACTGTGACATTTCGGACAGGGATTGGCCCCTCTTTCTGTGCCAGTCCAGGTCTCTTCACAGAGCACGCATTCATACCGGACAGGTTCCCCGAGGTTAACTTCCGGCTTGGGTGGCTTCCTAGGTATTGAAAATGAATCGGATGGGTGTGCTTCAGTCAAGGTGCCGTCATCGAATACAGGTTCCGTATGCATCTTTATCTGTGTCTTTGCTCTATTTGCTTTGATTTTTGCCTCATCTTTATCAATCTGTGCCGATAGTTCCTGTTGCATCGCTGCAATACGGATCTCCTGGCGTGGGTAGTAAATCCACTGCTTGTTGTCTATTCGGTCAAATAGAAAATGTCTGAGCGCCTGTTGAAAACCACCCGCTTTCCGACTTAGCGTTACCTGATTACCCCCGAGCCTCAGCCATGCTGAGGAGGCGTTGTGGCATGGGTGGTGTGCGCACTGCAGCGTAGCCGAGGCGCGA
>JAMJIN010000098.1:0-15193 GCA_036784775.1 Chromatiales bacterium | reverse complement strand
ACTGTCGAGGTCGATACACCCGGTACCACACCTTCTCAACGGCTCCCTACATCTTCCCGATTTCTTTCTCGATGTCACTCTTTGTCGCTGGCTGTTTCTTCTGACTCGCTATTTGCAGCTATTTCATCCGGTTACCGCTGTTCGCCAATTATGTTCGGGTTTTTACCGCCATCTACAGCCGGTGGTTACAGCGATGAGGAACTGACACCCATACAGAAAAGTCTGGATTCGAAATTCGGGCTGACAGTCAATGGCTGGGAAGGGTATGAACAAGGCTATCCCCTGCGTGATGGGGGGCGCTATACCTCGGCCTATGAGCTCTATCGGATTGCCTGTCTCGGGGATTCACCACTGGATAGTTGTGCAAAAGATGTGCTGGATGAGAGTCCGGCCGTCGAGGGGACTGCTCTGTCGGTGCGTTGGGGGAGCCGCCCGGCACCGCCGCCCTTCCCGGAAGTTATTACCGGTGTTTGTTCCGGGAAACAGGACGATATTGCTGAAATGGCGCGGCAGCTTTTCTGGGGATTGGTGAATGACTTTGTCGATTATGACGACGAGCAGGCGCTGGAGGTTCCCTGTCCCTACCAGCAGGTGCTTTTCGCCGATGATCTGCTCTATTTCGATAAAATGGGTACTCCGGAACAGAAGGAGCGGCTTCGGTCATTGGTAGAAAATAAAATTGTCCTTTATGGCCTCCATCTGGAGGGGCTCCATGATATCGTCCGCTCCCCCGTTCATGGCTTGCTTCCGGGGGTAATGCTGCACGCCATGGCATTGGACAACCTGATGTCGGATGGCCAGGATGTGGTCAGAGCAGCCAATGAGGAACTGGACCGGCTCAATCAATGGGCCTGGGTTGTCGTAGCGGGCTTAATTTCTCTTTTGTTGCTTTTTATCGACATGAAAGGCAGAGTTAACAACAAATGGATGGAGTATTCGCGCAGCCTGGTTACGGCATTCGGGATATTCGCTATTCTGGTTCTTGCGGGTGGTATGTTTTTGATCCTGCGATATGAGCCGCTCAACTCAATTGGTTACCTCGCATTGCTCGGCATTGTCGGGCAATTTGTTAACAGTGAACTCACTAAGCGAGTGGTGATAATCATTGAGCGTGTACTAAAATAATTCTGAGTTTGGTCAGAAATGGAAAAACTATGGACAGACAAAACCCCCATCACCGTGGAATATTGTTCACCCTGACGTGCGCGCTCTTGTTGGCGTTTTCGGTCAGAGCCGAATCGCCACCCCATGAAATCGTTGGCTTTGACAGTGATGAGGTTGAGGTGCGCGAAGCAGGAAAATATCGCTATCAATCCGTCGACGGGCTGGGAGAACCGCCAATCACTGTTCTCGCCACAGATCAGAGTAATTTCCTGAAGATCCGGACGCCGGAGGGAAAAGAGGTTTGGGTTAACCAGAGCGATGTGCTGACAGGTGATTTGCAAAATCTGAAGCGAAATGACTGTCACCGGGCCTCTATTGCTCAGGCCAGCGATCGGCGCCAATATGGTCTTCGTGGTGTGGGTGAGTCATGTCCATAAAAAGAAGGTTAATGATCCCCCTCCTGGGCCTCTGCATTCCTCTCCTGTTTTCCGGCGCAAGTCATGGTGGGATTGGAGATTTTTTTACTTCGGTGAAGGAAACAGTCGGTTCCGCTGTCGGCAGTGTGGGCAGGGCCGTCGGACTCTCAGACCGAACCTCGGGGCTTGAGGGCACGCTGCTCGACCAGTTGACAGCCGAGCCGGATGCGGAAGAGGCTGCAATGGAGACGGAACAATCTGCAGGGGATGGCGGCTTTCAACAGGATATTCTTTTGCTGCGCCGTGCAGGAGAAGGTGTGGCGCAACTTTCAGAGCTCGAAAAGTACCTAAACGGGGTCAAGGATAAACTGCTTACTGCCTGGCCCGGCCGAAAAATCCAGACCCATGTCTATATTTCACCCAGCCCGGATTTTGCCGCGCAGGCGTTGCCCAACGGTGTCATCTCCATTCCACTGGGAACGCTATTGAAACTGAAGAACGAGGATCAACTGGCTGCGTTATTGGGTCACGAACTTTCTCATCTGATATTGGAGCACCATCAAAAGGATACACTGAGTGCCGTCAGCGAGCGTTTGCTGGATTATTCAGACCTCTATCTGCAGGTTGCAGTCGGAAAGGGGAAGGCGGGTGCGGCAGATTACGCGAAGCTAAAGGTGGCTGACTGGGCCTTGAAGAATGCTTTTTTCCCCAACTTGAATCGGGGACAGGAGAATGAGGCAGACTACTTGGGAGCCGATCTGCTGATTCGTGCCGGCTATAATGGCGATGCGATGCTTGAGGTCCTGAAGTTGATCGAATTCACCGCCCAGAAAAGGGTGGAGTTTGTTGAACGCAATCCCGTGGTCACCACTCAATCTCCAAAAAGCAGTCCAGAGCTGAAGATTGATTTTAATCAGCTGTTGAGCAATGTATCGGATGACCTCAAAGATCAGTTGAGCCACAGCCATGAGGATGCAAAAGAGCGGCGCAAGCAGATCAGAAAATATATTCGGGCCTCCCATCCTGACCGGGCTCGACCGGCGTTCATTGAGAAGCCCTTTTTGACGGTTATGAAGAGTGCGTCTTCACGTAAATTTATCGCATGCTATAAACATGCGTATGAGGCGAATGATTTGATGCTTCAGGCCAAGGAAAAACCCGGCATACTCACGAAGGCTGCAGCGAGTGGATTGAAAGGCATAAGTGGAAGTTGTTCCGGCGATCCATACACCCGCATGGTGATGTTTCAGGTGCGGTATTATCAGGACAAGGGTAAATCGGCAGTAACGAATCTTACGAAAGCCTATAAGTCGGGACAGGCGCCATATAATACCTACAGCATGCTATCCGATATTGCCTACAAGAAGGGAGAGTTCAAGACCAGTCTTGCGTTTCAACATGCGCTGAGTGAGACATTCAAAGAGGATGTGGAGTATTTGCCGCGTATGATCGCAACCAGGCAGAAATTGGGGCAGAAGGCCAGTGAGCTGTCGCTGCTTTGCATTGCGACGGGAAAAGCCAAACTTATCACCCGTTGTGATGAAGCCAAGAAGGGGATGTGGCGTCCGGCGATATGATGCAGCACATCCTACGATTCTGTGTTTTCCGCACTTTCGTGAGGTAACTGATTGGCCGGCTCACTTCAGTCGGCAAAATCCCCCCACAGAATCTGCATGGCGGAGATGGCTGCCAGTGGGGCGGTTTCGGTACGCAGCACCCTGGGTCCCAGCCTGATGCCGGTGAACCCCTTCTCTTTTGCAATCTCTCTCTCCACGCCGGAGAGCCCACCCTCCGGACCAACCAGTAGCTGCACATCCTCCTTGGGAACTGGGAGGTCTGTTAGCGTGAGATCGCTTCGGTGATCAAGCAATAAACGAAGTCCGGCAGAGCTGTTTTCAATCGCGAAGCTATAGCCGACTGGCTTATGCAGGATGGGGATATGGCAGCGCCCTGACTGTTCACAGGCGCCGATAATGATCTTCTGCCAATGATCCATGCGCCGTGCAAGCCGTTTGTGGTCCAATTTAACCACGCAGCGTTCAGAAAAGATTGGCTGGATTTCAGCAACGCCGAGTTCCACTGATTTCTGCAGTGCAAAATCCATGCGTTCGCCACGGGAGATGCCGATGGTTAGATGGATGTGCAATGGTGGCGGCGGCTCATGCCGAAGGCAGTGGGTTAATTCAGCTTCAACGGCGTTTTTCTGACATGTCAGTAGACGTGCGGCATATTCATTGCCGTTACCGTTGAAAAGCACGAGATCTCCACCCGGTTTGAGGCGTAGCACCTGGCTGAGGTGGTGTGAGGGCTCCTTCTCCAGAGTGACCGAACCTGTGTCGGCAAGATCCTGGTGGGTAAAGATGCGGGGGATACGCATCTCAGGAAGCGCCGGCTTTCGCTCCGGATTCGATGGCCTCAGGTTTTGTCGCAGTTGTCTGTGCCAGCCGTTTATCGATCAGATTCTTCAGTGCAATCATCAGGCCCAGACCGATGAATGCCCCTGGTGGCAGGATCGCAAGCAGCATGCCCTGGAAATCACTGCCCAGTGACAGACTCATGCCCTCAGCGGCGGCTCCGAACATCAGATGGGCCTGGTCGAAAAGTGTGCCCTGGCCGATCAATTCGCGCATGCCACCCAGTGTGACCAATACCAGCGTGAAACCCACACCGACACTCAGGCCATCCACCAGCGAACGCAGCAGGTTGTTTTTGGATGCGAAGGCTTCAGCGCGACCAATGATGGCGCAGTTGGTGACGATCAGGGGGATAAAGATACCGAGGATCTTGTGCAGTTCGTGGAAGTAGGCGTTCATGCTCAGTTCGATGGCGGTCACGAAGGAGGCGATGACCAGTACGAAAACCGGCAGCCGTACCTCTGATCTCACCAGATTGCGGATCAGCGATACCGTGCCGTTGGAAGCCACCAGCACTGCAGTGGTGGCAATGCCAAGCCCCAATCCATTGATTGCGGTGTTGGTCACCGCCAGCAGTGGGCAGAGACCGAGCAGGGCAACCAGTGCCTGGTTGCTGCTCCAGAGGCCATCTTTGATGATCCGGCCTAATCCGCTATCGCTCATGGCTTCTTATTCCCTTGCGGCTCTGGATCGGAGGCGGCTTTTTTGTCATAGAGCGCATCACGATGGTCTTTGACATAGAGTAGGGTTTTCTTGACCGCCTCGACGATAGAGCGAGGCGTGATGGTGGCGCCGGTGAATTGATCGAAGACGCCGCCGTCCCGTTTGACCTTCCAATCCTGGAGTTTTGGATCGATGAGAGATTTGTTATCGAAGCTGTAGATCCAGTCGGAGCGTGACTCTTCGATCTTGTCTCCAAGTCCTGGGGTCTCTTTATGGGAGATGACGCGCACGCCACCCAATGTGCCGTCGTAACGTACGGCTACCAGCAGCTTGATCGGGCCGCTGTAGCCGCCGGGCACCACCGGAGTCAGTACGGTGGCCACCGGTTGTTCCATCAAACGGCCGCGATAGACGGCGGTCTGTGGACTGCCGAGCATCTCCGGATCGTTGACGACCAGAATGTCGGTGGTTATGTCATTGTCCACCGTGTTGGAAGGCACCATGGTGCGCAGGCTGCGTAGCAGGGTCTCGCGCTCGTTGGCGGCGATACGATCCTTGGTGAATTCATGGGTGAAGGCGACCAGTGTGCTACCGGCAACGGCAAACATGGCCAGAATCGAGCCCGCAATCACGACCGGATGTTTAACCATGGTTATCCCCATGGCCGAACACCTGCGGCTGGGTATAGTAGTCGATGGTGGGGGCCGCCATGTTCAGCAATAGTACGGCGAAGGCCACGGCATCGGGATAGCCGCCCCAGGTGCGGATGATATAGACCAGCATGCCGATGGCGACACCGTAGATCAGTTGTCCCTTTCTGGTTGTACAGGCAGTCACCGGGTCAGTGGCGATAAAAAAAGCCCCGAGAATTGCGCCGCCGCTAAAGACATGAAACAGGGCGAAGGGATAACTCTCCTGGTCGAACAGGAAGGCAATCATCGCCAGAACTGTCAGGCCCGCAAAGAAGGCCAGGGGGATATGCCAGGTGATGGTGCGTTTGTAGATGAGCCAAAGGCCACCCATCAGAAACCAGTTGCCGACCCACTCCCAACCCTGACCGCTAAAATCGCCCCAGACCGGACTTTGGAAAATCTCGCTGATCATGTGACCCTGGTCGAGATTGGTGCGCATTCCGTCCAGCGGTGTCGCCATGGTAATGGCATCCCACTCGAGTCCTGTGGGTGGTGAGCCGGTAAAGATGGCACTGACTATCTGCATGAAATCCAGCGGGTTGGTGCTGAGTACCGCTGGCGGCAGCCAGCTGGTCATGGGTATTGGCCATGAGATAAGCAGCAGCACATAGGCGGCCATGGCAGGATTGAATGGATTGTAACCCAGGCCGCCGTATAGCTGCTTCACCATGATAATGGCGAAGGCCATGCCGATGACTGTCAGCCACCAGGGCAGCAGTGGTGGTACGGCGATGGCGAACAGAATGGCGGTGACTACGGCGCTGAGGTCGTAGAGGGTGGGCATCACAGGGCGTCTGCGCAGTTTCAGTACCAGTGCCTCGAAGGCCACTGCCGAGAGCGTGGCGATGACGATATTGATCAATACGCCTGGACCGAAATACCAGGTCATGGCAAGCACGCCCGGCAGCAGCGCAAGAATTACCTGCAGCATCACCTTGTCGACGCTGCTGGGCCGTCGGGTGTGGGGGGAACTGAAGGTCTGGAACTGCATTCCGTAAATCACTCCTGGTCGGCTGATGCTTCAGCTCGGGATTTATCGACCGCATCGACCTGCTTCTGCTGCGCCGGTGTCAGATTGTCTGTGTTCTTGGGTGGGCTCTGCTGGGCTGCTTTTTTTGCTGCAGCCCGTTTCATCGCGGCTTCGATGGCCACTTTTTTTGCATCCTCCCCCTTGGCGGCTGCTTTTACCGGTTTTTTCTTACCGAGGTCTTCCTTCTTCTTGCGCAGGCGGGCCTTTCGTTCCGCGTCGAGCCGCTCCAACCTGGCGATACGGAAGTCGTGCCGCTTCTTGGCGTGATCTGCTGCCAGCTGTTCTTTTTCCTTTGCCCAGCTTTCGGTTTTGGCAAAGCGGAAATAGTGCACCAGAGGGATATGGGAGGGGCAGACGTGAGAGCAGCAACCGCACTCGATACAGTCGAAAAGATTGTAGTCCTGAACCTTCTCCAGCTCTTTGGCACGACTGAACCAGTACATCTGTTGAGGCAACAGATTCACCGGGCAGACCTCGGCGCAGCGGCCACAGCGGATGCAGGCAAGTGCGGAACCCGTGGCAGGTACTTCCTCTTCGCTGGGGGCGAGCAGGCAGTTACTGCCCTTGGTGATCGGAACCTGATCGGTTGAGAGATTGAAGCCCATCATCGGGCCGCCCATGATCAACTGCGATGATTTACCGGTATAGCCGCCGGTCTGTTCGATCAGGTCGGCTGCTGTGATACCAAGAGGCACTTCCATGTTGCAAGGGTTTGCGATGCCCTCTCCGGTAAGGGTCACCAGGCGTGAGATCAGCGGTCGTCCTTCGAGTACCGCATCGGCGATGGCTGCGGTGGTGGCTACATTGTGGCAGATCACGCCGAGTTGTGCGGGAAAGCCGCCGCTGGGCACCTCTTGCCCGGTCAGGATGCGGATCAGTTGCTTCTCGCCGCCGCTGGGGTAGAGGGTGGGGATGCGCACTACCTCAATCGGTTCGTCGTCTGTGAGGTGGCTGCGCAGGGTGCTGATGGCGTCCGGCTTGTTGTCCTCGATACCGATCAGACACTCTTCCGCGCCGAGAATGTGCTGCAGGATGCGTGCACCGTTCAGTATCCGGTCAGGAGCCCCTTGCATCAGCCGGTCGTCACAGGTGATGAAGGGTTCGCACTCGGCACCGTTGATGATCAGGGTCTTGATCGCTTTGCCTGGATTGAGCTTGATCGCTGCCGGGAATGTGGCGCCGCCCAAACCGACGATACCCGACTCACGAACCCGTTGCAGCAACAAGCTTTTATCAACATTTTGGAAGTCGTTGATTGGCGCCGGCAGATCGGCCCACTCGTCCTTGCCGTCAACTTCGAGCACTATCGCCGGGCCGTTCAGACCAGAGGGGTGGGGAATTGGATGCGCTTCGATGCCTTTTATGATTCCCGATGTGGGGGCATGGATGGGTGCGCAGACGGGAGCAGTATTGTCGGCGATCTTTTCCCCTTTCAGCACCCGGTCGCCAGGTTTTACCAGAGGGATCGCGGATTCGCCGATGTGCTGGCGCAGCGGCAGGATCAGCCGGGCAGGCATCGTGGCGGATGTGAGGTCAGTCTGTAGAGACTGCCGTTTGTTATCCGGCAGGTGCAGGCCGCCATGGAAATCCCATAACCGCCGTATCTTTCCTTTGCTTGATTCAACGTACATGCTGCTGGTCTACCGCGACTGTGGTGCCGAGACGATCCCGGGGTGTTCATTGTCCGGGAAAGGCCAGCGCCAACCACCGCTCTCCTGTGAAATCGGTTCCATCACGATGCAGTCCACCGGACAGGGTGGCAGGCAGCGTTCGCAGCCGGTGCATTCGGAGACGATGACCACATGCATCTGTTTGGCTGCACCGATGATTGCATCTACTGGGCAGGCCTGCAGGCAGAGGGTGCAGCCGATGCACTCCTGCTCTTTGATCAGTGCAATCGCCTTGGGTTTCTCTTCGGCGGTTTCTTCGGAGAGTGGTACCGGATCGCGTCCCAGCAAGTCGGAGAGGGCAATCATGGTGGCTTCGCCACCGGGAGGGCATAGATTGATCTCAGATTCCCCGCCGGCGATGGCCTCTGCGTAGGGGCGACAGCCAGCAAAGCCACACTGACCACATTGAGTTTGGGGCAGCAGTGCCTCGATCTGATCGGTAACCGGATCGCCCTCCACATGGAAACGGATATTGGCATAACCCAGCAGCAGGCCGAAAGCGGTGGCGAGTCCGGTGATGGTGAGAATGGCGATCAACATGGTTTCATCGCTCTCAGTTGGCCACCAGGCCGGCAAAACCCATAAAGGCCATCGACATCAAACCTGCAGTGATCAACGCAATGGCGTTGCCCTGAAAGGGTTCAGGAACGTCGGCGACGGCGACCCGTTCGCGTATCGCGGCAAAGAGGACCAGCACCAGGGAAAAACCGGCAGCAGCACCAAATCCATAGAGGGCGGACTCGATGAAATTGTGCTGCTCCTGAGTGTTCAACAGTGCGACGCCGAGCACGGCGCAATTGGTGGTGATCAGGGGCAGGAAGATGCCGAGCACCTGGTAGAGCATCGGGCTGGTCTTGTGCATCACCATCTCGGTGAACTGCACCACTACCGCGATCACCAGAATAAAGGCAATGGTGCGCAGGAACTCCAGCCCGAGGGGCAGTAAGAGATATTCGTTGATCAGATAGGCGCAAACGGATGAAAGTGTGAGCACGAAGGTGGTGGCCAGCCCCATGCCGGTGGCGGTTTCCAGCTTGCGTGAGACACCCATGAAGGGGCAGAGTCCCAGAAACTTCACCAATACGAAGTTGTTCACCAGGACGGTACTGATTAGGATGAGGGCGTACTCTTTCATCTAATTGGGTGTCATGGCCTGTTAGCACAAAATTCAAACATCCGTCTAAGAATAGGCAACCGGGCCAATGGAAACAACTATCAGGTTATAGGTTATTTGCAGGAGCCGCTTCTGTTCAGAGGTCCCTTTGTTCATCTGTGGCTGGATTCCATTGTCATTATGGGCTGGTGGAGCCTTCAATTCCTTGATGATCCGCAACTTAGCTGGGTACATAGACCGGTTCAGGCGTAGCGGAACTGCAACTGCCCCTAATCAAACCTGTAGGATGCGGTGAGGTACGAACCGCGTCAATTGGGTCAGGAAATCCTTGAACGATGCGGTTCGCAAGCTCACCGCATCCTACATCAGGATTATTTAACCTTCATCCCTGGCTGCGCGCCTTCATCCGGATCGAGAATAAAGAGGTCCTTGCCACCGGGACCGGCTGCCAACACCATGCCCTCGGAGAGACCGAAGCGCATCTTGCGCGGCGCCAGATTGGCCACCATCACCGTCAGTCTGCCCTGCAGGTCTTCGGGACGATAGGCCGACTTGATACCGGCGAAGACGTTGCGGGTTTCGCCGCCGATATCCAGTGTCAGTTGCAGCAGCTTGTCAGCGCCCTCCACAGGATTGGCCTCGACGATCTTTGCGATACGCAGATCGAGCTTGGCGAAGTCGTCGAATTCGATGGTGTCGGCGATCGGGTTCTCTGCCAGGGGACCGGCGGCCTGTGCTGGTTCGGCTGTCTGTTTTGCCCCCTCTTCCTTCAAGTCTTCCTTGGAGTGTTCCAGCATGGCATCGATCTGTTTTTCATCGACCCGGGTCATCAGCGGTTTGAACTTTGTGATCTGGTGTCCGGTAAGCGGTGTGGCTAGTCTGTCCCAGGTTAGCGGTTCCACCTGCAGGAAAGCCTCGGACTTCTCTGCCGTGCCCGGCAGGATGGGAGACAGATAGCCGATCAGCACACGGAACAGGTTGATGCCCATGGAGCAGATGTCGTGCAGCTCCTGATCCTTGCCTTCCTCCTTGGCGATCACCCAAGGTTGTTTCTCGTCGATGTACTGGTTGGCCTTGTCGGCAAGTCCCATGATAGCGCGCACGGCATGGCCGAATTCCCGTTTCTCATAGTGTTCTGCGACGGCGTGACCTGCAGCGATGAATTCGTCGAACAGGGCCTGCTCGGAGAGGCTGTCGGAAAGCTTGCCGTCGAAACGCTTCTTGATGAAACCGGCACAGCGGCTGGCGATGTTGACCACCTTGCCCACCAGGTCAGAGTTTACCCGCTGGGCGAAGTCCTTCAGGTTGAGATCGATGTCGTCGACGCCTGAGCTGAGTTTGGCGGCAAAGTAGTAGCGCAGATACTCCGGATTCAGATGGTCCAGATAGGTGCTGGCCTTGATGAAGGTACCGCGGGACTTCGACATCTTCTTGCCGTCCACGGTGAGAAAACCGTGGGCAAAGATGGCGCTGGGGGTGCGGAAACCAGCGCCGTGCAGCATTGCCGGCCAGAACAGCGCGTGAAAATAGATGATGTCCTTGCCGATGAAATGGTAGAGCTCGGTGTCGGCATCCGGCTTCCAGAAGGCGTCGAAGTCCAGATCCTCGGTCTTGTCGCAGAGATTGCGGAAACTCGCCATGTAACCGATGGGGGCATCGAGCCAGACGTAGAAATATTTACCGGGATGATCGGGAATCTCGAAGCCGAAATAGGGCGCGTCACGGGAGATATCCCACTCCTGCAGACCGGTCTCGAACCACTCGTCGAGTTTGTTGGAGACCTCCGCCTGCAGGTGGCCGCCCTTGGTCCAGCTCTGCAGCATCTCCTCGAAATCGGTCAGTTTGAAGAAGTAGTGATCCGATTTGCGCTCTTCGGGTTTAGCGCCGGAGACGGCGGAGACAGGGTTTATCAGTTCGGCGGGTGAGTAGCTGGCGCCACAGACCTCGCAGTTGTCGCCATACTGATCCTCCGCCCCGCACTTGGGACAGGTGCCTTTGATGAAACGGTCCGGCAGGAACATCTTCTCCACCGGGTCGTAGGCCTGGGTGATCTCCCGTCGCGCGATGTGTCCACTATCCCGGTTATGTTCGTAGATGGTGGTGGCGCAGACTCTGTTCTCTTCCGAGTGGGTCGAGTGGTAGTTGTCGAATCCGACGCGAAAGGCGCTGAAATCAGCCTGGTGTTCTTCGGCAACCCGGGCGATGAGTTGTTCCGGCTCGATCCCTTCCAGCCGGGCGCGCAACATGATCGGCGTGCCGTGAGCATCGTCGGCGCAGCAGTAGATGCACTGGTTTCCACGCATCTTCTGGAATCGTACCCAGATGTCGGTCTGAATGTACTCCACCAGGTGGCCGATGTGGATCGGTCCGTTGGCATAGGGCAGGGCGCTGGTGACGAGGATTTTGCGCGGTGTGTCGTTCATCGTATAGCTGTTCCGGTGGCTCGGGTTTCAAGTTCACCCCGGCGCAGGGTGAAAGCGCAACATTGTCGCATATTTAGGTTGGAGAAAGGAGCATGCGGGATGTTCTCTCCAGCAGTCGGGGGACTTTATCACCGGATGTCCGACTGTCCATCAGAAGTAGCGACAGCAGATTAGCCAGAGTGACAAGGCTGCCAGTACTTGTGCAGGTCAGGAGGTGGCAGAGGTAACCAGATAGCAGTGATCTGGATTCATACTTCAGCCTTGTTGCAGAAGGTCCCGCAGGTCGATCACAGCGGCATTGGCCCGTGAGATATAGGAGCTCATCACCAGGGAATAGTTGGTAACCAAGCCAAAGCCGCGGCCATTCAAAACCATGGGGCTGAATATCGGTTGCTGGGCAGCCTCCAGTTCACGGATGATCTGGCGCAGACTGATCAGGGCATTCTTCTTTTTCAGGATTGCCTGAAAATCGAGTTCGATGGCGTGCAGAATCTGCACCAGCGCCCAGGTCGAGCCACGGGCCTCATAGAAAACATCGTCGACCTCCAGCCAGGGGGTCTTGATCGACAACCGGTCAGGGGTATTGGTCGACTGGGTGGCGTCAGGTTCACCGGCGAGGTCGGTATTCACCCGCTCCTGCCTCACGCTGGCACTGAGGCGCTGCGAAAGACTGCCGAGCCGCTTTTCGACGATGGAGAGCCAGTCTCTCAGGTTGTCGGCCCTGGCGTAGAATTGAGTGCCCTGGTTTGCATTGATTGAAAGGTCATTCAGATACTGATGCAAGGTCTTAATGCCCTTGCGGTATTCATTTTCGGTCGCAGGGAGAATCCAGGAGTCGTTGTTGAAGTTGAACTGAGGCTCGGCGATAGCCAGATACTCGTTCTCAATCGATTGGGATTGAGAGCGACTCATGTCGTTCCGCAACGAGCGTGCCAGATCCCGAACCTGGACCAGCGCACCAAATTCCCAGTTTGGCATATTGTCCATCCATACTGATGGGAGCATGACATCGTTACTCAGATAGCCCCCCGGCTTGTCCAGCAGGACCTCTATCACGCCAATCAGTGTGGCAGTGGTATAGCTTCCTGTGACCGGTTCCAGTTCCGGGGACAGCTGGGCACGAGTGACCCTTTGAATTTCCAATGGCCCGGGTTCCTGACTCCAATAGACGCTAAGGCCGGCCATGATGGCCAGTAGTGTCATCAAGCCGACTGTACCGGCCCAACCCCAACCTTTTTCCCGCAAGGTTCTGGGGTGGTACAGCACCACCAGGTTTCGGAACCAAGATGCCAATTGCCGAACGACTCGCTGAAATATGTCCACTCTCTCAATCCGCGCCATGCGTGGCAGGCGGCACGATCACATTTGAGTTTGCATCATCCGACCAGGCGCTGAAGGGAAAGGGGCGGTAATCACTGTTGTAGGTCAAAAACATAAGGATGCGGTAGATATAATCAGCCACCTTTTTTCCCATTGCTCTCATCGGCTCATTGGTCTTGCCGCTGACCAGCCGGAACAGTACCTGAGCGACTACCAGGGCGATCAGCACGGTTTCCGCGACGCCATAGGCAAAACCCAATACCAGCATACTGATGATGCGCTTCCAGGTTGATTCATCTTTCAGAGCGTCATTGATAGATTGAGGCATTTGATCCATCCATTTGTTGCTTGTGAACTTTGGATATGGGGCTTGGCACTTAACTTATCAATATGTACGTCAATAAATATGCTGTTTCTCTGCTGAGATTATATGCAAGAGGTTTCCCGGTAGAGATATTCGTGGCAGCCGGGCTAATTTCAGGTCGATTACTTCGAGTTCCTCTCGCTCTGTGGTGACAGGTGGGGCGAGAATGACAAATCAATCAGAAAAGAGCGCTCGGATCTCCAGCAGTTCTGGCAGCGCATCAAAAAAGGTATCAACGATATCGGGATCGAACTTGCTGCCTCGATGCTCTCGAAAATAGCTATAAATCCTTTCATCATTCCAGGCTGGGCGATAGATACGATCACTGCTCAGCGCATCGAAAACGTCTGAAACTGCAACGATACGGGCAAATATATCTATCCCATCGGCTTTCAATCCCTGAGGATAGCCGCTGCCATCAAAATGCTCATGATGCTGATGAGCTATGACTGATGCAGTCTTGAGCATTTCCCGTTTTGATTTCCCAAGAATCTTATGGCCGAGCATGGCGTGTTCCTTCATTACATCGAACTCTGTTTCTGTCAGAGCGCCGGGTTTATTCAATATCGCATCGGGGATACCAACCTTACCCACATCATGCAGCGCAGCGGCCACCTTCAACAGGTTAGCCTGCTTTATATCCAGTCCGTAGCGCCGGGCCATGATTCGTGAAAATTCACCCACACGCTTTACATGAAAACCCGTTTCGTAGGATCTGGCCTCAGTTACCTCGCCAAGCGTATAGATAATTTCATGCTGGGTGTGTTCAATCTCCTGAGTGAGATGCAGATTTTCGAAGGCAACAGAGATATTTGTGTTGAATACCTCAATCAATTCGCGGTCGACTCCCTTTACCGATAAATTGTTACCATGAACATAGAGCACATGGGTTTGGCCGACGCTATTTTGAACCTGACAGACAAAATAATCAGAGCCGTACTGATTGGTTTGTTGGCCAACCGCATCCCTGATTCGGTTCAGGTCTTCTTCTTTGAGAATTTCATCCACCGGTTCTTCAATATGATCTGTATAGTAGCCAGTACCCGCGAGAATTTTGAAATCACTACGTTCTTGTATCGCTGAAAAACCATCAACCTTGGTATAGATGGAGTGGACATCCACCCCGGACAGACTTTCAAACTGCAATAGAACACCCTGTGCAAAATTACGCAGCGATGAAAGCTCGAAGATAGAGTTTGAGGCCTGGATGATCTTTTCCAGTCCCATCTTATTAAGTTCTATCTTTTTTCGATTCTCTTCAATCGTGACGAGATGATCGTATTCCCGCAATGAGGCAACCAGGGTTGCATAAAGTTTCTGATCGGTAAGTTCTGATTTCTCCTTATAGTCATTGATGTCATAGTCCACAATGACCTTTTTGAGAGGGACTAAACCCGGCTGGCCGGTACGCAGAATAATGCGTACAAAACGATTTCTCAGCACATTACGGATATGCTCAACCAGTTTCAGACCCGAGTCATCCTGTTCCATGACAACGTCAAGCAGAATGAGAGAGATATCAGGATACTGTTCCAGCATCTGCCTCGCTTCAATATCCGAATAGGCGTGGTGGAACTCCAGGCTACGCCCCATAAAACTAAAGTCCCCCAATACCATGCAGGTCACCCGGTGGATATCGGATTCATCATCAACGATCAGTAACTTCCAGGGATCCAGCATCTCATCGATGGAAGAGGGTTTGGCGACTTCTTCGTCAATAAACAGGAGTTCATCAGAATGACTGCAGGTTTCTATGTTCATGTTAATCTCACCACTCACTCAGGAGATTTGGGGATATTCAGAACAAACTGGACACCCTCATTCAGTTTACCCGGTAGTTGCATAAATTCCGGTGCTAACAACCATTCCACCGTATAAAAGACAGGGAGAAATAAAAAATATGCACTATCTCTGGAGTTCACTGCTGGTGAGATCCAGAAACCATGAAAAATCCTACATTTGAAACGATAAAAATGAGAAAGC
>JAMJIN010000309.1:0-2512 GCA_036784775.1 Chromatiales bacterium | reverse complement strand
CCAACCACTGGATTGAAACCTATCTATGGTGGTTGCCAGGCCTATGTGTCAATCAGCGTATTTTCGTACCGCCATCCGCAAGGAGGGCCCGGAGTCAGTCTTGGCGTCAGCGCGGTCTTAAAATACGCCGACGGCGCACCATTGATAGAGGGTGGTCAGGTCGACCTGCAGTCCGCATTCGCCAACATCCCGGCAGCGCCGCCTGCTGCCGCAATGGCACCTGTTCCCGGGATGACACTCGTACCCCGGGTGCTTGACGCAACATCTCCTACACCAGCGCTTGTTGCGGGATACCTTTCTAGTCAGCCAACGCCAGCAGCACAACCAGCGCCTGGCGCGTATATCCCCCCTGTCACCCCAGCTCCTCATTATTGAGGTATCACCGTGTATCCGGTCGATAATCTGATCGTCTATGACCTGGAGGTCTTCCCCGGATGGTTCGAGGCTGGTTTCGAACTACCCTCCGGGGAGATCCGCCAATACGTCATTACTGACACAGACACCAGCCACATTGAGCCCCTGCGGACGTTCCTGGAGTGGGTCAGCGCGAGTGATCATGAACTGGTGGGGTTCAATTCCAGGGCGTACGACGACCTGGTGTTGTCTGAGCTCCTAAAACGTCCGGTTCCTGCAACCGCGTATGCCACCAGTGTGGCGATTATCGTTCATGGCGCGAAGCCCTGGGCCTACACCAACACGATCAACAGCATCGATTTGATGCCGCTTTTACCCGGACGCATCGGTCTGAAGAGGGTCGGTGTGTGCCTGGGGCATTCGAAGCTGCAAGAGTTACCCATCGCATACGACACGAAACCAACGGCCGAAGAGCAAGATATCCTGCTGGGCTACAACGTCAACGATTTACAGATCACCCGGAAGTTACTTAATGAACTCCAGAGTGAACTGAATCTTCGTGCCGGCATGTCGCAACAGTACGACATCGATCTGCGCAGCAAAGGGGGGCCGCAAATCGCAGAAGCTATTCTGGGCCAGGCAGTAGAGCGTCTCGTCGGGATAACCCAGCGCCAACTAAATGATCGGGCGCACGCCATCATCGCCAGTGATCCTCGCGTCTGGGTGGTACAACCCGCCTGGTGGAAGCAACTCGATGCATCCAGGTTCCCGTCAGTATCGAAAATAATCGACATCGGAAACCCTATATTCTCTACACCTATCCCCATCGCAGATGGACGCTTGGCTAAGGGTTTTATGGATCAAACCGTGTTTATCGGCGACCGCTACTACACCCTGGGGGTCGGGGGGTTGCACTCAGTGGATGGACCGGGTTGCTGGAAACCCGATTCCGACGAGTTCCTGTGTGACATCGACATCGCCAGCATGTACCCCAGCACGATGATTCTCAATAACCTATCCCCGCGACAGTGCGGGAATGCATTCATGGGCGTGTACCAGGACCTCTACCGTCAACGACTGGATGCCAAACACAACGGCGACAAGACCGTGGCCAACAGTTTAAAGTTGGTTCTGAACTCAACGTTCGGTCTGACCAGCTCACCCTACTCCGCATTCTACGACCCCCAGCTGACTGCAAACGTCACCGTGGTGGGTCAACTAGCCATGCTGACACTAATTGCCATGCTGGACGGTATCGCAGACATTGCATCCGCCAACACCGACGGGCTCCTGGTGCTGGGTAAGAAGACCCACTTTGAAGAAGTCCGCCGCATCGTCGAGGCGTGGGAGACAATGACCGGTTACGTCATGGAATACTCGCCCGTTTCTGCGCACTACCAGCGGGATGTAAACGCATATGTCTCTCTGAGCGACAACGGGGAACTTAAAACAAAAGGTCGTTTCGTCGCTAAATGGCCTGATCTCTCTCACGCACCCAGCGCTAATATCGTGGCATTGGCGATACAGGCGCGGATCAAGGACGGCACTCCCATCGAGGAAACGATCCGTGCTTGCCGCGATCTGAATCAATTGATTCTCACGCAATCGGTAAAAGGCAACGGGTCGACCTCATGGAACGGCAGACCCCTCGGCAAGATGCTGCGCTTCTACAAATCCAACCACCCCGATGCCGCGCCGATCATTCGCTCACCAGGACCCGGGGCTGGCGGAGGGAAAAGCAACGTACCGAACAGCAAGTCGTGTGTACCACTGGAGGATTATCCTGAGACCTTTCCCGCCGATGTGGATTTTGACTGGTACGTCAAAACGGCCATGGCATTGTGGGTTGCTGTCTCACACCCTAAAGCCAGAGGAATGAATCGTTGGGCCCAGACGCTTTATCAGGCAGGTTTGCGGCCCTGCTACGTCGAGCCGGGCAAGCCGCTCAGTCGCGCTCGAGTAGTGTACGGCGCTTACGACTTCAGCAGCAGACCACCCGGCGCTGTTATGGGTACCGGTACCGGCGAGGTGAAGTGGTCTAATGGACATGTACACCCCAGTTAAGCATCATTAACTTAACTGAGGTAGAAAAATGAAAGAACGAAAGAAATATTCGAAGGAATTCAAGCTAGACGCGGTCAGTCTGGTTCTTGAGCAG
>JAMJIN010000467.1:0-1418 GCA_036784775.1 Chromatiales bacterium | reverse complement strand
TAGTTCTCTATGTGAGACACTTGTTGAACACATTGCATCTAGCCAAAAAGAAGAGGAAATTGGTCTTTGTATTTTGTTACCAACGAATAAAAGGGCTACTCCGACATTCAAATTGCGAAGATTTGTCTATTGGTGGCAGTAGTTATATTGCGTAGTTGATATCTCTGTGAGGTCAGGTTTCCGGTCTTTCCGGCATGTCTTTGGTTATACCCGATCATTTGGGATCATATCCGGTCATGCGGTGTCATATCCGGTCAGTTGGGGTCATATCCGGCAAGAGTGGTTCCCCCTAGCGACTAACGAGAGCCTGGTGACTAAGGACGGAACTAACAGGATGCGTTATATCCGATAAGATTGAATGTGTGAAAGAAAAGAGCAAACACCATCGGGGATCTTTCCAATCTGGGTGGCTTTTCCTGCGAATACGGTTGCGTCGACGATGTGCACTTTGTAATCGGGGTTGGCGCCAGAGCGCAAACGTGTCCTTGCGTTGCACTAGCAGGTCTTGACGCTGACCCCGTTGAGCAGGAAACGATCTTGCAGGATCAGGTCCCCATCATTTCGACGACCCGAGTCTCCGTGATGTATGCTCGCCAAGCCATCAATCATTCATTGATCGCGTTCGAGTTGATTACGTTGACGGCATCCGTGTGTCCAGCGGTGTCTTTGTACCGTAACTCAACAGTGTTTCGACGTAGGCTTGGAAAGGATACGTATTGGTCGAATGGGTCACGAGCGTGTCATTCGGGTTCACTTCGACTTGACTGAACAGCGAATGCAACCAATTATTCACCGGACCCACCGCATTATCCGCATCGAAGTCCATCCCATTTCCGTTAGTCACCTTCGCTAGTACGAACAAGTATGCTCTGGCCAGATTCAGGTAAGCGTCTCGCGATACGGGTAAAATAATTCGATAGGACAGCCCAAGTCGAGGGAGGCCATCGGTTGACGTTCCACACGTTGTCCCACATTGATTCTTGTTTGATTCTGGTGGTTCGCCGAAAAGAAATCGTGTTCGTTCTTCACACACTCGCAAGATTATCTATGCACGAAAGCCATCATCGAACACGCCTCTGCAGAAGTCTTTCCTTTCCAAAGTCTTTTCGCTGCATTGGACAGTCGCGCGTTGTGGTCGCGCGTTTTATAGGGAGCCCGGAATTGTAAACAGAGTCGGTATCAAGTCCTTATCAGCTTCCATCGAACGTCGTTTGGCCGCTTGTTTGAAGTTCTGACAGGATATGACGTCGTTGGTGACGTGCATGCTGGTCCTTAATGCCCGCTTCCACAAAGCCACCACTCGTCGCTTGAAGAGCGGCGTGGCGTTTAGGAGCAAATCCCCGCAGGTTACCCAACCCATGTCTCCGCGAGCAAGAACCAAGAATCCTCGTCTCTGACGTTATACCAATCGTGCGGGT
>JAMJIN010000097.1:0-15213 GCA_036784775.1 Chromatiales bacterium | reverse complement strand
GCAAAACGAGTTATTGCATTACCTGGATGAAATCGAGAAGGCAGCGTAGTCATTGCTGGCCTGTTTTTATGCAACGCTGGGGTTTAGATTGACCTGCATGACCTGGTTCCACTCGTCGTCGGGAAGTTCCGCCACAGGGCAGCCGCCGGGGAACATACCCGCATTCAGCACCAACATGTCGAGCCCGCCGAATGCGAGCACCGATTTTTTTATTGACTGCTGCAGTGCAGTGTTGTCGGTGATGTCGCAGCACATGCCGAGAAAATCAGGCCGTTGGTAGAGGGTTTCGATGACAGGATCGATATCCAGACCCACCACTGCAGCCCCCCGTGCCAAAAGTGAATCCACGCATGCTTTACCGATGCCGGAAGCAGCGCCGGTCACCAGTGCGACCTCACCCTGAAACTGTGGTGCCTTTCCACCTTTGCGCAGTTTGGCCTGCTCCAGCTCCCAGTACTCCACATCGAAGATGTCCCGTGCGGGCAGGGCGCGCCAGCCGCCGAGTCGTTCAGCGCGCTGAATGATCTCGATGGTGTGGCGATAGATGTCGGAGATGATCTTCGCTTCTTTGGGACTCTTGCCGACGGTAAGCAGTCCAAGTGTCTGATCCAGCACCTCCCGGGGGGCTGGGTCGAGCATCTTCACTGGTGCGCGGGACTGGGGCGATTGCTTGTCGAAATATTGGCGATAGTCCCGGACATAGCTTTCTACATCGCAACCCAACTGAGGAAGGCGTTTGGTGCGGATGACGTGATCCGGTGTCGCCGGTCCCTGCTGCGAGATTACAGAGAGGTCATCCCGTTGGCAGAAGGCCATTTCATCTGGCTTGCGATGACTGCGCAGTACTACAGGAAAACCGGCGGCAGTGGAGATAGCGCGGCGCAGTGACGCCAACACAATCGGGTCAGTTGCGGTCGCTTCATAGGCGGGCTCAGGCAGTTCCCAGGCTCCCTCGGCCTGAAGGTATCTCTCCGCCCGTTCTACCAGCGCTATCATGCGTTCATAGGAGATCTTCGCAGTATCGCCAAAGGTGAAGAGGCCGTGGTTCATCAGCACCATGCCGAGGGTGCCCTCGTGGGCCTCTTTTGTGAATTGCTCCGCTACTGTCCGGGCCAGGTCGAAGCCGGGCATCACGTAGGGGATGACCACCAGGTCGTCGCCGTAGAGTTCGCGGATGCGTGCTTCGCCGTCCGGGGTGTTGGTAATGGTGACCAGGGCGTCTGCATGGGTATGGTCGACATATTTATAGGGCAGCGCCGCATGCAGGATCGCCTCTACAGAGGCGGTGGGGGCGGAGGCGATGGTCTGCTGGGTCTTGAGCTGATTGACCATCTCCAGATCTGAGAGCGACTCCAGGGTTGCCAGCTTCAGCAGATGCGCCATACGGACCGGGGTGTAACCCTCCGCCTCGATGGTGGCCAGATCCCAGCCGCTGCCCTTGACGTAGAGGATCTCCTCTTCATCTCCGAAGAGATCGGGCTGGCGGATTTTTACCGAGGTATTGCCGCCTCCGTGCAGCACCAGTGAGGGATCGCTCCCCAACAGTCTTGAGCTGTAGACCCGCAGTTGCAGGTCATCGGTGAATCGGACGGCTTCGGTATCGTTCCAGAGACTTTTCATGGGCTTGCGAGTTTGAATCCTGGCTGTGAAGTGTTCGTATGAGCGGTGCCCCCGCCGCGATTTGTCTATCTACGGAGTCATCGTGGTGGGTTGGTAGATTCGTTTTATACAGCAAACAAATCTGACTGGGGGTTCATAATTCCCGTTCAACGACGATCAGTTTGTAACCCAGCTCCAGATATTGGCTGATCTGTGCAGGGCCGGAAGGCGCCACATCCACATAGTCGGGAAAATCTTCATCTGCGTCGCCATACCAACTTGCATGGGTGCCGCAGACGTGTACATCGACCCCTTGGTCCTGAGTGAGTGACTGGACGATTTCGTGGGCCTCGGGAAAGGCATCCCGGTCGGATGATTTCAGGGCAAACATCTCCGGGCCGTGGGTGACAACGGCAATATCGAGATCGGGGAAGCGTGCGCGCAGTGCCTTGATGTGACGCAGGGTTTGGGGAATCGCCCAACCGAGATCATCCACGTCACTCTCCAGAATCTCGAACACTACTCCGTCAGGGGTAGTATCTGATCGCAACAGGCGGTTGACCTCGGAAGCCTGCAGAGCTGAACAAAAGAGCAGCGTGGCTGCCAGGAATAGAATCAGCGCTCCACGGTACCCTTGCATGGAAAATGGACTAAAAGTTGTCGGTCGAGGTAAAGAGGCCGACCCGCAGATCCTTGGCGGTGTAGATCTCCCTGCCATCCACCTTCATCACACCGTCGGCCACGCCAAGAACCAGCTTGCGGCTGATGACCCGTTTCATATTGATATGATAGGTCACCTTTTTAGCTTTCGGCAGTACCTGGCCGGTGAATTTGACCTCACCCACTCCCAGCGCACGACCGTGGCCTGGGTTGCCGATCCAGCCCAGAAAGAAGCCCACCAACTGCCACATGGCATCGAGTCCAAGACAACCTGGCATCACCGGGTCACCGGGGAAGTGACAGTCGAAAAACCAGAGATCCGGGTTGATATCCAATTCAGCGAGTATTTCACCTTTGCCGTTCTCCCCCCCCTCGTCGGAGATGTTGACGATGCGATCCATCATCAGCATGTTGGGCGTGGGCAACTGGGCGTTGCCTGGGCCGAACATCTCGCCGCGTCCGCAGGTAAGCAGTTCATCACGGGTAAAAGAGGGCTGTTTCGTCATTCTGGGAGCCTTGGTTTGATTACAGCAGCAAAGGTGCTCAAAGCCGGGTAGTTTCCTTGTTTATGGCTGGGTGTGTCAAATGCTTCATTGGTGGGCGGGGCAATGATAAATCAGAATATGAGCGATAGGAAATAGCGGTTGCTACCGGGTTTGTGCATGAAATAAATACATATAACTAGTGAGGTATTTACAATGTTTACAAATTGCGCCATTCTCTGAGAAAAAATATAAATGGGAGGCGTGCAGTGATGCAGTATGCGGCTAGAAGAATGGCCGGCTATGGCAGGACTGTAGGGATCAGTGGCGACTTTCGTCACAATCAATCCTGATGCTCAAGAAAGCCCAATACTACTCGAGCCACTGCCCATCTCGCATGGTTACGTACGCTTGGCACGAAGACCGAATCGCTATCGTGATGGATATAGACCTGAAGGAAATACCATGAGTTCCCAGCAAACCCGGAAGAGATCCCCCCTGTTGTTTCGCGCCATCTTACTTGTTGCCTCTATGGCGCTGGTCCTGTCAGGGTGCGGTGGTGGCGGTGGAGATGAGGCTGACCCAGCTCCAGCTCCCCGTGGCATAGGCGGTGGCGGTGTCAAAGGGCCTCTGGCGAATGCGGTAGCCACGGCCACCCTGTTCGATGCCTCTCAGCCTGGGTTCAAGGGTACGGTGGTGGATACAGGCACCACTGACAGCGCCGCAGCGATCCAGGGGTTGGCCTTGCCTTTCCCTCTGACTCCTCCTTATATCCTCGAGTTCACCAGTAACGCGGGAACCACGGATATCACTACCGGTGCCTTTCCGGTGATCAGCACCATGCGTACCGTGATCACCCAGGCCCTGCTCGACAAGGGCGAGCAGATCTATGCCACTCCCCTGACCACCATGGCCACCGACCTGGCGGTGATGAGCGCGGACTCCAGCGCGGCTCCCTTCACCGGTGATGGCAATGGCACCACCACTGCGGCTGAGTTTATTGCGGCGCTGCCGATTGCTGCTGCACAGGTGGCTTCCACCGTCGGCTTCGGCATGAGTGGCGACATCGATATCTTCGACACCCCACCGCTGGTGGACGATACCACTGATACCACCGACAAGCAGGCGGATGTGGCCAGCTACCGCGCCGCCGTGGAGGCGTTGACTGCTGTAGTCGCCCAGATTGATGACCAGCTCCCTGGCGCCGATGCCAATGCAGTGCTGGAAGAGTTGGCCGCAGACCTCTCCACCGGCCAGATCGACGGCCAGGTACCCGACGAAACGGGCACACCCACTCCCAGCTCGGTGCTGACCGAGACCTCTGCCACCGTGTTGCAGCAGGATCCGGCCACACTGCCGATTCCCGGCACCGATGACGGCACCGGCAACCCGCTGACTGTCGACCAGGTCCAACAGATCCTCATTGATGAAAAGGCCACCACAGGTGTCACGACCAATACGGACGATCTCGATCCCACCACAGGAACCATCGAATTGGTTCTGGAGCCGGCTGAGCCAGACCCGGATCGCGACGGCGATAATGTGCCGAATACCCAGGATGCCTTCCCCGACGATGCCACCGAATCGGTGGATAGTGATGGCGTCGGCGACAATGCCGACATCGACGACGACAATGACGGCGTGGCCGACCTTGACGATGACTTCCCATTTGATCCCGCCGAGCAGGTGGATACCGACGGTGATGGCACCGGCAACAATGCCGATACCGACGACGATGGCGATGGTGATGGTGTGCCGGATACCGGCGACGACTATCCGTTGGACAACACCAAGAGCAGCATCAACGATCAGGACAATGACGGCTGGGATGCGCTCTACGACCCGGACGACAACGATGACACCAACCCCGGTGTAAGTTTCGCCTCTCAGGATCCTGACGGCGACGGCATCCCCAACGATGTCGATACGGATGACGATAACGACGGCGTACCGGATGCCCAGGATGCCTTCGATACCGATCCCAATGAATTCCTCGATACCGACAGCGACGGCACTGGCGACAATGCCGACACTGATGATGACGATGACGGCACGCCGGATACCTCAGACGCCTTTCCCAAGGACGCCAGCGAAACGGTGGACACCGACGGCGACGGCACCGGTGACAACACCGATGCCGACGACGACAACGACGGTCTTTCCGATGTCGATGAAGGTGACGGTGCAGTCGATACCGACGGTGACGGCACACCTGACTCCCGCGACATCGACTCCGACGGCGACGGATACCTTGATAGCGTCGACCTTGATCCCACAGATCCCAGCGTCACCGTAAACAGTGCTCCGGCTGCCTCGAACGGCACCCTGACCACTGCCGAGGCTACCGTGGGAACCGGAACCCTTTCCGGGTCCGATGTCAATGCGGGTGACGTACTGGACTTCAGTGTGGTCAGCCAGGGCACCAACGGCATCGTAGTTATCACTGATGCTGTGACCGGTACCTATACCTACACACCCACAGACAACGACTTCAACGGCACCGACGCCTTTACTTTCCGGGTCAGCGACGGCACCGCCAGCTCCAACGTGGCCACCGTTGCGGTTACCATCACTCCGGTGAACGATGCGCCCTTGGCGGACGATGATGCGGGTGCCACGGATGAAGGCGGCTCAGTCACCGTCAATGTGCTCGATGGCGATACCGATGTGGAGGGCGATGCCCTGAGCGTCACCAACCTGAGTGTCCCTGCCAACGGCACGGCTACCCTAAATGCCGACGGCACCGTGACCTACACCCACGACGGTGGTGAGACTATCAGTGACAGTTTTACCTACACTGCCAACGACGGTACAGACGACTCCACTCCCGCCACGGTAAATATCACCGTCACCCCGGTGAACGACGCGCCGATCGGTGTTGCCGATAGCGGCGCCACCCTTGAGGGCGGCACGGTCACCATCGATCTGCTGGCCAACGACAGCGACGCGGAGAGTGATCCGCTCACTATCAGCGGCATGACACTGCCGGTCAATGGCCAGTTGGCGGACAATGGCGATGGAACCGTTACCTACATCCACAATGGTGGCGAAACGGTCAGCGACAGCTTTACCTATCGCGCCAATGACGGCAATCTCACCTCCGAACTCACCACTGTTACTATCACCATCACGCCGGTGAACGATCTGCCTACCGCAGATGACGATGCGGGTACCACGGCTGAAGGTGGTTCGGTCACCGTCAACGTGCTCGACGGCGATGCCGATGCGGAAGGCAGCGCCCTGACCGTCACCAATCTGAGTGTCCCCGCCAATGGTACGGCGACACTCAATGCCGACGGCACCATCACCTACAACCACGATGGCGGCGAATCCACCAGCGACAGCTTTACCTATACTGCGTTTGACGGTACGGATGCCTCCGCTGTCACCACGGTAACCCTTACCATCAACCCGGTAAACGATGCGCCTGTCGCCAACCCAGACAGCTTCAGCGTCGGCTTCAACAGCAGTAATAATCCGCTTGATGTACTGGTCAACGATACAGATGCTGAAGGCTCGGCACTGACCATCAATACACCACTGGGTGCAACTTCAAGTGGTGGTACGGTCAGCACGGATGGCGGCACTATTACCTATACCCCTGCCGACGGTTTCAATGGTACCGAGACCTTCACCTATAGCATGACCGATGGCACCGCCAACTCGGCGGACGCCACCGTGACCGTGATAGTCAGTGACAACCAGGCGCCGGTGATCACCGAAGGGGTCTCCACTACAGTGACCATGGATGAGGATAGCACTCCCACGCCGTTCAGTCTGACCCTTAACGCCACTGATGTGGAAGGTGATGTTCTGACCTGGAGTATCGATATCCAGGCCACCAATGGCGTGGCCACCGCCAGCGGTACCGGAAATTCCATGGCTGTCACCTATGTGCCGACCGCCGGCTTCAACGGTACGGACAGCTTTGTCGTCGCGGTTACAGACGACATCAACTCCGACACCATCATCGTCAACGTGACCGTCACGGCTCAGCCTGATGCTCCGGAAATCACCGAGGGTGCAACCACTACGGTGAATATGGATGAGGACGGCGCGCCGACGGCGTTCGCCCTGACCCTCAATGCGACCGATGCGGACGGTGATGTACTGACCTGGAGCATCTCCTCCGCCGCGACGAACGGTTTGGCGACTGCCTCCGGCACCGGTGCCTCCAAGGTCATCGGCTATGCGCCGAATGCGGATGCCAACGGCACCGATACCTTCACGGTGCAGGTGGATGATGGTACCGGTAATACCGATACCATCGACGTGACGGTGAACATTGCGCCGGTCAACGACGCGCCGACCATCGGCGGTACGGCGCCGGATGGTATGGTGGGAGTTGCCTACTCTTTCACTCCGACCTCCGATGACACCGAAGGCGACACTCTGACCTTCACAGCCACCAATCTGCCCAGCTGGGCCGGCATCAATGGCACGACCGGTGAGATCAGCGGTACGCCGGATGCGGAGGGTGAGCAGGGCGATATCACCATCACCGTTACCGACGACGGTACCCCCGCAGAATCAACCGGCTTGGGACCGTTTTCCATCACGATCAACCCGGCAACAGCGGTGGCTGATCTGAGCGGTATCTACCGCATCAATTCGACCGTCACCGGCGTTGTGCCGCCCAGCAGTGTCCCCATTAGTTGCTACAGCGAGCTGGAGGGTGACACAGACTGGGGTTACATCGGGATGAGCCAGAGCGGCGTCAGTTTGACCTCGACTGCTCCCAATGGAGAATCCGGCCTCTTGATCCCCGGCACTTTCAACCCGGCCGACAACAGCTTCATACTCAGTTTAAACCCCAGCTGGGAAGATGCTGGCTACACGGTGAATGTAACCTTTACCGTCAACGGTACCTACAATCCAGCTACCAAAACGCTTACCGGAACCATTCAGGAAGACGGGGATATCAGAGACGGTGTAGGCAACAGTGTCGACAGTTGCTCCCTCACAACCGATGTCACGGGAACCTTCGTCTACCGCCATAACGGCACCGAAGACTACAACGGCCAATATGCCATCGAGTACCGGGAGGAGAACGATGTCAATCCGGATCGCGGTAATGCGCCGGTGGAGATCGAGATCAGCGGCAGCAGCTTCAACCTGCATCTCCCGCCGGGAGCCGGTAGCAGTACAGTGGGCGCCTCTAATTTTGATGCCAGCACCGGCTTCTTTACCTTCACCTTGGAGGACGCTTGGATTGATGACTGGAACGGTGATGGCGTTGACGACCTGGTCTGCGAGGCTGATAACTTCGGCGGGCTGTTCGTAAGGGCTCCGGACGACGTTACGGGCAAACCGATCCTCATTATGGCATCCGAGGGCGAGGAACGGATCTTTTTCAGCACCACCGATTCCACGGTCTGCACGAATCCGGCTTTGACACCCGATGATTCAGACGGCTGGAGTGACCGGCTCTACGGCAAGCCTCTGACCGCCGAGACCTATACCCGCAGGATCACCAATGCGGTCTCTGGTGGCGGCACTGAGGAGCTGCATATCATGGGTGTGCGCAATCCGTGGCTGCGGAAGGCAACCGCCGCCAGCATTTTGCGGGTTGAGGTCTACACTGGCGCCACAAAACTGTGTTCCCGGAGGTACGACCAGGATGGCTTTAAGATAATGAGCCGACTGCCCTATCCGGACTTCGACAGTGAAGCGTTCCAGACGGGTTTCTACGGTTTCGCCAGTTGCGATACCTACCGCGACGGAGCGGGTACCGCCCTGATTCATGGCGAAAGCTATGTCGTGAAGATTTTTGACGACATGGGCGATGGTGAGAGTGGTAACGATCTGGAAGTTGCCTCCTACGGTGCGGTTGCGGAACTTGCCGATCTGGTGACGGAACGCATCAGTCGCAGGGATATTGATCTGAACAGTGTTGCCTCATCGCGTACCGAGTCGGGTCAGGTGATCGGTCTCTACGGGTTCTTCAATCCCTACCAGGCCATGACCGCCGAATTTCCCGGCGTAGCCGGCGCCGTCGGCTACAACTTTGACTTTGACAATACGGAAGAGCCGATTCGGATGCGCGTCTCCAGCGCCAGCGCCAGTGTCACCGTGCCGGCAGGTGCTATCAACGAATGGGATGGTCCCTCTGAACTGCGTGTCTGGTCGATTCACGATGATGCCAACGGCAGAGCCAACTCCCGCAGTCGCCGCCTGGGTGTGCCGGCAGGCATGAACGGTTTCTTTACTGTCGAAACTGATCATCCAGATCCTACCCTGGGTAAATTTACCCTGCAGGTGATGAGTGATGGAGGTAATATCACCTGTCTCGTGCCGACTGCCACCTATGGGGTTTCCTGTCATCCAGGCGGGGCTGGATTCCCGTGGTTTACGCCAGACGCCATCGACTGGGCCAACAACCGGGTGAGCCTGACGCTGTACGACCCTCAAGGAGTGATTACTGGCGTTCCAGGTGCGGCGCTGCCCACGACTCTGACCTTTACGAACAGCGGTAATGCTGATATTACTTGGGTCGGCGCTGGGGTCCCATACACGGGTGTTGCGCGGGCGGTCAGGCCCGAGCTGATGGTTAGATCCCAGTTGACCGAAAGCCGCACGCCGACGACGGTGATCTCCTTCGGTAACGCCCCGGCCGTTTTCCTCGATGCGGATGTGTCACTGGTGAATGGGGTCTTCGACACGGGTGAAAGCGGCTTTACCCTTTGGGACGACAATGTCCTGGGGGATCAAAATGACTACGGTGGCATTGTCGATGCCTACTTCCAGTTCCCGTTCGACGATGACAAGGCACAGCGGATAGGCAGTTATGTCAGTACCCGCGACTATCTGATATCGGCAGCGGATACCGTCACCGCAACCTTCGCCAACGACCGACTGAGTGCGGGTCTCCCGCCCATGACCTTTTCGCTGGACTACGCGGTGCCGGATCCCACATCGGTAGCGGCGCCGCCCCGGTCGGCGGTTACGGTCAATCTGAGTGATACGACATCGTTCACGGGTAACACCGCAACCATTATTGACGATGCCCATGATATCGGCGCAGCAACGATTTCGTCGGTCAGTTGGACTAGTGCGCTGCCTGCGGACACCCTCTGGCTCGTCCGTGGGCGTGTATCGGATCCTGCCACCGGGGATGCGTTCAAGTATGGAGAGTTCCGTTCGGAGCCAATGAACCATGCGACTTCCGCCGACCTGGCTTACGATGGAACCAATACCTGGACCTGGACTGCTCCGGTAGGGCTCGATCCCTCCCTGGAGCCGGGTGAGCTTATGCGGCTAGACCTGCGTACTATGGACCCCGCCAGGACTATGCAAGGCGACACGAGAAGCATCTTCATCAAGCGATCGGCCGTGCCTTAACGCTTTTACTCAATTGGAGACAGAACCCCGGCAATGCCGGGGTTTTTTGTTTCCGGCGTTCTTTCAGGAACCAATCGTCTGTAATCCCGTGAACCAAATCACAGGAGAAATACAATAATTCCCAGTCTGTGAATCTTATTCTCAGCTTCCTCAATATCCATACTGCCTCGCCGACTCATTGATCAAGCAACCGGTCTTGCAATCGCCGGTAGACAGTTTGATTCGTGAGGAAGCGAGCCTATGGATGATGTAGGGAAGAGCAGAAATGAGCTGATCGAAGAGGTATCCCGTCTGCACAGGGCGCGGCACCATGTCAGGCAGACCGGTTTTGAAGTCTTGCAGGAGCAGGTGCGTCTGCAGGAGATGCTGCGGGAATCGATGGATGCCATCGTGATGTTCGATGCCGACGGTCTGGTGCAGCTGTTCAGCCGTGGTGCGGAGCAGCTCTTCGGTTGTGAAGAGGTCGATGTGCTCAGCCGCTCGTTGAATGGTTGGATTCCCTGTCCCCCTGCGTTTGGTGAGGATGTGCCCCGTTATCTGGCGGATGTCTGCGCCTCCAAAGCCGACCTGTTTCAGCACCCGATTGAAGTCAGCAACGCAACGGGTGAAAAACGGCTGTTGACGGTGACCGTTTCTCTATCAGGTGTCAGGAGCTCCCCGGTGGAACACGACTATTCCTCAGCACTCTGTTTCTTTCAGGATGTTACCCGGCAGAAGCATGCGCTGCAGGAGGTAGGGGCCTACAGGGATAATCTGGAGAACCTGGTGAAGGATCTCAGCAATGAACTCCGGGTGTCGAAAGAAGACCTGTCATTGGCCAGCCACGCGGAGCAGGATGCCGTGGAGTTGCTGCTGCAGGAGATTCGTGCGCCTTTGGGACGTATTCTCGATGTAGCCAATGCGGCGGCGGCTATGCGCACCGGGGCTGAATGCAACGATATGCAGGAAGGGGTGCGGACCATCCGCCATACAGCGGGTGAGTTGATGATGCTGGTGAAGGCGCTGACAAAGGAGAAGTCGCTTTCTTACGATATTCTGTAATCTATCAGGAAAAACCTGGCTAGTTGGCAGGTGCAGAACCCACCATCGGATGCGTACCCGGTGGTGGGTTTTGTTTTATTCGGTGCCGCTCTTATACCATGCGGGGTCGGAGTCAAACCCTCCGCCCATGCCGTTCTTATGATTTATCCAGCAGGGTTTGACTCCGACCCCTCACACGCCTACAACTGTTCTTTGATATGGTCGAGAATCTCATCCAGCGGGATGAAGCTGTTCTCCGATGCGGTGCGGGCACGGTACTCCACATTGCCCTCATCCAGAGAGCGCTCCCCTACCACGATGCGATGGGGAATGCCGATCAGTTCCATGTCGGCAAACATGAAGCCGGGGCGCACATTCCGGTCATCCAGCAGCACCTCGATACCCGCAGTTTCGAAGGCTTCGTACAGTTGTTCAACGGCCTCCCGTACCCGGTGGGATTTGTTCATCTTCATCGGGCAGATGGCGACCTGAAAAGGTGCGAGCCCGGCAGGCCAGCAGATGCCTTTGTCATCGTGGTGCTGCTCGATGGTGGCGGCCACCACCCGTGAGACGCCTATGCCGTAACAACCCATGGTCATGGTGACGGATTTTCCGTTTTCATCCAGCACCTTGGCGTTCATCGCCTCACTGTATTTCCTTCCGAGCTGGAAAATGTGACCCACCTCGATGCCCCGTGCGATGGTGATCGTGCCGTTACCATCGGGACTGGGGTCTCCCTCCACGACGTTGCGCAGATCGGCGATGTTCTCCGGTTCCGGCAGATCCCGCCCCCAATTGATGCCGAAGTGGTGCTTGCCGTCCTGGTTGGCGCCGGCGCTGAAATCGGCCATTTTCGCGACAGCGCGGTCGATGAAAAGCGGAATATTCAGATTGACAGGACCCAATGAGCCGGTGCCTGCACCGACGGCAGCGCGGATCTGCTCTTCGTCGGCAAAGGTCAGAGGTATCGCCACCTGGGGCAGCTTCTCCGCCTTGATCTCATTCAGCTCGTGATCACCGCGTACCAGCAGGGCAACGAGATCGCTCTCGCTCTCTTCGTCCGCCAGCACGATCAGGGTCTTGACCGTCTGTTCGACCGGTTGGTTGAACTGCTCCACCAGCTCCTGGATGGTCTTTGCGTTCGGGGTGTCCACCAGCTCCATCTCACGGCCGGGGGCGGGGCGGTCACCTGCGGGCGCCACCGCTTCCGCCAGTTCGACATTGGCGGCGTAGTCGCTTTCCGTGGAGAAGGCGATGGCGTCCTCACCCGATTCCGCCAGCACATGGAACTCGTGGGAGGCGCTGCCGCCGATGCTGCCGGTATCCGCAACCACCGGGCGGAAGTCGAGGCCGCAACGGCTGAAGATGCGCGTGTAGGTCTCATACATCCGGTCGTAAGTTCCCTGTAGCGATTCCTGATTCTGATGGAAGGAGTAGGCGTCCTTCATGAGGAATTCACGGGCGCGCATGATGCCGAAACGGGGGCGGATCTCGTCGCGGAACTTGGTCTGGATCTGGTAGAAGTTGATCGGCAGTTGCTTATAGCTCCGCAGCTCGTTACGCGCCAGATCGGTGATGATCTCCTCGTGGGTGGGACCGAAGCAGAACTCCCGGTTGTGGCGGTCGCGGAAACGCAGCAGCTCCGGACCATATTTCTCCCAGCGGCCCGACTCCTGCCAGAGCTCGGCGGGCTGCACGGTCGGCATCAGCACCTCCAATGCCCCGGCTCGATCCATCTCATCCCGCACGATGCGTTCTACCTTGCGTAATACCCGCAGTCCCAGCGGTAGCCAGGAGTAGAGACCGGCGGCCAGTTTACGGATCATGCCGGCGCGCAGCATCAGCTTGTGGCTGGCGGTCTCCGCATCGGCGGGGGTTTCCTTGACGGTTTGCAGCGGAAAGTCAGAAGTACGCATCGCGGTAAAAGATCCTGTGGTGAAAACGCGCCATTTTAGCCTGCAATTTGCGGTGGGTCATCCACTCTGCAGGAACGGCTTGACGTCGGGTGGGCAGGGGCATACTTTCAGAATTGCTCTCGTATTGGAAATCTCAGACATGACCAAGGTTTACCTCAATGGCGAGTTTCTCCCCCTGGAGGAGGCCAGGATCTCTGTGCTGGATCGTGGATTTCTCTTTGGCGACGGGGTCTATGAGGTCATTCCTGCTTACGGTGGAAGGCTGTTTCGTCTGGAGCAGCATCTGGATCGGCTCGACCAGAGCCTGCAGGGTATCCGCCTTGCGGTGTCGATCTCCCACGACGATTGGCGAGACATCCTCCAGTCTCTGCTGCCAACGGGGGAGATGGGCGACCAAGCGGTCTATCTTCAGATTACCCGTGGGGTTGCGCCGAAGCGGGATCACAGCTTTCCTGCGGTACCAACGCCGACGATCTTTGCCGTGGCCTTCCCGGTTGCGCCACCGGAACCGGGGCAAGCGGAGCAGGGTGTCGCTGCCATCACACTGCCGGACACCCGCTGGCTACGCTGCAACATCAAGGCAATCACCCTGCTTGCCAATGTGCTGTTACGTCAGCAGGCGGTGGACGAGGGTGCGGCGGAGGCAATTCTCATCCGGGACGGTGTGGCCCATGAGGGGACCGCCTCCAATCTTTTTGTGGTGAAGGATGGAGTGATTACCACGCCCCCCGATGGGCCGGAGCTGCTGCCGGGCATTACCAGGGACCTCGTGGTGGAACTTGCCGGGTTGCACAGCCTGCCATTGATCCAGGCGCCGATTGCGGAGAGCCGCCTGTTTGAGGCGGATGAACTCTGGATCACCAGCTCCACGAAAGAGATCGTGCCGGTGATCTCCTTGAATGAGCGGCCGGTTGGTGAAGGGATTGCCGGTCCTGTGTGGCGCCGTGTCTGGTCACTTTTTCAGGCCTATAAACAGCAGATCCGGGCAGGAATAGTTGAGTAAACGTAGGCCTGATCCAGTCTTGGGTTCAGGATGTGATCCCTGAATTACCAGGGAGCCTCTGATTAATTGTCATTTCCATCCTTAGGTTCGTAAACGCTACATCCGTGTAGCACTACTCGAACGTAGTGAGAAATCTCATACCTCGAAACCTGCTAAGCACTTTGTAGTTTGAGATCTCTCCCTACGGTCGAGATGACAATGACCCAATTAATCAGAACTTCCCTAGAAAGTCCCTCCGCTCCAACCCCACATATGGCGCTCCGCCATGGCGAATTCGATATAGATTCGATCCATCGGGATGAGAAGCTGTTCCGCGATCAGGTTGCAGAGCCGGTCGGAGAACTCGCCGGTCCGGTCTCCCGGCAGGCCGATGCTTTTCAGTTCAAGGTAGGCCATTGGAGCGTTATCGCCCGCGAACAGCATATGGGGATTGGTTTCGATGAACACCATGACATAGCGTTCTGGTTTGCCGAGCATCTCCGCGACCTGTGCAGAGGCATTTTGTAGCAGCCGGGTCTCGATGTCTTCCGGGATTTCGGCGTTGGTCTGGATCTTGAGTACCGGCATGGATACCTCCAAGTCACTTTTTGCAGTTGTCCTCTATATCCTTGCGGGCCTGCTCCATTCTGGTTTGGCGCTCTTCCTCTGTCAGCCGCAGGTACTCTCCGTCCTGGGTACGCAATTTGCGGTTACCGAGGGCAGTCAGATTGCGCAGATTGGAGCGCCCAACCTCACAATTCTGCAGACGAGTGGCGGCGGCTTGCTGCTTCTCATCCTGCGCCTGCTTGGCCAGTTTGCGATCTTCCCGGCGATCTTCCAGATCCTGGCGCATTTTGTTCAGACTTTTTTTTGCCGCTTCGGTATCAGCAGGGTCGTTCTTTGGTGCCGGGCGATGTTTTATCACCTCCGCCGAATCCGAACCTGAAGGTGGTGGCGTCTGTGAGTATACGGTGACGCCGTCTTCGCCCACCCATCGATAGGTTTGAGCACCTGCTGCGAGTGAGATTGCAGCCAGGAAAAAGCCTGAAAAAAGTCTATATCGCTTCATTTTTCTTGATTAGTACGAATGTTCAGCAGTGACTCACGGAATGAGCCACTGGTTGTTGCAAGATGATGCCACGATCCACAATAGGAGAGCGGACATGGCACAGAATCCAATCCAATTTCAGACAGGCATGAGCTTGAGCGATTT
>JAMJIN010000308.1:0-2518 GCA_036784775.1 Chromatiales bacterium | reverse complement strand
GCTTTCTCATTTTTATCGTTTCAAATGTAGGATTTTTCATGGTTTCTGGATCTCACCAGCAGTGAACTCCAGAGATAGTGCATATTTTTTATTTCTCCCTGTCTTTTATACGGTGGAATGGTTGTTAGCACCGGAATTTATGCAACTACCGGGTGAATTTTCCTATCTTGTGCGAGAACATCTGCTGACCGGCAGGCGGGAAGTGGTTTTGAAGCCGAATTGGGATGTGACGTTTGCCAAACTGTCACAGTTTGGAAATCGTCTCATCGCTGGTATCAATAGAGATGGCCAGACGTCGCTTGAACTCTTCGATGGCAAGACGATCCAGAGGTTGGAACTCTCATCTTTGCCGGAAGGGGATATCACCTCGGTGAGTTTCTCAGGAGATGAATCGATGATGGCGTTCAATGCCAGCACCAGTCGCACACCTGGAAATATCTATGTTTATGACTTCTCCACAGAAGTGGTGAGGCGATTGACCTGGACATTGAATCCCGAAATCAACGAGCGTGATCTGGTTGATGGTGAAGTCGTACGTTTTGATTCTTTTGATGGCATGAAGATCCCAGGTATTCTATACAAGCCCCATGATGCTTCATCGGATAACAAGGTTCCGGCCCTGGTATTGGTTCACGGTGGCCCGGGTGGTCAGTCCCGAGTTGAATACCATGAATTGATTCAATATCTCGTCAATCATGTTTATGCCATTTATGCCATAAACAATCGTGGTAGTTCCGGATACGGCAAAACCTTTTTTACAGCCGATGATCGTAGGCATGGCCAGGCCGATCTCGATGACTGTGTTGCCAGCAAATCGATGTTGATCGATACCGACTATATAGACCCGGAACGTATCGGTATCATCGGCGGTAGCTATGGTGTCTATATGACACTGGCGGCCATGAGTTTTCGGCCAAAGGAGTTTGCGGTTGGTGTGGATATCTTTGGTATTTCAAACTGGGTTCGTACACTGCAGAACATGCCGCCCTGGTGGGAGCCGTTGCGCGAATCTCTCTACTTGGAGATCGGTCATCCGGAACATGACCGCGCCTATCTTGAAAGTATTTCACCACTGTTTCACGCAGATCGAATTGTCCACCCGCTCATGGTGTTGCAGGGTGCCAATGATCCAAGGGTCGGAAAATCTGAATCGGATGATATTGTTGCAGCTGTCAAGGCTAAAGGGGTACCAGTTGAATATCTTGTATTTGAGGATGAAGGCCACAAATTTCATAAAAAGGAGAACAGACTTGTCGCCTATCGATCCATTCTCGGTTTTCTCGATAGATACCTAAAAACTGAAAATCTTTAAAGAATGCAGTAAGAATGAAATGAATGGTCTCACCATTGTGGTTAATCAGATGTCCTGAAATTTTCTGGAATGTTCTGGGAAATTGGATTTCAGTCACTTTTTCCGCTTGTTCCGCTCACCGCCTGAATAATAGCTAAAGTTTGTTGGATTGCTGGCCGCTAAGTACAGGGAACTTCAGCGATGGTTGAGCAAGGAGTACTATATTGATGGAGACGAATCCGTACTCCGGCGATAATTTTATTAAGGCTTCCGAGCACTTGCGTCTGGCAATCTCGTTACTTTCCAAGCACAAAATTCCACCTTCTCCCATGAACTTCCGCATGGGGTATGACTATGTTGTTGGCAAGGACAAAGAACTGGCCACGGCACTTAATGAGATCACTAGTCAACCGGAGGAGCTCTCCGAAGAAAATCTATGGGAGATGTATCGACGATTCTTCATCCAGGATGAGAAGGCGCTGGAGAATACGCGCCAGGAACTGCGACATATAATCGGTGATATTCAGGGTGAATTCGAACGCTCAGGAGGAAATTTACCCAGCTACGCAAAAACACTCGACCATTTTGCCGATATTCTGACTGCCCCGGCATCGCCGGAGGTGATGGCGGCCGAAGTTCAAAAGGTTCTTGACGATACCCGCTCTGTGGAACAGTCACAGCACCAGCTTGAATCCAAAATGTCCAACGTCATGGCGGAGATGGAATTACTCCGAAAGGAAATGGAACAAATTAAAGAAGAATCACTGATAGAAGCCTTGACGGGAATTTCGAACCGCAAGGCATTTGATACAACGCTGGAAGACACCATACAAACAGCACACGAACAGAAAACGTCATTTTGTTTACTCCTTGCAGATATCGATCATTTCAAAAAGTTTAATGACACATACGGTCACCTTGTGGGAGACAAGGTGCTTCGATTCGTGGCGTTAACTCTCAAGCGCTGCCTCAAGGGGCAGGACATGGTGGCACGTTTTGGAGGCGAGGAATTTGCTGTGATCTTGCCACAAACCGCTCTTGGCGGCGCTATAACTGTCGCTGAACAGATCCGAAAATCGGTCTCATCTGCTGAGCTGAAAGATAAGCGTAATAAACAAGGGTACGGCAAAGTTACAATATCAATCCTGATTACCCCCGAGCCTCAGCCATGCTGAGGAGGCGTTGTGGCATGGGTGGTGTGCGCACTGCAGCGTAGCCGAGGCGCGA
>JAMJIN010000096.1:0-15215 GCA_036784775.1 Chromatiales bacterium | reverse complement strand
ACTGTCGAGGTCGATACACCCGGTACCACACCTTCTCAACGGCTCCCTACATCTTCCCGATTTCTTTCTCGATGTCACTCTTTGTCGCTGGCTGTTTCTTCTGACTCGCTATTTGCAGCTATTTCATCCGGTTACCGCTGTTCGCCAATTATGTTCGGGTTTTTACCGCCATCTACAACCAGAAATACAAGATTGGCGGAGGGCCGTTCAACGTCCTGGGAAACCCATGACCGAAGACCGACACGCAACAACCGGGTTTCCTGATTCCAGGGGTTCGGTCCCAGTTCGGTGGTAATGCTGAAGGGCTGGCTCTTCTCCTTCGGCACCGTATCGTCGTAGGTGAAGTAGTTGATCATCTCCTCGACCCGTACCGCATCCTTAGGCGGCAGCCTGCCCTCCTTGAGTATTCGCCGCAGGTTGGCATAACTACCGGTATCCACATCGATACTGAAGGTCGAGACCGGAACCTCCTGAACACGCTTGACGGCATTGTCCTCAATGCGGGCATAAGACTCCCGATCCAACCGTTCTGATGGCAGCCGGATTCCACTTGAAACAGTGGCCACCTGAGAGGGAGCAACGGCTTGCCCAGACCAGTCTGCCTCCCGCTTCATAAGCCCCACTGACTTATGTTTATGTTGGGCGGATAGATCCACCATAACCGACTGTTCAGCCACAACCGGGCGGCCCGGTCCTGGGTCGACAACCTCTGAGGTCGAATGCGACTCATACAGGCCGCAACCCGTTAACAATGACACCGTAAGGGCGATAGCAAATGGATTCAGTTTCATAGAGTTCTCCTGCCTGTGTGATTAATTCCATCTATTAATACGGATACGCAGGAGAAATGGGGTTAATTAACGGGATGGGATGATTTTTTCATGCGGGCGGGCGCGCTGCGTACCACCCGCATGAACGTAATTAAATTCGAGTGGATATAGGCTTCCAGCAAAACAGTGTTAAACCCTACAGTCTCCTAGCGTCCTATCGGACCTCTGGATGACTGTTGTTTCAGTGTTTGTTCAATCCGGGCCACCACGTCGTAAACATCCCGGATCGCACGAGCCAAAGCAGCCTGATTCCAAATGACTGTCTTGAATGAAAAAAGCAGCTCCTTGTCATCCACCTTGCCGTCTGCCTTGATCTTCGGAACAACTTTGTCGAAATACTGCTGCGAGGTTGTGATTGCTGACTCTGTGGGTCTCATCGCGTCTATCTCCCATTCTTCAGATACCCTAATATCAGGATAAACCACATTTCAGAAAGCTGTTGGAAATTTCACGGCGGCCAGATTCAACAGCGGCACAGGATCATCCGCATATTCATGCGAACAGCTTTCGGGCGTCGCCCCGTCAAGGAGGAACTTCCTGCTCTCTCGACCTGTTACTCAAAGGCCTCAAGGCGGATAATAGTGGACGGATCCCGACCTTGCAGGGAATAGAGGAGAACCATCATGCAATCCAATCCGGAAAAACTGCTCAAGCGGCACGAAAAGCTCATTCACTCCGACATGCTCAAAGTGGTCTCGCATGTGCAGCGGGATGAGGATGAGTGGATCATCAACACGCTGATGGTGGAAGGACATGAGGTTCCCTTCAGCTATAAACGCAAACGGAGATACAAGAACATCGCCGGTCAGCGGGTCAACCTGACCTACTATGCAGGAATCAAGACAGTTGCCGGGATAGAGTTTGAAGTGATGAATGTGGTAAGGATCAAGGTCGCCTGAGGAAGGAACATAACTATTCAGCCTACTCCTGTATATAAGCTTTATTGTAATTTGCGTTAGATGCGCACTGCTGCAAACTATCATTTTATCACCAAACATCGAGCTTATCGTATTTCAGTCTTGCACTGTCGCGCGGCTAAGCCAACCTACATTGAATTACACTAAACTATTACAAAGGAACAACCACTAATCAGTCATAGTCAGGTAGGACTCCTCAAATGGATTACATACTGGTTTCTGATACTAAATGTACCAAGTCACATTGGCCCACTTATACATCCTCTGGAAATCGAGGACTGAGATCCGCACCATCTAACGCACCTGTACGAAGATCATCAGTTGAATGCGAGCAAGCAAGGCCTGCGGCAATAAACCCAATACCTAACGCATTAAAGACTACTAATATTGCTGCAGACACGGGCTCTTGAGCAAAACCAGGGGTTCCACAGATCGCACCTAAGAGAACGAATACCTGTGCTAGCACACCGACTGTAACAAATGCCACCTCGCGCGCAAAAGCACACCATCCCATATTGCATGCCTCTTTCCAGACAATTAACAAGAGAAGGCCTAAAGTTGCCACCCCCGCGCCAACATACCCAAGCGTTGCACAACAACCGATACTATTTACAAGCATCAAGCCTGCTGCATAACAAGCCTGAGCGGTAACAAGTAATAGCCATTTGCAGGGTTTGGGATTACACAACAACCCCCAAAGCAATGCCACAAGGATAAACGCAGCTGCAAATGCTGCTGAAGCAATCAACCAGGGCGCCGGCGGGGGCAGGCAAGTTGCCAACAAGCCTGCAACAATCGCCGTCGCTAATAGTACAACCATTGCGACCCTGGCAATCACGCAACCTGTATTTTCGTCGCCTCCTTCAGTCGACTCACAGCCCTCGAGATCAATGGAACCGGTCATCCGTGGTTCCGGGCATCCAGATGGTGTATCCGCGTGATATCTCACTTCGACACCATGCCGCCCGGAGCTGCCGTATGCCTTCAAGGCCGAACGGCTACGATTAGGCGGTTCTGGTGGATCACCATCAAAAGACCAAGTAAAAGTACCCGCCGTAGGTGGATCAATTTCTGCGATCCAGAGTACCTGACAGCCAAAAGGTGATTCAATGAGGTTAGCTGTAACGCGACGAAACGCAGGACACCTTGTATCCGGCGGCGATGGCTTAATCGGTTCACAATAAGGGATGTGAACAGCCGGCAGTTCAAGAGGCGGACAATCCGAAGGAGTGACGATTCGTACACGTGGGTGCAACGTTCGAGGCCGAGTTGCGTCATAGCCACGAACAACGGCGTAGGATCGATCGGTACGCACAGGGTGAATGGTTCCGTCTCCGGCAATGAATTCGGTACGAACCATTAAGCCCGGAGGTGCATTAACCGTAATATTGTAAACCGCATTCCGTGTTTGATCCGAGTTACATGCAGACGATATGGTCGTCGTAACACGCACATCCGGACAAGAGCCGTCCGGGCAAGGTAAAGAGAGTGTGTTACTGACAGGCATACATTCCGGATTGATAATGTCACCGTCAACCAGGCATGTAGCGGTAACAGTTATAGGTCTGGAACAATCTGCGCACGCAGGTAGCCGAGCTAAGGGTAAAATCTCATCCCATGAACCATCCGTAGCGACATCAATGAAGAAGACTTCTTCCATCACGCCGCCCACACTACGATCAACGCAGCTAATTCGAAGTTCTATGCGAACACATTCTTCACTGGCGCCTTGTACTCGTACTCCGGTAACTGTGCCAGATTCATTTCGATGGCCCTGAATTTCAGCGATCGTTATCGTACAAGCCATATCAGTCCACCCTCAAATATAATGACCAAGCTCATCAGCTGGCATAAGTGATGTGGTGTATCGATTTGCTAACGCTCCAACCCAGGACGAGGGAAAAACGCCGCACTTAAGTACCCTGTCTCTAAAAGACTAGACCAATTTCACAAATTTATTCTCAACCTCCATACTACACGTTGTTAAAATGCGGGCAGTCATAAGTCTGGATCTATTTCCTGTACCTGAGAGAAATTACAGAAGCAGAGGCACTGATGTTCACTGCCTTTTAGCGAGTGGAGGGTGGGAATAAAGTTTGAAGTGATGAATGTGGTAAGGATCAAGGTCGCCTGAGGAGAGATTGGGTCACTCCGCCAATACCCTGCCGACTAGCCATGAATCAGCCTGACCCGAAACGAACGTCCCTTCAATTTTCCTTCACCTAATTTTTTCAGTGCCGCTTGAACAACGTCCTGACTAACGGCCACATATGCCCAGTTATCAAAAATTTGAATCTTTCCGACCTGTTTTCCTAAAATGCCGTTTTTTCCGGTTAAAGCGCCCAGGATATCCCCAGGGCGAACTTTTTGTTTTTTTCCACCGTCAATTTGCAGCGTTGCCATTAAGGGTTTCATTGCCGGTTCTTCCAACAAACTGAGCGGCGGCAAAGATTCGCTATCTAAAATCGGGTCTACAATTGCATCCAGCGAAGCGACCTTGTAACTCTCTTTTTCACTATACAAAGAGTACGCAGTTCCTTTGCTTCCAGCTCGGCCTGTGCGACCAATGCGGTGAACATGGCCTTCAGACTCGTGAGCTATGTGGTAATTGATTACAGCATCCAGCGCATCAATATCCAGACCACGGGCAGCGACATCGGTAGCAACAAGAACTGAGACACTTTTGTTGGCAAACCGCACCAGTGTTTGATCACGATCTCTCTGTTCAAGATCGCCATGCAAGGCGAGCGCACTAAAACCAAAATGAAGTAACTCATCAGCCACTTCCTGGGTTTCCCGTTTGGTATTGCAAAATACCAGGGCGGATTCAGGGCGATGTTGCAAAAGCAGCAGACACAGAGCGGTCAAACGGTGCTCATTATTCTCAACCTTGAAAAAATGCTGCTGAATACTGGCATTATCATGCGTGGAAGCCACTTGCACCATGACGGGTTTAACCATGATGCGTTTGGCGACAGACTGAATTTGATCTGGAAAGGTTGCGCTGAATAACAGGGTTTGGCGTTGATCGGGGGTCTGATCAATGATGGCATCCAGCGCTTCCTGAAACCCCATATCAAGCATGCGATCGGCTTCATCGAGGATGAGCATATTCACCTTATTCAGCTGCAGCGTACCTTTGTTCAAATGATCCTCTATGCGTCCGGGGGTTCCGACAATAATGTGGGCGCCATGTTCCAGTGAGCCGATCTGAGGGCCGATCGAAATACCACCGCATAGTGTTAAGACCTTGATATTGTGGATAGCCCGGGCCAATCTCCGAATCTCTTTTGCAACCTGATCGGCAAGTTCGCGGGTCGGACAAAGCACCAGTGATTGCACACGAAAACGCTTTACATCGAGCTTTTCCAGCAGACCAAGACCAAACGCAGCAGTTTTTCCCGAGCCGGTTTTTCCCTGGGCGATAACATCTTTTCCCGCCAGAATATGGGGCAGGCTCTGCGCTTGTATGGGTGTCATCTCCTCATAACCAAGAGAGGATAAGTTTTTAAGCAGCCCGGCATGCAGCTTAAGCGTTGAGAATGCTGTTTTGCTCAATGTATTTTTTCCTGTATTGGTGCTGGGGGAACTATGTTTATTGTTACGTTTTAAACCGCTTAAACCTGTCTCGGCGTTTTGAGTGGTTTCCATACAGACTCGGTTTCCTGTTCAACGCCAGGACGGTATTTAAGCTGTAGCCCTTTTAGAAAATTACGCAAGACCTGGTCTTTGCAATCACGATAGTGTTTATGACCTGGTTTACGAAAAAACGCGCTTAATTCATGTTTACTTAAGCGCACCCCTGTCAGACCCAAAATCTCCAATACATCTTCGTTTTTCAAGTTTAATGCGATTTTTAATTTTCTAAAAATGATGTTGTTGGTTAAACGCTGCTCCAGTTCAGGTTGCGCCCCCTCTTTTTTTCCTCGTTTGTCATTGATCAAACCATTCAGAAAAATTGCCAATTGAGAATCGATGCATTTCTGCTGGGCTGGATCATCCTCTTTTTTTAACCAATCGCTGATCTGCCCCCTCGTTACCTGATAGTCGGCCAAGGCAAATAGAGCAATCATTTTCGAATCGCTAAAGTCGAAGGTATAGCGGATACGGCGCAAGATATCGTTATTGGTCACAAGTATGCTCTGATCATGAAGTTATAGGGAAGCAAATCGAATCCGGGAGGAATGGCACTGGCTTAAGGAAACAATATTCGTGTTATCAATGACCTGACCTAAACCCAAAAACAGTAGGTCGTGTTGGCGTAGCGTAACACGAAGAGAGGTGCATATTGTTGGGTTACGGCCAAAATGACGGCCTAACCCAACCGACCCATGCGGACTCTCTTCAATAATCGGGGCAGGCAAAGTGTCCTTCCCGCCTAAGAACTCTCCACGCCCAACAGTAATTCTGACGACTGTTTGGTGTTCGTCTCTGTGGAGGCCGGCAACTGTTTCACCGTATCCTGCAACGTTGCCGGACCTGCCGTTAATGATAATCCCGAGCGATAGCAATCCATCGCGGCCTCTGATTCGTCCATCCGCTCCAGCAACGCCCCGAGTTCCCGGTAAGCCTCAGGTGACGGCGCCAGTCCGATCCTGGCTTCGAGATAACTCCTCGCTTTACCCCAGAGTTTGCAGTGAAGACAGAGGCGGGCAAGCGTCAACAAGAGCACAGGATCATCCGCATGCGCCGGCAACCAGCTTTCGGCCAGCGCAAGACGCTGAGCGGGGTCACCCCCCCCGATCGCAGCGAACAACGTCACAAGCCGGTCACTCCAGGTGTGTCTCAGATAGTCTATGATGATCCTTTCGGCCTGCTCGCCCGTACCCCGCTCTATCTGCAGTTCACAGTAGGCCTCCACCAACGCCTGGTTACCTCGCAGCGAACGGGGCAGGTGATTCCATAATCTCAGCAGCACGAGTTGATCACTCTCCCCGGCGGCCTTGCGCAGCCGCTCCAGGTAGACCCGGCTCTCCAACTCAAGCTGCTCATCCTGAGAAATGACTTTGCGGCGGCGCAACTCGGGCAGCAGACCCTCCAGTTTGTCCCACTCACCCAGGTCTTCGTAGAGCTTCTTCAACAATTTCAGGACATAGGCGTGTTTCGGCGCCAGGGTGCGCACATGCATGAGGGTCGCCAACGCCTGTTCATATTGCTGATGGGCAAGCTGCAACTCCGCCTGGGTGAGACCGACCGCCACATCTGCCGCAGGCATGCTTTCGTGGGCCAGGTTCAGGTAGTGGTCCCGGCGCTCATGGGCGCCCTGCAACTGCGCCGCCCTGGCTGCTGCCAAGTAGTTGAGCAACGGTGTCTCAGACTCGCTCGCGTAACGCAGCAGGTGCTTCTCTGCCGGTTCCCAGCGTCCTTCGGATAGCTCCACCAGCCCCTGAGTCAGAGCCTGCTGAGCCTTGCGTGTCCGGCGGTGTCCCCGCCAATCGTGCACCTGTCCAGGAAAGGCCCAGAGTCGGGAGAGAGATCTCAGCAACAGGTAGAAAAGTACAAACAACAGCGCTCCCGCCAAGACGAAGAGCGCCAGACTGCCCTCTATCGTCCAATGTCCATAGCCGATGAGCACATAACCATTGTCCTCTTTCACCCACAGGGTCAAAGTGGCGGCGAACAGCAGGGCAACAAAACCGGCGATGAGGGACTTCACTGCCTCTCTCCCTGTTTCTCCAGCGCCTCGCGGCGGGCATGCAGGGTGCGCAGGGAACCGGAGATATCCGGCAGATCGGGCAGCAGTACCTCCCCGCCCAAACCTTGAAGCTGCGCCAAAAATGCCTGCACCTCTCCCGCCTCCATCTCAAAATTGCCCTCGATCCATTCGGCTGCAGTTCTCAGACTGTCGCGGTAGAGTCCCGCGTCCCGCGCCAGCAGAGCCACCTTTGCCCCTTCAAGTTTCAACTGCAGATTCTGATAGAGAAAATAGCGCTGTTCGGGCGGCAGCATGGCAGCAATGGGGCGATCATGATGCCGCACCACCATCATCGATTTAAACCCCTCCCAGAGGTCGTCGAGAATCTTCCGCAGGTTGAAGCCTTCGGCTGTCAGCGACTCAATACTATCTGATGCCTGCGGCGGGCGTGGCGGTATACCGCCCTGATCCCGCAAGGGCAGCTGATCCACCTGCCTGATCAACCCACCAATACGGGCACTCAGGCCAGCCAAATCTACAGTGGGCGCAATTTTCAAAGCAGCTATCTCGCGGGCCACCTCTTCCCGCACGCTGTTCCACGCAGGGTCGAGAGTATCGCGCAAGCGTGAATCGGCTGCCTCCAGCGCGGTGATACTGGTGGCCACATCACCCTCCAGGGTGAGACGGTGGTTCGCCACCCGCATCAGATATTCCGCCTCAGAGATACGCCACTGCCCCTGGTCGCTGCCAAGCTTGCGCTGCATATCCGACAGGGAGTCGTCCATCTGGATGCGTTGCGCCTGCAGTGCATCGTGAGACTGCTGCAGTTGCTGGTGCTGGTCCGCCAGTGCCTGGCGCTGGGACTCAATCTGCTGCTGCTGCAGTTCAAAGACACGGCGGGTCTCTTGCAGGCCGGCGGAAAAGGTCGACTGCTGTTGTGCAGTCCGGGACAGATCGGTATCGATCCGCTGCAACGACTGTTGCATCTCCTGCCAATAGCTGTGACCGGTAAATAGCCCGACACAAACAGCCAACAGCGCAATCACTGCCAGCACAACCGCCAGTTTCGGGATGTAACCTGACGATGGGCGCGATCCCAAGTCCGTTGGCTGTGTTTCACTATCGGCCCCGACAACCGGCTCGATGAGCTCATCGACCCGCTCCTGCTCAGTTGCCGTTTTCTCCTGTTCTGTCATGACTCAGTGATACCGTTTGTTATGCGGCCATAGGCCACTTTTCGATTCTGTTTCTCTATTTTTTGCCTGATCCGCTGCGCTTGATCAGGCTTACTAAATCTTACTCGGGACGAAGGTTAGTGAGTCTCCATCCACCACTCACAGAGCCGCCGGACGATAGACTCGTCATCTGCGCCATCGGCAAGCACTATCTGTTCAAACCCCATTCGCAGCGCCTCTTCCTGCATGCGGGGACTGATCACCAGCAGCGGGGTTGTAAGCAACCGTTGTCGACCAGCGTCTCCCAGCAGTGCGGCCAGATTGGCGAGAATATCGTTGCTCGTGGCCGTCACCACCTGAACCCGCCGGGACCAGCCTGCCAGTAAGGCGCTTGCATCCACCACCGGCCGCTGCCGCCGATAGACCTCGGCATAGCTCACCTCGGCACCCCGTTGATTCAGGGTCTCGCCCAGCAGCGCCCGGCCACCCACGCCCCGCACAATGACAATCCGCTTGCCAACGACCTGTTGCAGCTCTGGGGTTGCCAGCAGCCCTTCGCTGTCGAAGCGCGTCGGCGGAACCACATCCGGCGGATAACCTGCCTGCATCAACACCCGTGCCGTTCCCTTGCCGACCGATGCCAATCGGATGCCATCGGGTAACCGCTCTCCATGCAGCAGCTGCAGTCCGAAAGTGACCGCATTGGGACTGACGAAGATCAGGGTGTCCCCTGCCTCCAGGCCTCGCAACAAGTGGGCGGCGTCCGCATCTTCTGTCGGGTCTATCCTGATCGCCGGGAAAGGAAGCGCCTTTCCGCCACTCGCCTCGATCCGCTCGCGCAGCCCCCCCGCCTGATGCTCAGGCCGGGTGACAAGCACCCCGATGCCCCACAGGTCGCAACTCACATTCAGTCAGTCTTCATAGAGGGTGGCCAGAATCTCATCAGCCCCCCAGTCAAGCAATTTTTCCGCCAGCCCAAACCCCATCTGTTCCGCTTCGGCGGTGGTGCCCTCCACTTCTCCCCGGAGAATACGGCTGCCGTCCGGCTCCCCCACCAGACCGCGCAACCAGAGAACCCCATTCTCCAGCATCGCGTACCCCGCAATAGGCACTTGGCAGCCGCCCATCAGGCGTTGGTTCATCGCCCTTTCCGCGGTAATGCAATAGGCGGTCTCCTGATGGAGCAGGGGCGCAAGCAGGGTGTTGATCCGCTCATCGTCGCTGCGGCACTCGATCCCGACCGCCCCTTGACCGATCGCCGGAAGACTCTGCTCCGGACCGATGGTGGCGGTGATGCGATCCTCGAAACCCAGACGAATCAATCCCGCCGAGGCGAGGATGATGGCATCGTATTCCCCTTCGTCGAGTTTTCGCAGGCGGGTGTTGACGTTGCCCCGCAATGGTTTGATCACCAGATCCGGCCGCAACTCGGCGAGCTGGCACTGACGGCGCAGGCTGGAGGTGCCGACGCAACTGTCTTCCGGCAGTTCATCGAAGCTCTTGAAGTTATTGGAGACGAAGGCGTCCCGTGGATCCTCGCGCTGCATGATGACCGGCAGATGCAGTCCTTCCGGCAGCTCCACCGGTACATCCTTCATGGAGTGGACCGCAATATCGGCCCGGCCTTCCAGCATGCCCTGTTCCAACTCCTTGACGAATAACCCTTTACCGCCGATCTTGGCCAGGGGGGTGTCCAGTATCTTGTCACCCTGGGTCTTCATGCCCACCAGTTCAACCTTGATGCCGGGATGCGCTTTTCCAAGCTCTGCGGCCACATGTTCAGCCTGCCACATGGCAAGGGGGGAGACTCGGGTGGCGATACGGATGGTTTTCTGGGGCATGTAAAGGGGCCTCGATATTAATAATGCCGGTATTATTGTTTTCTGAAGGTCTGATCCTGGAAGGGCTTGCAGCCAAATCCAGCCCAGACAGCGCCTATGCTAAAGCCTGCCTTGCCTGCAAGCAATTTATTATGTGATCGGCACAACCTGCGTTTCTTGGCTACAACAAAGCTCAGCGTTGTCTCGCGTAGTAATTGACCAGTGCTTCCAGACTCTCGACGCCCTGTTTTCGCACCATTTGGGTGAACTTTTTCGACATGCCCTGTTCCGCACGGTTGACGCCAACCAGATAGTCCTTCAAGGTCCAACGCAGGTAGGGTTTCCACTGACCGGCAAGCCGTCCGGCATCGTCTTCCGGATCGCTGCCTGCCTCTGCGTGACACTTTTCACAATAGCGGCGATGCAATACAGCCCCTCTGTCCACCAGCCGCCAGTCGGTTTTTTGCTTCGGCGGACGCTGTTCCCTGGAGGAGAAATAACCAGCCATCCGGCGTACCTCATCCGGCGTGTATCCAGGCAGGATTCTACCCATTACAGTGCCGAAGCGATCTCCCCGGCGATAGGCCTCCATCACTTCGGTGAAATAGTTTTCGGAGAGCCCCGCAATCGACGGGGTGGCCGGACCAAAACTGCGTCCCTCGAAGCCATGACAGCCAAAGCAGCCTCCGGCGAGGGTTTCTCCATCGGCCCCGTCCATCAGTTCGGGAGTGGTTTCGGTGTTCGCTTGCGGTACAGCAGGCAACGGCTTTTGCGCCTCTTTGGGGGGCACACTGCAGGCAGTCAGCAGCAACAGTGCAGCGATAACGGCACACAGACGAAATGTCATCCGTCAGGCACCCCTTTCAACCAACGCCGCACCTCCGGCAGATGGCGGCGACTCACCTCCAGACGCTCCTCACATCCGATCAAGACCACCTGCATCTTTCCATCCGCCCCCCTCTCCAACCCTTTCAGCCGCCGCCTCACCACCAGTGCATTCCGATGGATGCGCAACAACCAGTCGGCATAACGATCCTCCAGTGACTTCAGGGTATCCTCCAACAACGCCTCTCCCGCACCGTGCCGCACGGCGATATATTTACTGTCAGCCCGCAGGTAGATCACTTCATCGAGGGAGATACTCAATACGCCGCCACGATAGGTAACACTTAGCTGTGGTATCTTCTCTCGCTCCACCTGTCCCAGCGTTTCGCGTTGTGGCCGGGTGATCCGGCGGGATCGCTCCAGCGCTTGGCGCAGGCGCTCCCGGCGCACCGGTTTCAGCAGATAATCCTGCGCCTCCCGTTCGAAAGCCTCCAGCGCATGTTCTTCGTAGGCAGTAGTGAAGATCACTGCAGGAGGCGTTTCAAATCCGGCAAGCCGACCTGCGGCTTCCAGCCCGTCCATGCCCGGCATGCGGATGTCCATCAATACCAGATCGACACCCTGTTGGGCGCAAAACTTCAGGGAATCCTCTCCATTGACGGCCTCTCCCACCACCCTGTAGGGCGCGCCCAACTCGGCTATGAGCCCAGCCAGTCGTTCCCTGGCCAGCGCCTCGTCATCCACCAGCAGAATCCTCACTCCAGCCTCCAGGGATGGGGGAAAAACAGCCGCACCTGGTGCTCCCCCTCCACCTTGGACTCGCTCAGACCCGCCTCTGTATCGAAAAGCCCGGCCAGTCGCTGGCGAACATTTTCCAGCGCCAGGCTATTGCCCTTGCGCTGGGAAGTGGCCGTCGACTGCGGCAGGGTATTGCGGATACTGAGGTTGACCCGTCGCCGCCGGTAACGACCGACGATGCGCACCACCCCCCCCTCAGCCGCAGGTTCGATCCCGTGATAGACCGCATTCTCCAGCAGGGGCTGCAGAATCAACGACGGCAGCATTGCACTCTCAGGCAGCTCTTCCAGATCCCACTCCACCCGCAGCCGCTCTCCGAGTCGCTGGCGCTCCACGTTCAGGTATTGGCGGGCCAACTCCAGCTCTCTGCCGAGGGTGGAGAGGCGACGCACATCCCCCAGCGAGGCCCGGAACAGATCGGCCAGATCCTCCACCACCTCCTCGGCCAGCCTGGGATTACTGCGGGTAAGACTGGCGATGGTGTTCATACTGTTGAAGAGGAAATGGGGACGGATACGGGACTGCAGCGCCTGCAGCCGGGCGTCGTTCTCCGCCTCCACCTGCTGTCGCCAGAGATATTGCAGATAGAGATAACGCAGCACTACCACTCCGATGATGGCGCTGATGCCCAGACTTTTGACCAGCAACTCCAGATGGCGCTCCGACGACAGCACCTGGCCGGAAAACAGCTGGCTCAACTCGATCACCACCACCGTGGCGCAGAGCAGCAGCCCCCAGGCCAACAGCCCGGCCCACTGATTTCCCAGACCCGGCAACCGGCGCCGCAACAGACAGAGCATCCCCGCCGTAGCCAAGGCGATCCACTGCAGCAGCAGAGAGTTGACGCTGAGAGTCTGCCAGAACAACGTCAGCGGGCGCTCGTCGGCCAGGGTGAGCACCATCGCCAACAGCTCTGTCGTCACCACCACGGCAAAGACCGCACGGATACTGCAAAAGCCGGGCAGAAAGATATCCTGTCTGCCCCCATCGCCGATCTCCGTCCGTTCCTTTTCCGCCTGATGCATCTCTCGATCGCCTGCTATAATCCGCGTTTTTCCGCTTTCATCTTCAGGATAGCCCTTCATGAGCGAAAACAACGCGTCTGCGAAACTTTCATCCGCCCGCCTGAACGCGCCCACCGACGCCTTTGTGGAGGCCTTCACCGCCTCCGTCGAGTTTGACCAACGACTCTACCAGCATGACATCCAGGGCTCCATTGCCCATGCCACCATGCTGGAGAAACAGGGCATACTCACTGCAACGGAGCGGGACGACATCATCCGCGGGCTGGACGCGATTGGCGAGTCTATCGCCCAGGGAAACTTCGAGTGGTCAATCGCCCAGGAGGATGTCCACATGAACCTGGAGGCTGCTCTGACCGAGAGCATCGGTGATGCCGGTAAAAAGCTGCACACCGGACGTTCCCGCAACGACCAGGTGGCCACCGACATCCGCCTCTGGCTGCGCGACGAGATCGAAGTGGTCCGTGACGGCATTTTACGCCTGCAGCAGGCCCTGCTCGATCTTGCCGAGCGGGAGGCCGACACCATCCTGCCCGGCTTCACCCACCTGCAGACCGCCCAGCCGATCACCTTCGGCCACCACATGATGGCCTGGTTCGAGATGCTGGTTCGTGACCGGGCGCGTTTCGCCGACTGCAACCGGCGGCTCAACGTAATGCCCCTGGGGGCCGCTGCCCTGGCCGGCACCACCTACCCCATCGATCGCCACTACACCGCCCAACTGCTCGGCTTCGACCGCCCCAGCGAGAACTCACTGGATTCGGTCTCGGACCGGGACTTCGCCATCGAATTCGCCGCCAACGCCAGCATCCTGATGATGCATCTGTCGCGCTTCTCCGAGGAGTTGATCATCTGGTCCTCCGCCCAGTTCGGATTTATCGAACTCTCCGACAGCTTCTGCACCGGCTCATCCATCATGCCGCAAAAGAAAAATCCTGACGTGCCGGAACTGATCCGCGGAAAAACGGGACGTATCTTCGGTCACCTGATCGGCCTGCTGACCCTGATGAAGGGCCAGCCGCTGGCCTACAACAAGGACAATCAGGAAGACAAAGAGCCCCTGTTCGACACCATCGACAACCTGCAGGGATCACTCAAGGTCTTCGCCGAGATGATGCCCGGTGTTACCTGCCGCAAGGAGAATATGCGCAACGCGGCGATGAAGGGTTTTGCCACCGCCACCGACCTTGCGGACTACCTGGTGGGCAGGGGGATGCCCTTCCGGGATGCCCACGATGTGGTGGGACGCGCCGTCGCTTTTGGCGTGGCGGAGGGCCGGGACCTCTCAGCCATGAGCCTGGAAGAACTGCAGGGATTTTCCGAAACCATCGAGGCCGACGTCTTCGAAGTATTGACCCTGGAAGGTTCGGTCGCGGCACGCAACCATATCGGTGGCACCGCCCCAGCCCAGGTCAGGAGAGCCATCGAACGAGCCAGGACAGCGCTTTCTTAGTAGGCCTGATCAAGCGCAGCGGATCAGGCATTTCCGGTTTCCGGTTTCCGGTTTCCGGTTTCCGGTTTCCGGTTTCCGGTTTCCGGTTTCCGGTTTCCAACGCTTGTGTCGACCCGGAAGCGCGTCAACCTCTATTTAGCAAAAATTTGCTAGACTCGCCCTGTTACCTTTCGCCTTTGGACCCGTTATGCCGAAAGATTCCCTCGACAACCTGAACACCCGCCTCAAGACCTTCGCCCAGACCCGCAACTGGGAGCAGTTCCACGATCCTAAAAATCTGTCGATGGCGTTGATCGCAGAGTGCGCGGAACTGGTGGAGCATTTTCAGTGGCTGACGCCGGAGCAGAGCATGAATCTGCCGCCGGAGAAGCACGACGAGGTGGCACTGGAGATGGCCGACATCCTGATCTACCTGATCCGCTGTGCCGAACGCCTCGATATCAACCTGGTCGATGCCGCCTATCGCAAGATTGAGATCAATGAAGCGCGCTACCCCACCGATAAAGTCTACGGCGACGCCCGCCGGGCATCTGAATACGACAACGAAAAATCCACCACATCGTAGGATCGGCGCCTCGCCGCGAAGACTTCGTAATTAAGCTATTCGCGGCGAGGGCGCCGCTCCTGATATGGATTGACCTGTCAACTACTAGCAACAATTTTCATTTTCTCTCTCTCTGTCAATGGCCTCAGTTCAGGATATGAAAGGCGATTCAACGACGGTGGATCACTCTGATATA
>JAMJIN010000095.1:0-15224 GCA_036784775.1 Chromatiales bacterium | reverse complement strand
GGATGTGACGTTCTGACGGAGGATGTATCGACGCAGCGAGGCGGCCTTCGCCATCTATGCGCGGTTTTACTCAGCCGCTAACACATCGCCTTTGGGTGTCCCATCACGTTGAAGATCGGCTCGCGCCCAGAGGCCAGCAGGCTCCTATAGGACTTCTCCAACAGACCTGCCTTGGTGCCATCGATGGAGGTTACGGTATTGGTGACCTTGGTCAGAAGTTTACGGTAGTAGGCTGCGTTGGCCACCATGGCGGCCCCATCGCCATAGGGTTTGAAATCCCCCCCCACGAACTTTTTTATGAATGCCATCTTCCAGTAGAAGGAGGGCCAGACTCTGCACGCAGTGATGGGAATCTCCAGAAAACGCCCCTGCTCCACCGCTTTTACCGGGTCATTTTCAAACCACCAGAGATATTTTTTGGGCGCGCCACGAAAGTCGAAACCGCGTATATCGTCCGGCGACATACCCTCATCGTAGACCGTGCTGTCGAGCCAGATACCCTGATTTTGAAGGGCGTCGGCAATATGATCGAATGGCTGCATGCACCAGCCGCCGGCGCGGTAGGCAAAGATTGAGTCGCCCACGATATCGGTCAGCGCTTTTTTATAACGTGCGACGATCTCTTCGACCGCCTCGGGTGCATAGTCATGCAGACGGTAGCGACCCGTGTCGATTCGCCAGCCGCCATCCACGTACTCCGTATCCTCCCAGTGGGGGTGGATATGCAGCTGCACATCATGACCATCCTTCGTTAGCCGCTGAAGCTGCTCACTGATAACAGCGTAATCCTGCTGCAAATCATCATTATCAGGCGCAGCACGCTTCAGCTTGTCCAGATAACCGGCATCCACAAAAAGCGTAAGCTTGGCACCAAAACGATCGACCAGTTCTGCCAGTTCATCGATGGGATGGATCATGCAATTGTGGACACTGCCCACTTCCCGACCAAAGAAGAGCTCATAATCCAGGGTAATAAGCAGACGCGCGCCCATCAAAAACTATCCGTACCAACCAAATCAGTCATTATCGCAAAACTTACCGGTTCCTGGGCAAATTTTTGTCACGCATCTGCCAGGAATATCGCCCGGCGCGGTGCTGGCAAGCCTTCAATTGTCTGTGAGGCATCCTGAGGGTCGAGGTAGTCCGCCAGGGACTCAAACTGCATCCACTCTGTCGAACGCTGCTCCTCCACAGAGGTTCGGCCCACATCGATTAGACGGATATTGCTGAATCCCGCCCGGAGCAGCCAACTCTTTAGGGTTGCAGGCGAGGGCAGAAACCAGACGTTGCGCATCTTGGCGTAGCGTCCCTCCGGCACCAGCACCTCCCCCAGCCCCCCTTCTATGACCAAGGTTTCCAACACCAGCTCCCCCCCCTTGCGCAGACAGCCTTTCAGTTCCGACAGATGCGCAAATGGGGAGCGGCGATGGTAGAGAACCCCCATGGAAAAAACCGTATCAAAAGCCTGTAGATTGGGGGGCAGATCCTCGATACCCAGGGGCAGCACCTCCACCGGGAATTGCCGCCCCAGGAAGTGACGGATCGCCTCGAACTGTTTGACGAAAAGCTGTGTGGGATCGATGCCGATCACCTGTCCGGCACCCTCCCCAACCATGCGCCAGCAGTGGTAGCCGTTACCACAACCCACATCGAGCACCAACCGATTCCGCAAAGGTTGGATGTGGCCTTGCAGGCGCGCCCATTTCCAGTCTGAACGCCACTCTGTATCAAGCCGGATACCAAAAATGTCAAATGGCCCTTTGCGCCAGGGATGGAGCTGTTTCAACAGACCCGCGATCTCCTGCCGAATTTCATCGTCACAGACCTGCTCCGTCCTGATAGTCACGGCACTGGAGGTAAGATCGATCAATGATGGTTCGATGGAAGGCAGTGCGGCGATCGCCTCAGACCACTTCTGCATATCGCCGTGGGACTGCTCCCTCCAGACAGACTCAATCTGTTCCGGCAACTGTTCCAGCCAACGTCCCAGGGGCGTTCTCATCAGCGGCACCATCCACTGCCAATCAGCGTTCATTTGATGGCCAGCAGGGAGACGAAATTGAAACATTGAAACCAGACTTCCACGGTATTGAAACCAGCTTGAAACAATCTGTCCTGGTGGGTAGCCAGGGTTTCGGGAAGCAGCACATTCTCCAGGGCGGTACGCTTCTGGCTGATCTCCAGATCCGAGTAACCCTGGCCTTTTTTGAAGGCATGGTGCATGTCGGTAAAAAGGGCCTGCGCCTGAGGCTTTCCCAAGGCAATCTTTTCCGACAACACCAAAATCCCACTTGGCAGCATACCGTCAAAGATATGCTGCAACAGTCCGGAACGCCGCTCCGGCGGCACAAACTGGAGCGTAAAATTGAGCACTACCATGGAGGCTTTCCGTACCCTGATATCCTGAATATCGGCACACACAAAATCTACAGGCGCCTTTCCGGTATCTGCTTCAAGAAACTCTCTGGCCCGTGTCAGCATGGCAGGAGAATTATCCACCGCAATGACACGGCAATCCCTGTCACCGATGCCTGATCGCATGGCTAAGGCAGCGGCACCCAAAGAACAGCCCAAGTCATAACAGCGGCTTTCAGACTGCACACTCCGAGCCGCCAGGGTAGCGATCATATTGATGATGGTTGCATATCCCGGTACCGAACGCTGAATCATGTCCGAGAAGACACCTGCCACCGCCTCATCGAAAACAAAGTCGGTGACCAGTGCTTGGGGAGTTGCGTAGATTTTATCCTTAGCCATTACTGTCTTGTATTCAACCGATACACTCACTTTCCGGAGGCGCCTTTAGGACGACCAGAGTCATTGTGCCGTTATCATCTCGACCCAGGGAGAGATCTCAATCTACCCTGCTATCAACGAGTGACTATCAGGAGATTTCTCCCTACGGTCGAAATGACACTATTCTGAGGTCTCTGAAAATTTTCAGACCTGCATTTTACGCTGATTTCCACTTGAGTGATGCATTCGAATAGAATGCCTATAACAGTATGAAGAAGGAGTAACCCATGGGCCTGTTTGACTTCCTTTTGACCAACCAGATGAAACGCGACAAGATCGTCACTGAGATAGGCCTAAAAACAGGCATCTTCGTTGAATGTCCAATTTGCCGGGATGTCACGGAAGCGCCAAATCACGAAGCCTTCCGGGAACAGACTGAGGTCTATGTCAGGACGCTGGTAGAGAATCGGGATGGACAGACGAAACTATTCGGCAATGATGAAACAGAGATGATCCGCACTATCGCGGAAGTCGGAAAAAAACTGCCTTACAACTGTATGTGTCACATTTAGCCCGCTGCAAATGAACGAGCTGCCGCCTCTCCCTCGACTACATCGACCCGGCTCAATAGCAGTGCTCCCGCTACAAACAGTATTGCCACCGAGAGAATGGCTATGCGTGCATCCCCGGTAATCACGCCAACCCAGCCCATCAAGAGGGGACCAAATACCACTGCAAACTTACCCAGCATATTGTAGAAACCAAAAAACTCCGCAGCCTGATCCCGCGGTATCAAGCGAGCATAGAGTGAGCGGGAGAGCGACTGAATCCCTCCCTGCACCAATCCGATAGCCACAGCCAGTGCGTAGAACTCCCAGACCGAGTCCATGCGGTAGGCCCAAAGCAGAATCATTAGATAGACGAAGATTGCCAACATAATCCCTTGCCTGGGACCTCTTCTTGCACCCAGCCGACCGAACAGAATGGCCGCTGGGAAACCGACAAACTGGGTGATCAACAGGGCTGTCATCAGATTGTTGGCATCAAAGCCGATAGAGAGCCCGTAATCCACCGCCATGCGCACGATGGTGTCGACCCCGTCGATGTAGAGCCAGTAGGCCAACAGGAAGAGGAAGGTCATGCGCAACTGCCGCAGCTTGCGAAGCGTCGATCGCAGCTGCCGAAAACCGGCCAGCAGATGACTGCCCTCACCACGTTTTTTTTGGGGCTCCTTAACGAACAGAAAGACCGGAATCGAGAACAGGCCCCACCAGAGAGCGACCGTGATAAATGAGAGCCTGACCGCCTCGGCAGTACCGCTGAGGCCGAAAAACTCCGGATAGAGCGTCATCACCACATCGAAGGAAAAAAGCAATCCTCCCCCCAGATAGCCTACGCCAAAACCCAGTGCGGAGAGCCGGTCGTAATCCTTCTCCTTCTCCTCCGCCACCGACACCAACAGGGAGTCATAGAAGATCACACCCCCGGAAAAACCCAGAATCCCCAGTCCGTAGAGTGTCAGCGCCATCATCCAGCTGCCCTGTCCAACCAGATAGAGGGCACCGGTCATGACTATGCCCATCGAGGTGAAGAAGAGCAGGAAACCTTTTTTTGCACCGGCCTGATCTGCGATCGATCCCAGCAGGGGCGCAAGACAGACGATGATGAGGCTTGCCAGAGAATTGGTCATACCCAGGTGGAAGGTACTCTCCGTGGCTTCGACGCCCGCACTCCAGTACTGCTTGAAGAAAAGCGGAAAAAACCCGGCCATCACCGTTGTGGCGAAGGCTGAATTCGCCCAGTCATAGAAGACCCAGGCGAGCGCGCCTCCACGAATCTTCCGCATGAATGTCTACTCTTCCTCTTTCACATGTTCCTTGATCATATTGGCCAGTACCGCCATGCGCACCAACTTGGCCAGCGATCCCGCTTCCATCTTCTCCATCACCCGGGCACGATGAGCCTCAACCGTCTTTGCACTGACACCAAGGGTGGTGGCAATCTCTTTGTTGGCCTTGCCGCTGGTCACCATCTCCATGACCTCATGTTCCCTGGGCGTGAGCCGGGCAAGACGGGCGGCAATCTCAGCGCGTTGAGACTGATAATCCCGCTGCTGCTCATCAAGTGACAGCGCATGCCGGATGCTCTCCAACAACAGTTCATCATTGAAGGGTTTCTCGATGAAATCCACAGCACCCGCTTTCATCGCCCGTACCGCCATCGGCACGTCGCCATGTCCGGTAATGATGATGACCGGAATCGCAATCTGATGATTCATCAGGTACTCCTGCAGCTCCAGCCCACTCATGCCCGGCATGCGCACATCGAGTAACAGGCAGCCTGAGCGTCCCGGATAGTAGCTTGAGATAAAAGCACTCGCAGAGTCGAAGGTCTCCACCTGCATGGCCACGGACTCGATCAGCCACTTCAGAGAGTTCCGCATGGCCTGGTCGTCGTCAACAACAAATACCGTCGGTTTATTGCTCATAGATTCAGTATCCCGGTAGTTCCAGCTTTGGATCGGTCGGTAATATAACCGTAAACTCAGTGCCATGTCCCAGTTCGGAAGTCACGAAAATATCACCCTGGTGATCCTCAATAATCTTGCGGCTGATGGCCAACCCCATGCCCATCCCACTCTCCTTGGTTGAGAAGAAGGCGTCGAACAAGTGTTCCATAATATCAGGTGAAATACCGGGTCCGGTATCCCGAACCTGTATCTCCACCCGCCTCTCATCCAGTTTGCAGGTAACCAGCGTCAATCTTCTCTGGCTCACCTCTACCTGTTGGAGCACTTGAATGGCGTTGCGCACCAGGTTGAGCAGCACCTGTTCGATCTGCACCAGGTCGACCTTCACCGGCAGACCTTCACCAGCGAGGTCGAGAATAATTTCGACAGATCGCTTGTTTGCTTCGTACTCCACAAACGAAGCAACTTCAATAACCAACTCATTCAGGTTGACCAACATCTGCTCATGGGGCTTCTTACCCACCAGACTGCGCAGGCGTTTGATGATCTCTCCAGCCCGTTCCGCCTGAACGGTGATCTGGGCCATTGCACCCACCAATTCCGCCTCACCGCCGATCCCCGCCTGTAGACGGCGTACGCAGCCACTTGCGAAATTAACAATGGCGGCAAGCGGTTGGTTCAACTCATGCGCCAGTCCGGTGGCCATCTCGCCCATAGTACTGACCCGGCAAACATGCACCAGTTCCGACTGGTGCTGACGGCTTTGCTGCTCAGCACTTCGCACCTGGGTAATATCCCTGCCGTAAATATTGACGTAACCAAGTTCAACAATCGGCGCCAGCAGCAGGGAGAAAATCTGCCCTTCACTGGCAAGTTCATACTCCCTATTATGGCCCACCTCCAGTGTCTCCAGCACCAGATTACGCCAATACATCGGCAGCGTCTGGGCCAGTTCACACCCCCAATAATCAAGCAGGAGTTCGCTTGCCGCATTGGCATAGGTGATCACGCCACGGTTGTTTATGCGTAACACCGGACTTGGGTTTTCACTGGTAAACTTTGCCAGGCTCTGAATCTCCCGTTCTGCCCTGCGCCGTTCACTAACATCCCGTAGATAGAGGGTGAAGAGCGTCTGATCATGCATGTAGATTGGCACCGCAGAGCACTCGACAGGTGTTTCGGCACCATTGACATCCGTCGTCAAAAAACCCTCTGGAGCGCAGGCGCTTGCACCTTCCGGAAGGTTGCGGCACGCTTCCAGCAGGCCCCTGAAGCGCTGCCTGTCGTTCGTATGGATCAGCTGCTGTGTGATGGGCTGTCCTACCAGATGGTCACGCTCAAAACCAAAGGTCCGTTCTGCGGTTGCATTCACCTCGACTACTGTCGCTGTCGAGTCCACCGTAATAATTGAGTCCAGCGCAGTATCCAATAGTGTGCTTTTCAGTACCTCGGAATCGTGAATCTGCGTCTCATGTTCGCGTTGCACCTCATCCTGCGCCGCGCCGACACGCTGAAAATAGTCCCGAATCCAGGCTTCCAGCACCAGTAACTGGTTGCCCCGATCCTGCACTGGCTGTTCGATGTTCAATGCACGCCGGCCAAGGTTGGATATTCGATGAAGAAAGTGATTGAGTCGGGCAGAAACAAAGAAAAACAGCAGAGAGAACACCGCCACAAAAACAGCGGCTTCAAGCAACCGCTCACGCCGCTCACTTGCAAGAATTCGCTGGCTGGTCTGCTCCACCCGTTTACGGGATATCAGGGTGGCAAACTGGATATTCTGATCCGACCCCTCATAAACCGTGAAAGACTGGGAAGTGACGAGATAATCGTCTTCCCATTGGCTTAGTTTGGAATTGCGCAGAATCTGTTTCTCATTACTACTGGAGAGCAATACCTGGCGGTCCGCATCCAACAAGCCGACGACGCTGCCGTCACCGGCCACGACCTGTTGGGATTGAAGCAAGAAGCGTTCGTCGATAGGGATGACCAGCATCAATACCGCCTTTTTCCGTCCATGTGGGTCATCAATAGCTGACCAGGCAATCAGGTAGGGAGCTTGCCAGACGTTTGTCACCACAGCGCCGTCCCTGCCTGAATACCCCTTTGCCGCTTTCGCGACCGGAAAAGGTGTGTCCTGCTGATGGAAGACCTCCCGCACCCTATCTTTGGCATCCAGCAGCACCACCTGACTTGGTGCCACAGAGCCAACCATTGGATGCCCCCTGTCCAGCCATGCGGGTTGTGATTCTATGTAGGTTTTGGGATATAGCTGGCGACTGTCCCAATCAGGTGATTGAACATAATTAACCAGACGCCAATGCTGCGACAGGCCCTGCGCAGCAATCTGCCACTGCCGCAGATACTGCTCGAACCGGTAACGGGTGTCGCGCGCACGTTGATCCAGTTGCAGTTCGAGCTCGCTCTGAAAAATTGCACCCAGTGCCCGGCTTTGTATGGGATCCAGCACCAACCAGACCAACAGTCCACAGAGCACGCCCACAAGGATTGATATCCACTGCAACGGAATGCGCTCAAACCAGCGAAAAAACCTGCCTCTGCCCGTATGCGCCATCAAATACCCAAATGATCAACCCTGTGATTTCAATGATATACGAAACCATCATGAGACTGATCATAGGGCTTTCACGGGCCGCTGGATAGTCCAAAGGGATTTTGATCTCATATTTCCTCCCTCTACCGGATCACCAAAATCAACCCTCGAAAGAAAAACCGATCTCTTTTCCAAAAAAAGAGGCGCTGTCTGCGCCTCATTCGAAGATTGAAGATGTATCCCGGATAGAAAAAAGTATCGGCCAAATATGAAATCTATCTGACCTGGATTTAAATCAAATTGCGATTGCCCTGCCGGGGCTTGAGCCAGACATCGGTCCAGGTCTTGTCATCGTTGTATCAGCCTGCCCATTCAGGATTTTCCTTAGCATCTGACGGACATTGGCATCCAATTCACTGAACATGAGACCGACACCGTCCGCCCTAGGTGAACCACCAATGCCTGGGCTTTGCATTGCATGCTTTTCGTGGGACATTTGACGGGAAAAGTGATGTCCACCAAGGCATTAACTGCCAACTGGACGCGCCCGACATTGATGAACATGCCACCCAATCCTACATCCTGGGTTTTCCCACTGATCAAACCAAGCCCGCGGTAATTGAGCGTTACGTTAAGCGCGATAGGTTTTCGCACGGCACAACGGTGTTCCACGGTCTCTGTCCTATATAAATTGCAAAAATCTGTACCAGGGAGTGGTAAGCGTAGTTCACTGATTAGAATTGGCAAGGCCGGGGCTTTGCCCGTCTGAGCAAGGGATTTTCCCTATCAAAAACCACTAGTGCTCCGGTAGAATCTAAGGATGCATGAACAATATCCTGTAAACCTTGAAGAGGCGGTATCCCCGGGATTTTTTCGCCGGATTGCTGCAATGCTCTACGACGGCCTGCTCCTGGTGGCATTGATGGCAGTGGCCACGACACTGATTACGCTGCCGTTGGAGATGCCAAGTGGCAGCTTACTCGTCGTCTACCAACTTTTTCTATTCGAAATCATACCCTTGGCGTTTTTCACCGGGTTTTGGGCCTGGGGTGGCCAGACACTGGGCATGCGGGCCTGGCGACTGCGTCTGGTGCGCGCCGACGGCGGCAAACCCACTTGGGGTGATGCCCTGAAACGCCATCTGGCCGCCATCCTCTCCTGGCTGGTCTTTGGCCTGGGTTTTTTATGGATATTGTTCGACCCGGAAAAACTGGCCTGGCATGATCGGATCTCCGGCACCCGGCTGGTGATCGTTGCCAAGTCGCATTAGCATATCGTTGGGTTACGGCCAAAAAAACGGCCTAACCCAACCTACCCAAGTGGTTGATTGTTGGTAGTTCCAGGGGTCAGAGTCGATTCAGCTACGAGGTCACATCACTCGCATCGCATTTATCTCGCCTCATGCCACTTCCCAACATATTCACTTTCGACTCCGACCCCTCAAGCTAATGCACCCTTCGAAAAAACCAAAACGCCAATAACAGGCAGAACAGTGTCGGGAAGGATGCCGCGAACAGCGGGTTGATATCGTAGACCACCGCCAGATAGGAGAAGGCCCGATTCACCAGGTAGAAAACCGTACCAATAACCGCACCGGTAAAGATACGTTGGCCAATGCTGACGCTACGCAGGGCACCGAACACAAAGGGCACGCTCAGAAACAGCATGACCAATGTCACCAGGGGCGACACCACCTTTCCCCAGAAAGCCACCTCATAGGTCGCGGCATCCTGCCCATTTTCAGTCAGATAGCGGATATAGCTCCAGAGATCCCAGGCCGGCAGCATGTGGGGCTGAACCGTCACCACATCCAGCAATGCGGGTTCCAGCAGGGTTGACCACCGCAGGCGCTCCAGCTGTTTCGTAGCGATCCGTCCGGCACCAAATTCACTCTGCTCAACACCATCCAGTTCCCATTCAGGATCGGCGTAACGAGCAGTGTCGGCATGGGTGGCCCGCAGCAGTTCTCTCCCCGCTCCATACTCGTAGATCGAGATATCAGCCAGCGTCGAGTCGGGCAGGATACGACGGATATTGATGAAGGTATCGCCGTCCCTCGCCCAGAAACCGTACTTTGTCTGCAACGTCACCTGGTCAGACAGCGCGTCCATCTTCATACGCTGGGCACGCTGTTCCGTTACCGGCGCCAACAGCTCCCCGACAGCCAGAATAACCAGCAGCATGACAAAGCCGGTCTTCAGGACAGCGCCCACGATGCGGGATATCGACACCCCCGCAGCACGCATGGCAATCAGCTCGGAGTTGTTCGCAAGCGCCCCCAGGCCGATCAGACTGCCCAGCAAGGTGGCGACGGGGAAGATCTCATAGGAATAGCGGGGCAGAATCAGGAGTACATAAGTAAAGGCTTTGACCGTGGTGTAACTCCCTTTACCCACCTCTTCCAGTTCTCCCAGCACGGAGAAAAAACCCAGCAGCACCAACAACAGCGCCAGGACCATCAACATCCCCAGTGCCACGGAACGGCCGATATAACTATCCAGAAGGTTTGTCATGCCCGAGTCCAACGCAGACGACGACGCCAGCGGCGATACCAAACCCGTTCAGGTAACAGCATAACCAGTGCCAGCCCCCCCATCGAAAGGTGTACCCACCACATCCCCAACCAGGCAGGGGTTACCTGATCCTTCATCCAGTTCTCGGATACGCCCTGAAGACTGAGATAGATGGTGTAGATCAGAAACGCCAGGGCCAGACGGCCAAAGGGTCCCTGACGCGGCAGTGAACGGCTCAACGGCAGACTCAGCAGAGCAAAGGCCAGTACCCCCAGTGCCGGTGACAGACGGTATTGAAATTCGGAGCGGTCGTAGATGTCCTGCGATGCCAGCAGAACATGGGTCGGCAGGCTGTTACGGGGACGATTGCCCACAGTGGGCACGGCTTCTCCTATGCGCAGGGCATAGGCACCAAATTCACTCACCACATAATCCGCCCGACCGGGCTGACCTTTGTAGCGAAACCCGTCCTCCAATACCAGAAACCGGTCTCCCGTCTCCGGGTCCACCCGCTGAAAACCGGTAGCGGCGGTCACCAAACCCAGGTCGTCCCCCTGCCGGGTCTGCACAAAGATATTGTGCATACGATGGTCGCTCTCCGAGATCGACTCCACATAGAAGACCAGATCGCCCTTGCTGTATTCGTTGAACCGCCCCGGACTCACACCCGCCAGTTCCACCGACTGGCCCGTCTGTCCGCTGATGATCCGCGCAATCAGCTGACTCGACCAGGGCTGCACCCCCATGGAGAGCCAGGCCACCAGCAGGGAAACCGGCAATCCCGCCAACAGGATGCTGCGAAAGATACGCAAGCTGCCTACACCACAGGATTCCAGGGCGATCATCTCACTATCCCGGTACATCCGGCCGACAGCGTAGAGCACAGCGAAGAAGAAAGCGGGCGGAATCAGGCGGGCAAGATAGCGAAAAATCTGCAGTCCCAGCAGCTGGAAGAGCACATCCGCGCTCACCTCTCCCACTGCCACCTGCTGTAAAAAACCGATAAAACTATGGCTGACCAATACCAGCAGCAGTATCAAGAGAATCGCAAACAGCGCCTTGAACACTTCCTGCAGCAGATAACGGTCAATGAGAGAGATCACGGCAATGGTAAATCGTTGCTGTTTCGGTAGACTACAATGGTTTCGGAACCCTATCCTATCAAGAATTGCAGCCTGGATAGGCATCATCTCCACCAAAATATCGAGGATCGGTAATATATGGAATTCAGCATCAAGTCCGGGGATCCCACCAAACAACGCACCGCCTGCCTGGTGCTTGGCGTCTACTCCCATCGTCGGCTTTCGCCCATTGCGCAACAAGTGGACAAGGCCGGCAAGGGATACCTCACCAAGATTCTGAAGCGTGGCGATATGAATGGTGAGTCCGGCGAGCAGGTGATGCTGTACGACGTACCCGGTAGCCTGGCAGAACGGGTGCTGCTGGTCGGCCTGGGAAAAGCCCGGGAGTTTACCCTTATGCAGTACCGCAAGACCCTCTCATCCATTGTAAAAAGTCTGGACAAGAGCCACGCTGCTGAAGCCGTTTGCTGTCTGAGTGACCTGGAACTTCAGGACGGCAATCTCTATCAGACAGTACGAGACACGGTCATCTCCGCAGAGGAAGCGGTATACCGCGCAGACGAACTGAAGAGTGAGCGCAAAACACCCAAGCGTCCACTGAAGCGCCTGACCCTTTTTCTCGGCGACCGCCGCCGGTTGAAAACCGCGCAAAAGGCAGTGAGCCATGGTCAGGGCATCGCCAACGGCATGAACCTGGCCAAGGACCTCTCCAATCTGCCGGGCAATATCTGCACCCCGACCTACCTTGCTGATCAGGCCCGCAAACTCAGCAGAAAATCCCGTCGCCTCAAAGTGCAGGTACTGGATGAAAAACAGATGGAGAAACTGGGCATGGGCGCCCTGCTCTCCGTCTCCCGCGGCAGCCGCCAACCCGCCAAACTGATCATCATGGAGTACAAAGGCGGCAAACCCGACACCAAACCCGTCGTACTGGTCGGCAAGGGATTGACCTTCGACGCAGGCGGCATCTCCCTCAAACCCTCGGCGGGAATGGATGAGATGAAATACGACATGTGCGGCGGCGCCAGCGTCATCGGCACCCTGCAGGCCTGTGCTGAGATGGAACTGTCGCTGAATGTCATCGGTGTGGTGCCCTCATCCGAGAATCTGCCGGACGGTGATGCCAACAAACCCGGTGACATCGTCACCAGCATGTCCGGCCAAACCATTGAGATACTCAACACCGACGCGGAAGGCCGCCTGATCCTCTGCGATGCCCTCACCTACAGCGAACGTTTCGAGCCGGCAGCCGTCATCGATATCGCCACCCTTACCGGCGCCTGCATCGTCGCCCTGGGAAAACACGCTTCTGGTCTGATGGCCAATAATGACGCGCTCGCCGATGAAGTCCTCAACGCCGGCAGCCACAGTGGCGACCGGGCCTGGCGCCTGCCGCTTTGGGAGGATTATCAGTCGCAACTCGACAGCAACTTTGCCGATATGGGCAATATCGGCGGCAAGGGAGCGGGAACCATTACCGCCGCCTGTTTCCTCTCCCGCTACACGAAAAAGTTCAAGTGGGCGCATCTGGATATTGCCGGCACCGCTTGGCTTTCCGGCGGAGCAAAGGGCGCTACCGGCCGCCCGGTGCCATTGCTGACCCAGTTCCTGCTGAAACGCAGTGGACAGAGTGACTGATTAATTACTAACACAATGACCCAAGTCGATTTCTATATCCTCAAAGAGCAGGCCAGAGCCAACCGCTATATGCTCGCCTGTCGACTGGTGGAGAAGATCTATCATCAGGGACGAAGGGTCTTTATCCACACGGTTTCCAATGAGGAGGCCAGGCATATGGACCGTCTGCTCTGGACCTTCCGTCAGGGCAGCTTCGTGCCCCATGCACAGCTACAGGATGCGAACAGTGCCGTCACGCCTGTTATTATCGGCTGTGGTGGAGATGCTGTGGAAGAGAGCGATGTGCTGATCAACCTCACCACAGATGTGCCAAACTTTTTCAGTCGCTTTGAAAGGGTGGCAGAAGTGATAGACAAAGAGCCTGAACTCAAGACTGCCGGTCGCGAACGATTCCGTTTCTATCGCGATCGGGGCTACCCACTCAAAACCCATGAGATCAGCTAGATGAACCCGACCGATCCTGATAATATCGATCTGAATGAGCTGGACATCCCTCTGCTTGATGATGTCGTCCAATCCGAGACACTCATCTCTCCAACAAGTGAGCCGTCAGCGGAAAGTATCGACGAGCAAGCAGATTTCCAGCCTCTACCCGATCACGACGCTATCATCAGCATAGTTCGAGAAGGTTTGCAGGATCAGCTCAATCACGAACTCTTCTCCATCGTTCAGCAGGCTGTAGAGCAAGCGGTCACCCAAGCCACCAGCCAATTAAAACAGGTTATCGAGGACGAGGTGAGCAGTTCCCTGGAACGGCGTATAAAACAACTTGTCGAGCGGGCGATTGATGAAAAGTTTGGAGACCTTTCGCAACAATAGAAAAACATGCGTGATTTAAAGCGTAGATTGCAAACAAGAGGTAGTGGTTTCTCCACGACCTCTTTTCATTGGGACTGATCCCGTGAAAAAAGATCAGATCATCACTCATCTCTCCCTGGAACCCCATGTCGAGGGTGGATTTTTTCACCGAACCTACCAGTCAGAACATCAGACAACCCCTACTGATATTGGGAAACCACGTCCACTGCTCACCTCGATCTATTACCTGCTGAGCAATGACAGCCCCATCGGCTATCTGCATAAAAACCGTTCCGACATCATCCACTACTTCCATTCCGGTTCGCCACTGACGTACCACATCATTCATCCAGAAGGAAAAGTTGAACGAGTCATCATGGGCAAAGATCTGGCGGCAGGGCAAAAACTGCAGCTCATCGTCAAAGGCGGTTGCTGGAAGGCGACGGAACTTACCACAGGCGAATACGGATTGGTAAGTGAAGCGGTTTGCCCAGGATTTGATTATGCGGATATGACGATTGCTACCAGAGAAGAGATCCAACGCCTGTTTCCAAAAAACTTGGAGGAGTTAGATCGACTGATCAAATCAGTCCAGGACTAAACCATTCACGAATCGCCATGCCCATGTGCATAGGCAGTTTCAGTTAGGCTAATATTATTAGTTGTAGTTACCTGATCATCAGGAGTTTGCTCATATATATTAGGCTAATTTTCATAATTTATTTCTGCCACAAATGGCTCTCTTCTTTGGACTAATTCACTGATAATAGAGACCACCTGTAAAAATTCACTATCAAAAGATTCTCTGAGAATGGCTTCTGCCTCTTCAAATTGACTTAGCTCTCTCTTGATTTCAGCCTTCATAAGGCGGTCATTGTCATCCGGTGTATCCAGCATTTTATCGAGTGCTTGTAAGTTTTCCTTTTCATCATCGGACAAGTTTTGTTTTATGCTGGATCCTCTCCTCTTATCATTTCCTGACCACCACGCACGGAGACGAAGGTATCGTTCTTTATTTTTACTAAGATTGCTTGTTTTCAAAGCAGAAAAATAATCTTGCAATTCTGGCACGCCGTATGATTTTGCGCCCTTGTATATTCCAATATCGCTGAATGGCTCAACTTCCCCCAACTCCGCTTGTTCATCGATCCATATGAGTGCTTGGCAGTGGGGGCATATTACAAGCCAAGGTTGATCTGGAAGCATTGGGGCATCTCTTTTGCCATCCGTCCAAAATGTAGCACCAAATGTATTACCTGACGCTATAGTGTGTTCTTCTATAGAACCAGAACATTCTGAACATTTTTTGATTATTGTTGGACCAGGTAACAATTTTGTTCTCCTTTATTAACCCCAGCGTTGCATAAAAACAGGCCAGCAATGACTACGCTGCCTTCTCGATTTCATCCAGGTAATGCAATAACTCGTTTTGC
>JAMJIN010000466.1:0-1427 GCA_036784775.1 Chromatiales bacterium | reverse complement strand
ACATCAGCGTCCGAAGGCCAGCGCGTGACACAGCGCCCAGACGATTACACCAGTGTCCAAAGGACAGCGCGTCAGGCGGTTAGAGAAGAAACCTGGCATCAACAGCACAGGCAACCCTATATAAGCCCGCCAGATCAGTGTGTTATATCCGCTCTCTCTCTCTCTCGATTGACAACTTGAAGACTCGACTGCAGCCCTCTCTCCTCGATGCCACGGCCGCCCGGCAGCTGCAGCAGACACCACCGATGGACTTGACGCGTCTGCAGAACGAGATAGGAAATGGAAAGTATATATTTTAACGTCAGTTACCATTGTTACGTGTGCCACGCAGGAGAAATACATCCTGTATACATCGTGTAAGGAATGTCTGTAAGGTGTACTTATGATTACTTTTGTTCCGTCCATCTATGGCAAAGGGTCCCACTTACTGATTCGCCCTACAGGTGCTACTATCCGACGTGGAAGGAGCGCAGTTGTGGGGTGTAATGTTTGATTATGCGGCGACAAAAGTACTGGATTTCGATGCCAACTGGTACAGAGCACTTAAGTCAGACTCAGTGCGATATAGCGTCTAGTCTATCCTCTCCGGCATCACTCATAATCCTGTCAGACGGCGACGATGATATGCAGAATGGTGAGATCGTTATATCACCAGAGAGAGTAGCAACGATAACATGGAGGCAACGGTGCGTACTACAGATGAAACTGAACAGCGTGCGGAGCGCATGGCAAAAGAACAGGCCTTTTATGCAGAGTTAGAAGAAGTCCTTGTGCGCCATATATGTAATGAGGTGTGTCGCGTGTTGAGTCTGTCGCAACACGTATTGCACTGGTCTCTGGAGGGTTGGAAAAAGAGGATCGATGGCAGACGAAGGCAACTCGATATAGCGGACAGGGTGATCGAGACACTACGCATTCGTCCTATTGGTGGGGTGACGATGACTGTCCACAACCAACCCATGTACACGACGACCAGTGCAACTGCGATATCCCAACGTAAATGTATTGTATGTTCGTGTGGCAGCTACATCAACCTGTTCACCTCGACCGGTAAGGTGTGGCAGCTACATCAACCTGTTCACCTCGACCGGTAAGGTGTGGCAGCTACATCAACCTGTTCACCTCGACCGGTAAGGCTACACCTTCTTCGGTTTCGACCTGACCCCCGTCGCGTGCCATGGTGCCTGCTTCCACCTCGTACAAAAGGGCAATCTGCGCATCGAAATTCATTTCCGTGATGCGCTGTTGACCTATGTGAACTTCATCGCCTACGCCGAGTTCGAAACTGTGCTGGAAATCGACAAGTGTCGCAACATCATCTACGACTACTGAGACGATGTACACCCAGATCGCAAGACTACTTGCGATCGACCCGTGTACCCGGTCGATCTTTCGCGGCGTCGTACCCAAAGATGGACTGCCCGCGA
>JAMJIN010000307.1:0-2526 GCA_036784775.1 Chromatiales bacterium | reverse complement strand
TTTATTGCTCTCTCTGCCCACTCTCATTGGTTATTGAAGTCCCATTTTACTGGGTGGACAACTATCCTGACAGAGGGGGGAGGGTCGTTTTCGTTCGTGCTTGACTCAGGAAGAGGCGTACGTCCTTGGCTGCTACCGTTACATTGAGCTGAATCCTATTCGGGCGAACATGGTCGGGCACCCGGCAGAATATCCATGGTCGAGTTATCGTGTCAACGCGCAGGGCGAGGTGTCTGATCTGTTAACACCTCACTCGCTTTACACTGCTTTGAGTACAGACGATATGGCAAGACAAACTGCATACAGAGAACTGTTTCGTTTTCAGCTTGACCCGATGATGGTTGATGATATTCGTTTGGCGACGACTGGAAACTATGCTTTGGGTAGTTCACAGTTCCAGGCACAAATTGCCGCTGCTTTGGGGAGACGGGTGACTCCAGGCAAATCTGGACGGCCGGGAAAGAGGAGAGAGTCGGAATCGAAGGATTTGTTTAGCGGAGATTGAGGATAGGGGACAGAACCGTGGCCTGTCCCCTATTGTTACACTTAAAATCCTCTCACCAATTGCTCGCTAAACTTATACCTAATTAATGCTAAATGCTCAGCTATTTCGCCGCTTTGCTATGAGTAAAGCACTCATGGAAAGCAGCAACAAGTACAGAGTCGAAGGCTCAGGTACCGATGTAATTGTCGCCCGATCATCGAAATAAAACCACAGTGATACATCCTCATCTGAGGGGCCATAGTCTCCGGCGATAGCGTAGAGCTGGTACTGGTGCCCCGCAAGCAATGTAAGCGTATGTTCAACGCCCCAGCCACCGGCTACATCAAGCACCATAGAAGAACTGGTTACATCAAAAAGACGCACTTCTGCAACAGAGTCGGTGTGGGCTGGTGGAGGTGTTCCACCCGGATATACTTCATTCAGTAGCCGGGTTCTGAAATCTGCGTCTTCGTTTAACACGTTGAATACCCACGATGTCGATGCTTCGCCCCTAACACTGGTGACTGACGTTAACGGATTGAAGGGACCAGAACCACTAAAGGGGTAATCATCAGCCTCGGCATCCAGGTTAAATCCGTTCGTACCAGAGGAAGAACCAGAGCCATTTGCATCGATAACATAATTTTCATTTTCGGAAGGACTGTAATAAAACTCCGTATAAGAGACAGAGGCGCCGCTGCCCAGCAACGATCCTGTCGCGCTGTCTGAATGAATGGTCGTACCCGATCTGGATTCAGTTTCTACGTAGTAACTGACATCCAAGCTCTCTGACAATACTTGGATAATGGGGGTTGCCTGGGTTTGTGCTGCAACACCAAGCAACAAACTCATTGTAAGGAACATTGATTTTGGGATATAAGATTTCATTTATAAATCCTCCTCGGTTCAGGGGCCAGCGATAAGGGACACCCGTTATTCACTACTTCCTTCTGAAAAATAAATCTGTCCTTTTTTCCTTTACGTCGTGCGAAACCCAGACCAGCAAAGCCAATTGCTAGCAAGGCGAGAGATGTGGGTTCAGGGACGGTCGATGGTCGGTAGAGCGCGCTAGCCATCGTATTACCGTGTGAGTCCCGGGTAACAGAGAGTTGGGAGAGGTCTACGTAATCCTGTGTAGTGCTGTTTCCTCCCGGCACGTCGTAGATGAGGGCTGCCCACTGGTGGTCTGGGCTTGGACTATCCAGTGTCATAATGCGGGACCAGCCGTCTCCCACTGGACAACCGTTAGCGCGGCAGTGCAAATCTCCCCAAAATGGCGCGAGGTAATCGAACACACCATTATTAGCGGTTGACCAGCCGGTGTAAGAGCCATTCCCACCGGCTGAGTCAAAAAGAGTCGCCAAGAGAGAGCGGCTTGCGAAACTAAATCCCTCGAACATGCCACCAGCCCCGAGTTGTACTGACACTTGATTGTAAGTCATTCCGCTAGTAGCTGTGAGGTCTAACCACTCGAGGCCGCTATCATCAACAGTGATGAGTTCGTCGCCTACGGATTTCCAGTCGGTGCTTAACAGTGAGGCGTCGGCGGTAGTGGTAGCCAGGGTAATTAAGCCTAAGCAGAGGGTTAGGGCTGATTTTATCATTCGGGCCATTTCGTTAATTCTCATGGAAAAATAGTTGCTATTTCTTCACTGTCTGAATCCAATAGGGGGACAGACAATGGTTTTTCCAAGGAAACCGGGGACTGAGGGGACAGAACCATGGTCTGTATCCTATTGTCCACTATCAATTTGTTTATGCTTGTTTCATCTTGCGGCTGGTAAAGCCAAGCCCAACTAGAGCTAGGCCCATTAGAGCGAGAGTGTAAGGTTCTGGTACCTCGGCCCAGATTTCAATCTCATTCCATGCAACCCAGCTAGGGCTGGTTGTGGTAGTGATCCTTACAGTTTGGGCGCTGGTTGCAGTGGCAGATGTATGGTTTAAAATGTCACCATCACTAGTAAACCCCAGCGTTGCATAAAAACAGGCCAGCAATGACTACGCTGCCTTCTCGATCTCATCCAGGTAATGCAATAACTCGT
>JAMJIN010000465.1:0-1428 GCA_036784775.1 Chromatiales bacterium | reverse complement strand
AAAGTCATATCAGAGGCGAAATATGACAAAATCGCTGAGCATCTACAACGACCATATGCGGCCACCGACCCCAAACTTCGCTGGTGGATCAAGCGTAAACGTTTTCAGCTGATCAGCTTTCTTGAGCTCAACATCGCTGTCATTCCCAAGCGATGTACGTACGTGACTGTTGTATACGAATATTATATGTTTAGGGTAACGTAACGCCTGTAGATTTTGTAACCCCCCAAAAAAAATACGTGCGCTTTTCGAAGAAATGTGTACGTTGTAATTCAGTTGAAATATAACCGAAAACTCTCATTGGAAAAAAATATTATCATCTTGACATTGACAGTTAGACGAGCGAAACTATTCAGCTAAGAGTTATGTAAAGATTTTTCTTTAAACAAAATTTGAAGACTCGTTTAAGAAACTTTTAAAGACACAACATTATAATCTAGATTACGGGTAATAACTTGAATGTGTGTCACTTTCCATGTATGTTTTAATTACCAAGACGTTACACTAATAATTATTTTAACGACGTTGTTACGTAGCCGAGCATCGGAACCCTGCGTGCTACTGCTAAAGGTCCGAGCATTAAACGCGCATGCGCCTGTTGTGGCTTCCTTCCGGTGCTCGGACACGGAGCATCGGAACTGCGTTCGCCACTTGTTGTGTGCATAATATTATTATATTGTTTTATCCTTCTTTCATATACTTTTTTCATTTGGAGTTATTATACGTAGTACATTAACACTAGCTAAATTACTGTTTTATCATTATCCACACTTGTTCATAGCACCACCTGGCCACCGTGATTACCAGATTGTATTGTTTGCCTGTTAGTCAAGGGTGCAGGGTTCCCAATATAATTAGTGAGGTTCTGTACTAAGGCTCCTTGCCTTGGGCATGTGTGGATCCCACCCTGCCTGGTAGTCTGGTCAAGTGTGCAGGGTTTCCAGTATAATTATGCATGGCTTCTATACTAAGGCTCCATGGCTTAGGCATGTGTGGATCCCATCCTGACTGACTTTAAGCTGTTCCTGTAATCTGTGTGACATTTGTGACTGATGCTAATGCAACAATAAAAGGAAGCCATTTCACAGTGGCAGTACTGCACACCATCTGACATTTTTTCCATGTAGCATTGGTTGGTTGATTGGTTCATGAGTTCTGTAGAAAAATGTATTAAAGTTCAATAGATATGCATAATATTACTTATTAAGTTAAAGAACGATTACCTTAACAATAGGAATTATGTTTTGGTAATGTTTGTGCATAAACATATGTATGTATTGGGATGGACACTATCAGGAAGCAGGTACGACTGCCACTCGTCTGACATCCCTCGGTGTTTCCACGCGTGTACGTTCGCCAGCCCGTCTATCGGTCTGTGCAACGCTGCGACGATCACTGACGGTTTTTCCCTCTGCACGTAACCTGCTG
>JAMJIN010000094.1:0-15262 GCA_036784775.1 Chromatiales bacterium | reverse complement strand
GGCTCCCTACATCTTCCCGATTTCTTTCTCGATGTCACTCTTTGTCGCTGGCTGTTTCTTCTGACTCGCTATTTGCAGCTATTTCATCCGGTTACCGCTGTTCGCCAATTATGTTCGGGTTTTTACCGCCATCTACAGCGCGGAAAGATGGAACTCGGGTTGCTCAGAGGTGAGGTCTTAACGCCTTTTTTCTATTTGAATCCCTCATCAAACCCATTCCACGCTACAACGAATTTCTCCAGCAACGAAGGGTTTAGTCACCTGTCGCTGACAAAGTCACACTGGGGCATTAAAGAGGTATTGGATGTGAGTTCGGATCTTTTGTTGGATCTCCAGCAGGAATCTCCCATCCGCTCCTTGCACCTCACGACAAAAGCCTTCGATGTAGGCAAGGTCTATCAGGAGTACCTGCAGCCCGTTGTTACAGGTACTCCCTGGGGAGACCTTGTGCTGGATGGCAGGCTTGACCTGTCACTGAAGCTCGATGAGAACAAACATTTGCTTTCAGCCACGCTGCACAACCTGCACTGGGACGATTCTGCAATCAGTGGTCAAACCCGGCGTCTCGGCATCAAGGGCCTCGATGGCCAGCTCTATTGGAGCCATGGTTATATACCCAAAGACTCCTGGTTGAGCTGGCAGGGAGGGCATCTGCTGGAAAACATTACCTTGGGGGCATCGCGGATCGACTTCCAATTGGACGACCGGCAGTTTCGTTTGACCCGTCAGGCCAAGCTTCCTCTATTGGATGGGGCGCTCCTGATTGACCGGCTGGATGCCGATGATACAAACGGAGAGGGGCCACAGATAAAATTCGACGGCATGTTGACACCTGTCTCCATGAAAGTACTTAGTCAGGCACTGGATTGGCCGGAGTTATCGGGTACGCTCTCCGGCATGTTGCCGGGGCTGACCTTTCAGGATGGTGTGGTGAGTGTGAATGGCGTACTGCTGGTCAGGATTTTTGATGGTGATATTCTCATCAAAGACCTTCGATTGGAGTCATTGTTCGGTGTCTACCCTCTGGTCCAGGCCAATGTGGAAATCAGCAAACTGGATCTTGAAACACTGACTCGAACCTTTTCATTCGGAAAGATCACAGGTCGGTTGGATGGATATATCCACGATTTGGAGCTGGAGGATTGGTTGCCGGTCGCATTTGATGCCCATTTCCACACACCGGAGGATGATGATTCCCGGCATCGTATCAGCCAACAGGCGGTGGATAATATCTCCAACTTGGGAGGATCGGGCATGTCAGGAGCCCTTGCCAGAACCTTTCTCGGTTTTTTTGATGAGTTTGGTTACAGTCGTCTGGGAATCGGTTGCCGACTGGAAGCGGGTATGTGTGAAATGAGTGGGGCAGGCAGCGCCAAACAGGGCTACTATCTGGTGGAAGGTGCGGGTATTCCACGCATCGATATAGTCAGCTTCAACAGAAAGGCTGATTGGGATCGGTTGGTGGAGCAGTTAAAACAGATGAGTGTAGCTGGTGCACCCGAAGTGCGTTAGAAACATCTGAATGATATTGGTTGAGAAATTAAAATGAAAATAGCGAAATTGACATCCTCTTTCACTATGCTGTTGATGCTTACAGCCTGCGTGACTATCAACATCTATTTCCCCGCAGCAGAAGCCCGTGAGGCAGCGGAGAAGATTGTCGACGATATCCTTGGCGACGAGGTTCAGAAATCGATGCCGGGCAAAGATGGTCAATCTTTGCAATGGAGTCCTTCAGCACAGCAGGTCTCCTTCAGTCTGCTGGATCTTCTGATACCGGTCGCACATGCGGCCGCCAAACCCGATTTCTCCGTCAATACCCCTGAGGTACGCCGCCTGCAGGCCTCAATGAAACGTCGGAACAGTTCGCTCCACCCGTACTATCAAAAGGGAGTTATCGGATTTACTCATGATGCATTGGTGGGGATCCGCCAGCTTTCGGCGGTCTCTCTCAAGCAGCGGACTCAACTGAAAAACCTGGTGAAGGCGGAAAACAGTGATCGAAACCGACTCTACAAAGAGATCGCCCGTGCCAATGGCCATCCGGAATGGGAGAAGGATGTGCGTTCGGTTTTTGGCCAAACCTGGATCAGAAAGGCCTCCAAAGGCTGGTGGTATCGGAACACGGACGGCAACTGGGTAGAAAAATAATGTAGGGTGCGCCGTGCGCGCCATTACTGACGCAACTCAGACAGGTGCTTCCAGGCCACAGAGGGTAGAATCCCTGCAAAATTTCAACTTGCAGGAAAATGAACATGGGGCGTCGTCGCCGTAAAAGACTACCGACAGAACCGGTAGAAGCCGAGATCGAATCCCTCAGCCATGACGGCAAGGGAGTCACTCACATCGAGGGCAAGGCCACCTTCATTTACGGCTCTCTGCCGGAAGAGAAGGTACGCTTTCTCTATACCAACCAGCGTCGTAAATATGACGAGGGCCGGGTGGTTGAAGTGCTCACACCCTCTCCGGATAGGGTGGAGGCAAAATGTGCGCAGTTTGGTATCTGCGGGGGTTGCAGCCTCCAGCACCAGGCATCCGAGGCACAGATTCACTCCAAACAGCAGGCATTGCTGGATGCGCTGAAACACATTGGTAAGGTCGAAGCTGACGAAATCCTACCGCCGTTGGTGGGGGAGTCACGCTGGGGCTATCGACGTAAAGCCAGGCTGGGTGTACGTCATGTACCCAAGAAGGGCGGCGTACTTGTGGGTTTCCGCGAGCGGGGTTCCTCTTTCGTTGCCGATATCGATACCTGTCACATCCTGCATCCGAAGGTGGGTGAACTGCTGCCTGCATTGAGCGAGCTCATCGACGGACTCTCGATTCGCAGTCAAATACCGCAGATCGAGGTGGCGATGGGAGATGAGACCTGCGTATTGATCTTCCGTCTGTTGGAACCGCTGACCGAATCGGACAGGCAGAAGCTGGAGGCCTTTGGCCCAGCCCACGATGTGGTGATCTATCAACAGGAGGGGGGGTTGGATACCGTCAAGCCGCTCTTGGGGATTCCTGCCGAACTTAACTACCGTTTGCCTGACTACGACCTGACACTCAATTTTCTGCCCAACGACTTCACCCAAGTCAATACTGATATCAACCGCCAGATGGTCCGCCGTGCGGTAGATATGCTTGAGCTCACCGGAGATGATCGTGTGCTCGATCTGTTTTGTGGATTGGGTAATTTTACCCTGCCGTTGGCCCGCGAGGCCGGAGAGGTGGTAGGCGTGGAGGGAGACGCCGGTCTGGTGGCGAGAGCGCGGAAAAATGCTGAACGTAATAATATCAACAATGCGCGCTTTTTCACTGCCAACCTCTATGAAACACTTGAGGCTGAACCCTGGTTGCTCGAACGTTTCAATAAAGCGCTGCTGGATCCGCCTCGCAGTGGAGCCCAGGAGATGCTGGCACATCTACCAAAACTGGGTGTAGAGCGTATTGTCTACGTCTCCTGCTATCCTGGTACTCTGGCCCGTGACGCCGGCATCCTGGTTCATGAGCACGGCTACCGATTGCTGAGCGCAGGCGTGATGGACATGTTCCCTCATACCGCTCATGTCGAGTCGATCGCACTATTCGAGAAGAGTTGATAAATGCCTGTTGAAATCGAGCGTAAGTATTTGGTTGTAAACGATAAATGGAAGCTGCATGTTGAATCTGAAGCGACCCTGAAACAGGGTTACCTGGCAACACTGCCCAATGCCAGCATCCGGGTTCGCGTGGCCAAGGGAAGCGCGCATCTGAATATCAAAAGCGTCACCCTGGGCATCAGCCGCAGCGAGTATGAGTACGAGATCCCCCTGGAAGAGGGCGAGGAGATTCTGGCCAACCTCACCGCCGGCCCGATCATCGACAAAGTGCGTTACAAGGTACGCTGTGGCAACCATATCTGGGATCTTGACCTCTTCCACGGGGATAATGAAGGATTGATTGTTGCCGAGGTGGAACTGGATGCCGAGGATGAAACCTTCGAGATGCCGGAATGGGCCGGGGAGGAGGTGTCTGGCGACCCTAAATATTACAACGCCAGCCTGGTCAAGCGGCCATACTGCGACTGGTGATGTAACACCCGATTAAGTAGGCCTGATCAAGCGCAGCGGATCGGGCATTATTCAGGTGGCAGATCAGACGCGTTTGCCGGTTCCGCTGCGCTTGAACCGGCCTACTTCAGTTCGGTGCTTTGCCCAGACCTTTTTATGATCTTATCCCGAATCTTCGCACTCTCTCTGCTGATACTGACCGCCTGCAGCCAGCCACCAGACACCCAAATCCTGCGCATGGGGCTTGCAAATGCGCCGCTCAACCTCGACCCGCGTTTTGCAACGGATGCGGCATCAGAACGAATCAACCGGCTGCTCTATCAACGACTGGTTGAATTCGACGATCAGAGCCTGCCGGTGGCGGGCATTGCTGATTGGGAGACCTTGTCGCCTACTTACTACCGTTTTCATTTACACCAACCTGCTGCAAGGTTCTCTCATGGAAAGCTACTGGATGCTGCAGACGTAGTAGCAACCTATCGTTTTGTACTCGACCCGCAGAATGCCTCACCCCACAGGAGTGCTCTGGAGTTGATTGAGGATGTAACACAGGTCGATCAACAAACCCTGGACTTTCATCTCAAACGGTCCGATCCACTCTTTCCTGCCTATCTGGTACTGGCAATACAGCCTGCCGATCTGCTGGCTTCCAGACATCCATTCCATGAACAACCTGTCGGAAGTGGATCGTTCCGTTTTGTTGATCATTCCAAACCTGGACATCTACTGTTGGAACGGTATCGTGATGGACAGAAAGTTGAGTTCATCGAAGTAAAAAACCCCACTGTCAGAACATTAAAATTGTTGCGGGGAGAGATCGATCTATTACAAAACGATCTCGCGCCCGAGTTGGTTGGTTATCTGCGCTCCCGTAAAGAGGTAGCGGTGGCAAACAGACCGGGCAGTAACTTCTCCTATATCGGTTTCAATATGGAGGATCCCGCCACCGGGAATCCTCTGGTGCGCAGGGCTATCGCCCACGCGATTGACCGGGAAACAATTATCAGCCAGGTGCTGAATAGTGCTGCGCACCCAGCGCTTGCGCTTTTTCCGTCGGAGCATTGGGCCGGCGCAAGAGACCTCAAATCGTATGACTACTCACCGCAACTGGCGCGTCGTCTATTGGCAGAAGCCGGCTATGATGCAGGGCATCCACTGAAACTGGTCTACAAGACATCAAGTGATCCTTTTCGCATCCGGCTCGCCACAATCATTCAGAGTCAATTGAAGCAGGTGGGCATAGAGGTTGATCTGCGCAGTTACGACTGGGGGACCTTTTTTGGAGACATCAAGGCGGGGCGGTTCCAGATCTACAGTCTGGCTTGGGTGGGTATTCGCACACCGGATATATTCCGCTATATTTTTGCCAGCGGCTCTCTGCCCCCCAAGGGCGCAAACAGGGGGCGTTACTCCAATCCTGAAGTGGATCGTTTGCTGGGTGAGGTGGAACAGGCCAAAACCCTAGCCGAACAGGCAAACCTCTATCGGCAGTTGCAGGTGATATTGCAACAGGATCTGCCCTATATTCCACTCTGGTATGAGGATCAACTCTTTGCCGCCCGCCGGACAGTGACGGGTTACCAACTGATGACAGATGGTAACTACGATGGATTGGAGCAGGTAGTATTGATGAATAAACGGGAGATTCCAGATGCCGAAACGAATGCTGCGTATTGACATCTCCCAGCAAAAAATAGTGCTGTTGGAAAACGGTAACCCCTTGCTCAGTTATCCTGTCGCAACCGGCAGAAACGGCCCAGGTGAACAGTCGGGATCAGGGTGTACGCCGAGAGGGATGCACAAAGTCCGCCTAAAAATTGGTAGCGGTTGTCCTGAAAACTGCATCTTTGTCGGTCGGCGGGCAACCGGCGAGATCTATTCACCAGCGCTTGCCGCAAAACACCCCGAACGGGACTGGATACTCACCCGCATCCTCTGGTTGACGGGGCTGGAATCGGGCCTTAATCGTGGGGGAAGTGTGGATACCCTGCGCCGTTATATCTATATCCACGGCAGTCCCGACAGTGAACCTTTCGGTGTACCCGTCTCTCACGGCTGCATCCGCATGCGCAACCACGATCTGCTGGATCTGTTTGAACAGGTTGAAACCAACATGCTGGTGGAGATTCGGTAAGACGGATGGCTGACTTTTTACTCTCACGTTTAGTCAGTGCCCTGGTCGTTATACTGGGAGTGGCGACCCTGGTGTTTCTGCTGATCCATCTGGTGCCGGGGGACCCCGTTGATGTCATGCTGGGCGAGTCAGCCCGTGCCACTGACAGAGAGGCGCTGCGAATTGCGCTTGGTCTGAATCTGCCTGTCAGCGAACAACTACTCGTCTATTTTTCCAACCTTGTGCATCTGGATCTGGGACGCTCCCTCTATTCCAATCTGCCTGTCAGCCAGGTTCTGGCAGAACGCATTCCCGCTACCCTCGAGTTGGCCGGGGCAGCGCTGCTGTGTGCAGTGCTGATCGCCACCCCCCTCGGCATCATGGCGGCGGTGAGGCGGGGGGAGGCCTGGGATTGGGGTGCCATGGGATTCTCCATGCTGGGTGTCTCCATTCCCAATTTCTGGCTGGGTCCCATGCTGATCCTGCTCTTCTCTCTCTGGCTTGGCTGGACACCAGTGAGTGGACGCGACTCTCTTGCCGGTCTGATCCTACCCGCCATCACTCTGGGATCCGCATTTGCCGCGATTCTCGCCCGCATGATCAGGAGCAGCCTGCTCGAGGTGCTGGGTGAGGACTATGTACGCACAGCCCGTGCGAAGGGTTTGTCTGAACGGGGCGTGGTCTTGCGTCATGCGATGCGCAACGCCTGGCTGCCGGTAATCACCTTGCTGGGGCTGCAGCTGGGTGCCCTGCTTGGCGGTGCAGTGGTAACTGAGATCGTCTTCGACTGGCCTGGTGTCGGCTCATTGATGATCGACTCGATCCAGAAAAGGGATTTTCCCGTGGTGCAGGGATGCGTGCTCTTTATCAGTCTGGTCTATGTACTGGTGAACACCCTGACTGATATCGTCTACGGACTTGTTGATCCCCGTATTCGCCTGGGTGGATCGCGGTAATGCGCCTCTGGTTCCCGGTCAGCATACTACTCATCTGGCTCATCATGGTGATCCTGAATCCACTCTTGACCCAGTCGGCAAATCTTATCGACCTTGAACAAATCCTTGCTCCGCCGGGCAATGACAGTCTGCTTGGTTTTGATGACTTGGGACGGCCAATCCTCGAACGACTGATCGCTGGTGCCAGAACATCTTTTCTCATCGCTTTCGGAGTCGTGGTGATCTCCGCTCTGCTGGGTACAACGCTTGGATTGATCGCCGGCTACAAAGGTGGCTATTGGGATCTTTTTCTGGTGCGCGTGATCGATATCTTTCTTGCCTTTCCCGGCATCCTGCTGGCAATTGCCCTGGCTGGGGTGATGGGGCCGGGTCTCGACAATCTGGTGATTGCGCTTTCTGCTGTCGGTTGGGTGGGTTATGCACGCCTGACACGGGCTCAGACGCTATCTCTCAAACATCGGGATCATGTACAGGCAGCGGTGGCGCTGGGCAGCAGTTCCAAGGCAATCATGTTCAGACATCTGTTACCGTTGATTGCCGCGCCGCTGATTGTAGAGGCAACCTTCGGTATCGCGGGTATGGTTATTGCCGAGGCCGGATTATCCTTTCTGGGGTTGGGCATTCAGCCACCGGAAGCCTCTTGGGGCAGTATGATCCGCGATGGCGCCGGTTATATGTTGATGGCGCCACATATGGTGTTGGCGCCAGGTTTGGCAATCATGCTGGTTGTGCTGACGCTGAACCTGTTGGGTGATCTTCTGCGTGATAAATTGGATATTCGTCTTACTGAACAAAAAAAGTTGTGAAATAGAGTGCCTCCAGACTGTCTTTTCCAGCAAGATCCTTCATCAGGGTGCTAACAGCTTCCATTGCCTGCTTGCGGAGTGCTTCCTTGCCGTCCGGTGTCTTGATCTTTTTTCCATCCTGTTCAGAGAGCAACATAAGCAGTGTATGGCGGATAGCCGGCCCGTGAAGTTTCAATTGTTCCAGAAATTCATCATCTTTCGTCATTAACTGGATATCGCAGCTGGCGTACTTACCCCCGCTGGCAAGATTAACCACAAGAGAGGGTTTGATCTCGTAGTAGCTGATTGTGGCGGGCGCCTCATCTTCAGCCCAAGCCAAACTGGAAAACAACAACAGTGACAACAGCAAAACACTGATCTGGCGCATGGTCGTTACCTTTTCCTCATCTTGACAGTCTAAAAACGGACGATTTCAATCGCATATTGTTTTCCCTTGATGATCTTTGCGGCATACTGCGGAAAAAGTTGAATGGAATTTGCCTGAATAACATTATGAGCCTTGGTCCTGTCATGCTCGATCTGAGTGGTGGATCGCTATCTCCCGAAGATCGCGAACGTCTGCTGCATCCAGCTACTGGAGGGGTAATTCTTTTCACCCGGAATTTCGAAACTCCCGGGCAGTTGCTCGAACTGACCTCTGAGATCCATGCCTTGCGGGAGCCTCATCTGTTGATCTCCGTGGATCATGAGGGCGGGAGGGTACAACGCTTTCGTGACGGCTTCACCCATCTGCCACCGTTGGCCTGGTATGGCGAGCAATATGCCCTCAACAGAAAGAGGGGGCTGAAGCTGGCGGGGCAGGGTGGCTGGCTGATGGCAGCTGAATTGCGTGCAGCCGGTGTCGATTTCAGCTTTGCGCCGGTGCTTGATCTGGGGTTGGGAATTAGTCAGGTGATCGGTGATCGGGCCTTTTCAGCGGAACCTGAGGTTGTGGCACAACTTTCCCAGTCCTGGATTTACGGTGCACGTGAGGCAGGAATGGCCTCAGTGGGCAAACACTTTCCCGGTCATGGTGGTGTGGAGGCTGACTCTCATCTGGCATTACCCATCGACAATCGTCGTTTGGAGGATATTCAAATGGGAGACCTTCGACCTTTTGAAAGGATGATCCACTTCGGCTTGGAAGCCATCATGCCGGCGCATGTAATCTATGACAGAGTTGATAGTGAGTTGGCGGGTTTCTCCTCATTTTGGCTGCAGGATGTGTTGCGAAAAAGGCTCGCATTTCAGGGGGTTATATTCAGTGATGACTTGAGTATGGCGGCAGCAGAAAATGCGGGCAGCTATGCTGATAGGGCGCTTGCAGCGTTACAGGCTGGCTGCGACATGGTTTTGGTCTGCAACAATCAGGATGCCGCTGCCGAAGTACTCGACTCCTTAAAGGAGTACAATGATCCGGCAGCTCATCTCAGGTTGATACGCATGCATGGCCGCGGCCATTTCAGTCGACAGGAACTGCATATGGACCCGCGCTGGATCAATGCCGTGGAATCGCTGTCGGCAGTGGAGGCGGACACCACACTCAACCTGGATTTGGGGTGAAACCGGAGAGAATAATGGCAATTACTCAGAAACAGGCTGCTGAGGTCATGCAAACTGCTGATCTGCTTCATTCCCAGGAAGCAGTAGAGCAGGCGCTCGACAGAATGGCGGTTGAGATCACCGGCAAGCTGGCAGGCGAAGATCCGGTGGTGCTCTGTGTGCTGAACGGGGCACTGATCCCGATGGGACATCTATTGACCCGTCTGACATTTCCGCTACGCCAGGATTATATCCATGCCACACGATATGGGGCTGAAACAACAGGGACCCAACTCGAATGGATTGGCCACCCCAGCACCTCCTTGAAAGGGGAAACAGTCTTGGTCATCGACGATATTCTGGATGAGGGAATCACCTTGGCAGCAATTGAGGATGCATGCCGGGAAGCGGGTGCTCGAAGCGTTTATACCGCTGTCCTGGTGGAGAAAGTACGGGTTAGGGATAGCACTATTCAGGCTGACTTCACTGGCCTGAAGGTAGAAGACCGTTACGTCTTTGGTTACGGAATGGATTATAAGGGTTATCTGCGCAATGTCGCGGGCATCTACGCGGTTGCAAAATAGCCCACCGATCTGAACATCTCCCGGCGGTGTAGGGTTTTCCCTGCGCTGGCTATTTTCCGCCGAGGGTTAACCCTCAAAATAAATCAAAAAAGTCCAATAAAATTAGTAGTCTATTGCCATTTCTCTGAAATTGGTCCACTATCTTCTACATCAGGAACAACCTGGCTCAGATCAGGAATCCAGAGATTCATTTTGGCGGATATAGCCGCCGTTAAAGTTTGAGCGAGATTCCTCTCCGGAGGTTCCGCGTCTGTCAGAATATCTAGGAGGTATGGAGAAGTGTCCATTAAAACCCTTAAAGCACGTCATGCAGAGTTGCATGAGATGATCAGTGACCTGCGGGCTATGATGACCAAGGATCAGTTGAAGATTCGACCCAATGCAAAAACCGCATACCAGCTGATATGCGATCTATCAGCGAAAATGAAAGACCATATGGCAGATCAGGATCAGGGAATCTACCCTGAGCTGCTGACGCATGAAGATCCCAAGCTAAAATCCATGGCATGGGGCTTCCTCAATGGTCAGAAACCCATGCGTAAGCAGTTTGACGATTACCATCAGAAATGGTTGAAGAATTGCGACTTCAACTTTACTGATGCCTTTATTGCCGACACCTTCGAAATTTTCGATATGGTGGATGAGCGTATTGAACGTGAGCAATCCGTTTTGTTACCTACGCTCGAATCCAACGGCATTTACGGCCAGGCTGCCGCGCAATAACGCTATAGCAATTGCTGGTCAAAAGGGGCTTCGGCCCCTTTTTGCTTTTGTCCATCCCAAAAACCTATCTAACCACAAAGAACACGAATAGCATCAAGGTAAGAAATTGATTTACAATAAATTTTCTTTCTGCAACTGCTCCTTGCGTTAAGCTACCTTTTGCATATGACCATCCAGGGGTGGAGGGAATAAAGAAAGAGTGCATGAGCAGTTTCTTCCATGCAAATCGTCTGTACTGGCTAAATTAGTGTTTCCGGACGGAGACCAGACTTAGATAAGGCATTCCATACCGATAGTTTTTATTAATCGCCGACATTGATTTATTCTTATTCTAATTCCTGACAAAAACACTTAAGATTTCGTGCAACTTCAGGGACTGGCTCCACTGAATTTTATTACAGGACATCTGTCCAGACATTCTATTAAAGAGGTAAAACAAATGGGCGTACTTGTTGGCCGTGAGGCTCCAGATTTTACTGCACCTGCCGTGCTGGGTGATGGCACTATTGTAGATGCCTTCAACTTTAAAGAGGCGACCGATGGAAAATATGCCGTACTTTTTTTCTATCCCCTCGACTTTACTTTCGTTTGCCCCTCAGAACTGATTGCTTTCGATCATCGCCTGGAAGAGTTCAAAAAGCGTGGTGTAGAAGTCGTTGGTTGCTCAATCGATTCCCACTTTACACACAACGCCTGGCGTAACACTGCTGTGAATGACGGTGGAATTGGTGCTGTAAAATACCCACTGGTTGCTGATCTCGATCATGCTATCTGCAAGAGCTATGATGTCGAGACGCCCAACGGCCGTGTTGCATTTCGCGGCTCATTCCTGATCGATAAAAATGGTGTAGTACGTCACCAAGTCGTCAATGACCTGCCCCTTGGCCGTAATATCGACGAGATGTTGCGCATGATTGATGCGCTGCAGTTCACCGAAGAGCATGGTGAGGTTTGCCCCGCTGGTTGGAAGGAAGGTGATGCCGGCATGAAGGGCACACCTGATGGTGTCGCAGAATACCTTGCTGGTCATGCAGAGGAGCTCTGATCGCTCAGTAAGATAGTCCGACCTGTCCAGAAAAAGCCGACTGAGCTTCAGTCGGCTTTTTTTTGTCCTGGAAACTAGGTTAGAATCGCTCTATAAGATATTGTTGACGGGAAAATAATAATGACGAAACTGGCCATCATTGGCGGAACGGGTCTGGATAAGATTCCTGATTTGGAAATCACCCACCGCGAGGTATCACATACGCCGTTTGGTGAACCCTCAGCGACGCTGACACATGGTATTTTCGGCTCGACGGATGTGATTTTCCTGCCGCGCCATGGTCCTTCCCACACAATCCCGCCGCACCAGGTGAACTATCGGGCAAATCTCTGGGCGCTGAAGCATATCGGTGTTGAGGCTGTGATTGCTATCGCCGCCGTGGGGGGGATTACCCGTGATATGGGGCCTGGTCAGATTGTTGTTCCTGATCAGATTATCGACTATACCTACGGGCGGGAACATACGCTGTTTGAGTATGATCTCGATCAGGTTACGCATATTGATTTTACCAATCCCTACTGTGAACCGTTAAGGAAAGCTTTGATTGAAGCAGGAGAGGAGGTGTCAGCTCCGCTGACTACCCGGGGTACATACGGAGCTACTCAGGGGCCGCGGCTGGAAACAGCGATGGAGATACATCGCTTGGAGCAGGACGGTTGTGACATCGTGGGCATGACCGGAATGCCAGAGGCCTCACTGGCCAGAGAGCTGGATCTCTGTTACGCCTGTTGCGCAGTAGTAGCAAACTGGGCGGCTGGAAAAAGTGGTGATCCAATTAGCATGGAAGCGATAGAAAAGAACCTGAAAACCGGCATGTCCGACGTCAATCGATTGGTTGCCAGACTTCTTCAGCACTACTGACGAGTCTTGTAACGAATCGCAAACTCGGATCGTGAGCCCAGCTCATACAGAGGCTCCTTAGCTCATCGACAACTCAGAGGCCCAATGCAACCCAAACCTCATCAGAGCAACGGATTTTGGCTCAAGCCCCGCACAGAATGGATGGTGCTGATCTTCCTGCCTGTTATCCTGCTGTACAGTAATGTTTCCCGGGCAGACCGTTTTGATTTGGGATTGATCGCATTGCAGCGAGGAAACTTTGCCGAGGCATTCTGTATCTGGAATCCTCTGGCGGTGGAAGGCCATAAAGATGCCGCATACAACCTTGGTTGGCTCTATGCCAATGGGAATGGACTGAGTGTCGATATCGATAAAGCCATCAGCTGGTGGAAAAGAGCCGCAGAACGCGGACATCAAGATGCACAGTTTGCCATAGGTCTTGCTTTTACCGCTGGCGAAGGGATAAAAAAGGACGAACGGGAAGCCCTCTACTGGTACCTGATGGCTGCAAGAGGCGGGCATAAAGACGCCCAAGAGTATATTAGGAATCTTCTTCATGCCAACCAATGGAGCGAAGAAAACGGATTGGAAAAAATATTGTCAGAACCCTGGATTGGCGAAACTATAGGCGTAAAGGTTGAGCGGGCTAATTTACGGTCAGGGCCTGGCACAGACTACAGCTTGGTTGCCACTGTGGAGAGTGGTGCTGCAATGATCACACTAGGCAATAGCGGGGATTGGGTCCAGGTTATCGTGCGGGAAACCCTGGCCAGAGGCTGGATGGCTGGATGGCTGGTTGAGGCAAAAGCTGGTGATGAAAAATAGGGATATGATCCGGAATTCTTATCCAAAGTAATTTTGCTAGTGCTATGCTAGGATATGGCGAATTGCCATAGGCCTGTATGATCTGGAGGAACTGCGACGATGGCAGAAAATGAGAAAGAGACTGATGTGACCGAACCTAAGTCCTCTGCACCTAAAAAGAAAACCACGAAGAAAAAAGCCGCAAAAAAGAAGGTTGCCAAGAAAGCAGCGAAGAAGAAAGTTGCAAAGAAAAAGTCCGCCAAAAAATCGGTGCCGGCTAAGAAGGTCGTCCCCGCTGCAAAACCAGATACCAAGCCCACAGAAGCCACTGCTGAACAACCTGTTGTCGTAGAATCAACCCCTAAAGCAGAAACAGGCGCTACAGTCTCATCTGTTTCTGATTTAGCTTCTGCCGCTGCTGCTGTCCTTTCCACAGAAAAAAAGGCGGTACAGAGTCACACTGAAGAACCGGATAAAACGCAAAAAGAGGAGATGGAAATGACAACCACACCCAGCAGTTCAGCGGGATTCTGGCCAAAAATTATCTTCTGGCTACTGATCATTATTATTGGTTTTGCCTATGTTCGCTCTCTAGCAAAACATCCTGGCGATGAGGCTGCTGGATCCGATGGTCAGAGCCAAACCTCTTCTGAACAGGTTACAACGACTGAAACAACTCAACAGGCTGCAGAAATTCTTGGAACAGTATCAGGTGGTCAGCCCGCTAGCGCGGCGGTTCAAACTGAGGGTACCGAAACTTCTGGCAAAGAAGACTCAGTAACTACGGCTGACAGCGTTGCAGCAGGGACTGAAGCTGCAGACGCTGCACCCAATGAGGCAACGACATCAACTGCTACAGATGCAGCAGTGAGTGTGGAGTCCAGTGCGAATGTGGATAGCAAGGAATCTGCCAGTGAAGTAACTGCCGCTCCAGAAGCAGCAGCAACGGCAGAAAGTGTTGCCGCCACAGCTGAGACTGAAGTGGCAACTGACACGGTTACTGCTTCAGAGGTTAGCCCAGCTGACGACGCCAGCACCCCCAACGCTGCTGCGGCATCGCCCCATGCTGCACCAGTGATTGCCAGGTCAGAATCTGTGACTCGCATCCTTAAGGAATTTGACGATCTGCGTCAGGCAGCTGAGGCTGAAATGAACGCCATGCGCAACCTGATTCAGGCTGAACGAGAGTTGCGGGATGCAATGGCGCCACCGCCCGCGCAATACCGTCCAGGTTGGGGGCAGGGCTACTATCCTTATGGGCGTCCATCACCTATGAGCAACCAATAACAGATCGCCTGAAAATCTGTTGATTTACAAAGAAAGGCGGCCACCATTGTGTGACCGCCTTTCTCAGTTAATGCTATTGACAAATGGCATGAAAAATTTTTAAAGGGCGTTGATTTTAAGTGATTAAATGAAGACCAACGACAAAATTATTCAGGGATTCAATAGTTGCCTGGGCTGCAAAACAAGATACGTTTATTAATGCTTAGCAAGACAAGTGTGATTCAACAATAAATGCAGATACCTATAATAAATCACACTTTTGGAATACGGAATCATTCCCTTCTGATGTATGGCCTTTGGGTTTTATTAATCCTATGTTCTATTCTGTGGAATCTCTATAGTCTGCCATTGACCAATAATGCTGCATGGATTCTGATAGGTATTCACCTGGCCGTTCTTTTGGCCGGCATATTGGCTAACTACCTTTTCTTCCATAAAGTTCTATTTGTTTTTCGCGTGAGTAAACCCCAGCGTTGCATAAAAACAGGCCAGCAATGACTACGCTGCCTTCTCGATCTCATCCAGGTAATGCAATAACTCGTTTTG
>JAMJIN010000464.1:0-1051 GCA_036784775.1 Chromatiales bacterium | reverse complement strand
TCGTCGAGGCACCGATAATGGTTCTACAAACTCACATCAGCAATGCTCACGCCCCCAACCCCCACAATTATGCAAAACCTGAAAAGTTAGACCGGCCAACTGTAGCAAAAGGCGGTACCAGCGAGGACTGGACTTACTTCACAAGCCTGTGGGCAAGCTATAAGGCTGCTACTAAATTGCCCACAACTGATATTAATGTCCAGTTATTAGCCTGCTGTGACACTGACCTTCGCAAAGACCTGCATAGAACGGATAAAGAGCTGGAGCAGAAGGATGAGGATGCCATCCTGCTCACCATTGCAACGCTTGCCGTACGACGGGAAAATGTGATGGTCTCCAGACTGGCCCTACATGGCATGACCCAGGATCGAGAAGGAGTTCGCAACTTTGCAGCACGACTCAGGGGGCAGGCAAATGAATGCAAGTTTGTTGTGAGATGTCCTTGTGCCAACCCAAGAGATGTGGACTTCACAGATCAGATGATCAGGGATGTGTTGATCCGAGGCCTCAATGACCATGATATTCAACACGAGATCCTGGGGCATGAAGACCAAGACATGACCCTTCAGGCTGCACTAAAATTAATTGAAGCCAAGGAGGCCGGGCGGAGATCGCAAGCATCCTTAACGCTAGAGGGCGCTCACGCGATGAGCCAGCACAAGAAGGCACAATTATCAACCGGCTACCGCCGACCGACAGGCTAAATGTGCGAAGTGCAACAAGCAATTTAACAGGCCACTCAGCCGCGATGGCAGAATCCGGCCATAATAAGCTATGTAAGCACTGCTTCACCTCCCAGAGAGTTGACAAGAAACTCGAGCAGGGAGAAAAGAGCCCGGAACAGAGCGGTAATGTGTACGACATGATGTGCGCAGCCGTGACGGCAATTTCCCAGGGAGGAGACCAGTGAAGCTAGTCCACCACGTATTTAGTGATGGCACGAGCTGGCAGCAACGTCGGTCCAAGCCCACTGTAACAGCAAGGGTGTGTGCTCATGATTATATACATTTTGGGACGAAGCTATCATCCAATCCCCGAGAGAGTGTCATTA
>JAMJIN010000463.1:0-1433 GCA_036784775.1 Chromatiales bacterium | reverse complement strand
AGTTTATAAAATTAACCCTTGTTACTGTCAACTGTCATGTTGCATGTGTCTGATCAGAATGTCGTGTGGTTGACTGTTGTTGTCTACAGGTGACACTGCCATTGTGGCTAAGACTGAGGCAGGTGATCTGACCCTCAAGTTGGTGACATCTGGTGACACTGTCACCGTGAAGACAACAAAACGTAAGTTGACTACAAAATTGGTTCAGTGAGATCATCAGTTCCTATGTTGATTAGGATCATCAAGTGTACACAAATATATCAGAGTCACAAGTTTTTTCATATATTAATAATGAAAAACGATACATCGTAGTTTGCAGTTTAGTAATTAATTTCACATACTGTACAAATTGGATGATTTTTACCCAATTTTATGTGTTGGAAATGCACATAAGTGGCGTGTTTTGCAAGTGGTCAGTCTTTACACAGACATTACAACTTACTTGAAGTGTAACATGATTCTTGCAATTACAGCCCAACCAGTCTTTACACAGACATTACAGCTGACTTGAAGTGTAAAGTGATTCTTGCACTCGCATCCCAGTCAGTCTCTACACAGACCTTACAGCTGACTTAAAGTGTAAAGTGATTATTGTACTTGCAGCCCAGTCAGTCTTTACACAGACATTACAGCTGATCTGAGGTGTAAAGTGATTCTTGCACTAGCATCCCAGTCAGTCTCTACACAAACAATACAGCTGACTTAAAGTGTAAAGTGATTCTTGCACTCACAGCCTAGTCAGCCTTTACACAGACATTACAGCTGACTTGAAGTGTAAAGTGATTCTTGCACTCACAGATCAGACCAGTCACAAGATGCTGACCGGGGGTTTTCTGTCAGTCGATGACTTGACTGCTCAGTACCAGAGAAAGAGAACAACTATCAATCGCTCAATGGAACGTCAGGACTCTCCTCAACCGAGAAGTAGCCGACCGACCGGAAAGACGTACTGCACTAGTAGCAATGGAACTCGCCAAGTACAATATAGACATTGCCGCCCTGTGCGAAACAAGGTTCTCAGAGTCTGGTAGTCTTAATGACTTGGAATACTCTTTCTTCTGGAGTGGCAGACCCAAAGGAGAGAGAAGGGAGGCTGGAGTGGGCTTTGCTATAAAGAAGGACATCGTGACAATGCTGACAGAAATGCCACGGCCAGTAAGTGACAGAATCATGATGATGAGACTACCTCTGAGCAAGGACAACTATGCTACAATTATCAGTGTTTACGCTCCAACAATGACAAACCCGGACGATAACAAGGAGGCTTTCTACAACCAGCTGTCAAGTACGCTCAGAGACATCCCTCGTACCGATAAGCTACTGCTGATAGGAGACTTCAATGCAAGGATAGGAAGAGACAATGACAAATGGACCATGGTCATGGGCAAATATGGGATCGGGAAACGCAACTCCAATGGCGAGCTTCTACTGGC
>JAMJIN010000093.1:0-15312 GCA_036784775.1 Chromatiales bacterium | reverse complement strand
GCTTTCTCATTTTTATCGTTTCAAATGTAGGATTTTTCATGGTTTCTGGATCTCACCAGCAGTGAACTCCAGAGATAGTGCATATTTTTTATTTCTCCCTGTCTTTTATACGGTGGAATGGTTGTTAGCACCGGAATTTATGCAACTACCGGGTTTACACTGATAGCATAAGAAATTTCTTCATCTATCACCCTTCCTCTTCAATATAGGATGGTACGTATCCGTACCTACCTAACCAACACGAATGCTGTAACTCAATAGCTTCAATAATTGGTCTTTCAAGGGAGTCAGAAAACGATAACACTCGGTCAGGATCCGTAATATGACTTGGCGACAAAAGCGTAGTTTCGTAATCGTTAGTTGGCAAATTACTTACTTTTCCATAAATTTCTTGGGGGCTGACATTTTTTACACCCAAGACAACCAATATCTCAGAGATAAGTAATACTGGATCAGTCATAAACCGTTCATAGACAAATTCATAGGTAGTATAGGGCAACCAAATATCATGCAGAGCACGATTGTACTTTGCGTATTCCGTGGGACCACCCACTTTCTTGAGAACGGGAAAGCCACGTCTTTGTGCCGAAGCCACAGTATCCCTCAAATCTCTTCTTGCAGTAATGATAATACTTGCAGCAGACAACAAATCATCGCGAAGCTCATGAGTTTTTACCAGGCATATACATTTTTTTTCCAATGCTTTAGTTACACAATCATCGGCCTCTGAATAACACGAGAAAAATTCGAGCTGCAACGCCTCCAATGCTAATCGAATAATGTTAAATAGCGCTGTTGACCCCGTTTGACGCATGCCGGCTACAATGATCAATTGTTTCTTACTACTTGAATCGAAAAGCCCTGTTGTTCGGTTTAATATGCCGTTGTTACTGACGACACTCTGCTTCTCAAGCACACTCTGGCGAAGAAGCTTCATTTCAGACTCAAGAACTTGCATGCGGGTCTGCTGGCGTTCGGGGCGCTGAGCTGAATACAAACCGACTTGCAGCTTTTTGTCTACGAGGCTGACGGCCTGCGGCAACAGTCCCATACGCGCCATCTCCCGCACCGAGCGTGCATGGCTTACTAATGCCGTGTCTCTCGATCCGATAGCTGCTACAGAAGCTTCAAAATGGTGGGCAATGCGGGATTCGTCCCGTTTCAGCGCAGCTGCTCTTCCTAACGTATTATGCACACCTGCAATAAGGACTTGCGCAACTACCTGATGTGGGCACCCCAAATCAAGGGCCATACGCGTATATTTGCGCGCCTTGTCGTGTCCCCCCAACTGCTGATGGGCACTAGCGATGAGGAGAGCGAAGCGATCGCGATCCGGGTGTGTGCGCAATGAACCCATGTCCAATGCAGCAAGCTGATGCCACTCGCCGAAGAACCAGTGTGTCTTAGCGCGGGCAAGCGCGTTCTCATCGTGCCCCTCCAATACTGGTGACAACTCCTGCTCTGTCAACTCCAAAGCAGGCAGCACTTCTACAGGTTGGTCTTTAGCCTCCTGTCTGATCTCAGCCGCGGACATCTGTTGACGAAGCGCCTTCTTTCTCGCCTTGCGTAGGCGTTTTTTCAGTTTCTTTTTAGAACGCTTTTTCACGAATCAGGATGTCCTTAATAAGTTCAATCTGTGCTTCGGCTTTTAAAAACTCGTCATCCAGCATTGGCAGCCTTTGGTTGAGCTCCGTTAATTGTTGTTCGAGTTTTTCTAGCTCCTCCTGTTTTTTCTCTAGATCTCTCTGATTATTGTCTGCACGCAGTTTTTCTTGGTCACGTTGTAGCTGTTGTGAAACGACAAGGCGCGCCTGCTCATCCTTCGCTTTGGTGAGCTGTTCCATCTGGGTCTGGCGATCATTTGCCAGATTGACCTGTGCAGCCTTGGCCTGGTTGGCCTGTTCCAACTGAGTTTTGCGTTCAGCCGCAAGTTTCGCCTGCTCATCCCTAGCCTTGGTGAGCTGTTCTATCTGGCTCTGGCGCTCGTTTGTCAGCTTGACCTGCTCGACCTTGGCTTGGTTGGCCTGTTCCAACTGGGTTTTGTGTTCAGCCGCAAGCCTCGCCTGCTCGCCCCTCTCCTTGGTGATCAGTTCTATCTGGGTCTGACGTTCGTTTGCCAGCTTAACCTGCTCGACTTTGGCCTGGCTGGCCTGCTCATCCCTAGCCTTGGTGAGCTGTTCTATCTGGCTCTGGCGCTCGTTTGTCAGCTTGACCTGTTCGACCTTGGCCTGGCTGGCCTGTTCCAACTGGGTTTTGTGTTCAGCCGCAAGCCTCGCCTGCTCGCCCCTCTCCTTGGTGATCAGTTCTATCTGGGTCTGACGTTCGTTTGCCAGCTTAACCTGCTCGACTTTGGCTTGTTCCAACTGGGTTTTGTGTTCAGCCGCAAGTTTCGTCTGCTCATCCCTTGCCTTGGAAAGCTGCTCTATCTGAGTCTGGCGCTCGTTTGCCAGCTTGACCTGCGCGGCCTTGGCCTGGTTAGCCTGTTCCAACTGAATTTTGTGTTCAGCCGCAAGCTTCTCCCGCTTATCCCTCGCTTTGGTGAGCTGTTCTATCTTGGTCTGTCGCTCGTTCGCTAACTTCTCATGTGCGGCTTTTGCATGATTCACCTTCTCAAACTGCACTTTATATTCAGCCAATAGCTTCGCCTGCTCATCCAAGGCTTTGGTTAACTGTCCTACCTGGACTTGGCGTTCATTGAGTAGCGCTTTTTGCTCATCATGGATTTTGGTTTGCTGAACCAACTGTTTTTTCAGATCGTGATGGTCAAGTTGCAATTTGTTGCGCTTGAGGTCCCAGCGGGGACGATCCGGGTCCTGGCTGTCGTCCTCCAACAATAGATCAAATCCTTGATCCTGAAGCCATTGGAGGACAGTGGCTGCAGGTTCACCATCTTCATACAGAGATTCGCGGCCGCAGTGGAGTTGTAGCTGTTCAAACAAGTGTAGTTGATCGGCTTGCTTAAGCGCCTGAAGTACGGAAAGTTCCTCACCGGGCAGGTCGATGACCAGCCGGTTGCGTTGTTCCACTTGCAGCTGCAGGGGCTGTAGCAGTGGGGCTGGGTCCAACGCTTCGATTTGAAGCTCTTGCACCGTCTTAAGGCCAGGGAAGAATTCAAGGAGGCCAGGGGCAGCCCGATGCAGACTACCGACATCTGGGAGGTTATAGCGATGAAGCGTGGCAGGACCCGGCTGGGCAGACACGGCTCGGTTGACAACCTCAACCTGCGGATGGTTGATAGTTCGCGCTTGAAGCGCCTTGGCCAGCTGCGGATCAGCCTCCACCAGAAGCAGGTAAGCAGGCTTTGCGGCGAGGTAGTCATCCAGTTCGCTGCAACGACCGGCACCCAGGTGGACGATGGTGTCCATTTCTTTAGTGGACCATATCTGAGAATTTTGCTGTTCTTTGTGCATATGTGCTTCTAGCTCGTTTGTCGTGTTGTGAGGTATTTTGCCCCACACCCTCACCTTTGGTGAATTTTGAAAATGCATATTGTTGGGTTACGGCCAAAAAGACGGCCTAACCCAACCTACCCAAGTGGTTAGTCAGGGCCATTTGACTGCGACCTCTCATGTACAAAATATTTCCCACTCCTACTTTGCATGCAACCGGATTGCGTCGATCTGGTAGGCGAGTTCTCGGCTGTCATCGGAGCCAGAATCATGTTCTCGTGGAATAAAACAACCATCTGCCTCAATGACAAAGGTCCAGTAGGCAGGTCGCTCCGCCGCAACAGGCAGATCGATCTGTAGCGAAAACGGTCCTTTTTTTTCAATCTTGTGGACACTTTCCTCTCCATCGGGCGAGTACACCTTCAACTGTAACGGACCATGGGCCTTCGAGACATGCCGCCCCCGCAATTCCACCCGCTGCCAGCGGCGTTTTCGGCTGCGCACCCGCAGCGTCGAGCGGACGGGCAGCCAACCATCAGAATATATCTCCAGATAAGCATCAGGTATGGCCAAATTTATGCGTGCATCGGTTTCTTGGTAATTTTGTAATGCTTGCTTGTCAGCGTCAGAAAGATAGCCGGAAATACTACGTCCAAATTTTCTTAAATACGCCTTGATGTTATTGATCTGCCGCCCATGTGGATAATCCGCCAGCATTTCATCGGTATAGGTCTTGAACCAATGTAAGGGACTGGCACCCAGGTATTGCTCCAACACTTGCATGCCTTCGCGGATGACTGTTTCCCGCTGGTTTAGGGTTATACAGGTGCTATGCAGGCGTGAACCGGCTTGTAGCGCATCAACAAATCCAATGGCTTCATGCTGCTGGCTGAAGATTCGCAACCACCACTCGAAGTCGAAGGCGGTCTCCAGACTTTCAGTTAATCTCCCATACCTGTTAAGTACATCCTTGCGTAGAAACACGGTTGGCTGACAAATAAAACAACCATCAGCAAACGCCTGGAGTGGTGTATCGGGCAGACGAGTCGGATAATCGCCGATAACCTGATCACACTCGTTGATATGCTGACCATGACCATAGACCATCACCCATTCGGGATGCGCATCCAGTGTTTGGACTGCCCGCTCCAGTGCACCTGGCATGTAGATATCATCAGCATTCAGCCATCCAATTACGTCACCTTGGGCCATCGCCATGGCCTTGTTGACAGCGTGGGCCGGTCCACGGTCCGCTTCCGATTGCCAGCGCAGTCGGCCATCGGATTCTTGTACCAGTCGAGACAGAATAGCCTGGGTGCCGTCGGTGGAACCACCGTCCATGACTATCAGCTCCAGTAGCGCATCCGATTGAGTCAATACGCTGCGGATTGACCGTTCTATAAATGTTGCTTGATTGAGCGATGGCATGACAACAGATACCATTGTTTGCTGGCTTTTCTGCTCCTGAATGGTGACTGTACCTTCTTTCATATCAACAGTTAGAACTGGCCTTATTCAATGGCTGTTGTTCATGATAGAAACCAGACTTTATGGCATCCATGCAGTGACACCTTGGTTTGATGGCAACCGGCCTTCCTCTTTACCATACCGGAGATAATGTACCAGCGGATTGATTTCTGCTTGGGCGATGTCGGGATTGGTAGTCAGATAGAATGCTGTATCGAATTTAGATGATGGGTTACGCCCTTCTGACGCACCGTAACGCAGATAGTGTTGAACAGGATCAATGCCCGCCTCGGCTACATCAGGATATTCTGCAAGGTACCAAGCCTCGTCAAAAAGACCTGAAACTTTCAGTAGGTTGACTAACCTCTTCTCTCTTTTCTGCGCCTTGTTCGTGAGCTTGAATGGCTTGGTAAGGACGCTAATGGGTGCAGTAATCTTCGAGGTCTTGGTCGGTCTGGACTTCTCTGGCTCTCGCTGTTCTTCGGAACCGTTGGATTCGACTTTGGTTTGTTCTTCTAACTCCCGCACCAGTTCCTGGTATTTCAGGAAGTAGTGTTCCAGCTCTTCCTGTACCTGGTGCAGTTGCAACAGTAGCAGTTCATTTTCCTGTTCGGTCTCCTTTTTGGCCAACTCCAGCTTCTCTTGTGACTGCTTTGCTTGGGTAAGCTGTGTCTGACGTTCAGTGGCCAGCTTTGCCTGTTCGTCTCTTGCCTTGGTCAGTTGCTCAATCTGAGTTTGCAGCTTCTGCTTTTCACCCACTAACCCTTTCCATACCTTTTCCTCTGTCTGAAATTGCCTTCTGGCCTCATCCAGTTCCTGCTGGTGCTGCTTAAGCTTAGTGTCTTGTTTCTTCTGGGATTGATCGATCTGCAGCTTCTGCAGGAAAACTGCTTCGAGTTCTTCCTGTACTTGGTGTAGCTGTATCAAGAGCAGCTCATTTTCCTGCTCAGTCTCTTTGTTGGCCGACTCTAGCTTCTCTTGTGCCTGCTTGGACTGGGTGAGCTGTGCCTGAAGTTCAGTGGCCAGCTTTGCCTGCTCATCTCGCACCTTGGTCAGTTGCTCAATCTGCTTTTGCAGCTTCTGCTGTTCACTGGCTAGCCCTTTCCGTGCCTTTTCTTCTGTCTGAAATTGCCTTCTGGCCTCATCCAGTTCCTGCTGGAGCTGCTTTAGCTTAGTATCTTGTTCCTTCTGGGTTTGGTCGATCTGCTGCTTTTGCAGGAAAACTGCTTCAAGTTCTTCCTGTACTTGGTGTAGCTGTAACAGCAGTAGTTCATTTTCCTGTTCGGTCTCTTTGTGGATCGACTCTAGCTTCTCTTGTGCTTGCTTGGACTGGATGAGCTGTGCCTGACGTTCAGTGGCCAGCTTTTCTTGCTCGTCTCGTTCCGTGGTCAGACGCTCAATCCGGACTTGCCATTGCTGATAGCTGTGGTACACCTCCAGCGGCTGAGGGAATTCATGGGCCATTGCCTCACCCAACGGTTGGGCGCTCGCCTCCAGCTCCATTTGCAGGACTTGGATAGCCAGCTGTTCACGCAGGAACTGACTGGCCAACAGACACTCCAGTGCAGGAGCGACAGCGGTTAGGATAGGTGATGGGTTCGCAGCTTGCAGCACAAGTCCGATGCGCTCGCAGGCATCGGCCAGCGCCTCCGGCTGCTGAGCAGCCGCCTCCGCATCGAGCAATAGGCTGCGGCGGCGATGGCGGCGCTGAAAGTGTATCAACACCTGATTTGACGCATGCCAATCTTCTATGAACTGCTCAGGATCTACGCCTTTCTGAAGCGCATAGGCCAAAGCACTCTCAGCGCGAATATAGAAGAGCAGAAACCTTGCTTGTGGAAAAGTTTCTGCCCAGAAATCGAGCAGCCACAGACTTCGGCTGTCCGCCCACAACATGGGAGTATCAGTTCCCTCAGAGAACAACACAGCCGCCTTTTCTGCCAGATCAAAGCTGGGTTGGATAGACTGATTGAGTTGAAGCAGATCCGTTACACCAGCTTCCTGGAACAGCTTGTCGTACCATTTGGCGAAGGCGTCTCCACCCTCCTCAAATCCTAGCTGCCGCAAGGCTGGAAATGCAGTTTCCCAACCGCTATGCGGGCAACCGGTAGTTACCACTATGTTCATGTATGCGTCATCTTGTTTGATAGCAGATAGTCTCGTCCCTACTGAAGGTCGTAGTTATCCTCGATGCGACGGCCATAGTTGTCCTCAATGCGGACGATATCATCTTCACCCAGGTATTCACCGCTCTGCACCTCGATCATAATCAGATCAATCACACCGGGGTTTTCCAGGCGGTGTTTATGACCAGCAGGTATATAGGTGGATTCGTTGGCTTTGATCAACATCTTTTCGTCACCATTGATGATACGGGCAGCACCACGCACCACAATCCAGTGCTCACTGCGGTGGTGATGCATCTGCAGTGACAGCGATGCACCGGGTTTGACTTCAATGCGTTTGATTTTGTAGCGCCGGCCCTCTTCCAGCACCGTGTAAGCGCCCCAGGGACGGGAGACGGTACGGTGGAGCTTATAGCATGCATGGCCTTCTGCCTTGAGTTTTTTTACTACCTCGCGCACATTCTGGGCCTGATCCCGGTGGCTCACAAGCAGCGCATCCGGGGTGTCAACAATCATGATACTTTCCAGCCCGAGCGTGGCTACCAGCCGATCCTCACTTTGAACAAAGCAGTTGTGGCTGTTGACATTGACGACTTCACCCAATGCCCGGTTACCCTGACTATCGGGTTCGGAAAGATCTGCCAGTGCCTGCCAGGAACCTATGTCGCTCCAGTCGAAACCTGCTGCCACAACGGCAACATTCTCGGCTTTTTCCATGATGGCATAGTCAATGGAGATATTTTCCAACGTCGAAAAACTATCAGCTTCGAGTTCACAGTAGGCATCCTGCTGATTACAGTGGGACGCTTCCCAGCAGTGTTCTCCTGCCGCCAGCATCTCTGGTGCGTAATCTGAAAATGCAGAAAGCAGATCACTAACACGGAAGCAAAACATACCTGCATTCCAGTAGTGCCCACCCTCAGCAACCATTCGTTCAGCATCTTCGAGCGGCGGTTTCTCGATGAAGCTGGCAACCTTGAATCCCCCTTGCATATCTGCAATAGCATCGCCGGCACGGATATAACCAAAGCCGGTCTCCGCCTGGGTGGGATGCACACCAAACGTAACGAGATAACCCTGTTTCGCCAGTTCACTGGCGCGTTCTGCATCGGCGCTAAATTCCACCATATCTTTGATCAGGTGGTCGGCTGGCAGGACCAGCATAATCGCGTCTTCACCATGTCGATCGAGAATTTTCAACGCACCCAGGAGTAGCGCTGGTGCAGTATTTCGCCCACTGGGTTCTAACAGGAACCGGGGAATCACTTCATCGAGTATGCTTCTGCTCCAGCAATCCTTGCTCTGGAAGTAATAGTCGCGATTGGTAATGGTGAGCACTTCACTGACTTCATCGCAACCAATAGCACGCGAATAGGTTTTCTCAAGCAGAGTATCGCCATCCGACAGACGCATGAAGGGCTTCGGATGCCCTTCGCGTGAAACCGGCCACAAGCGGGTACCGGCTCCACCTGAGAGTACAACAGGGATCAACATAGACTTGCCTTCGTTAAATCGAGTTGGAGTTTTATTTCATTCAATCGCTGTGCATAGCGGATGCCTGCGGTAGCAGGACTGAAGTCAAATGCCTTGGGTTCAATGGGTCTTGGATCAGTGTAGATTTTTTGCATGAGTTCTGCTGCATGACCGATGTCTGGGTCTGCCCAGCTTTGCCCATCGGCATGGAAGTACTCCCGGTGACGCACGTCCCGTCGCCGATATCGCACCAGCCCGACCCGTTCCTCCGCGCAAAAGTCGAGATTTCCGGAAAAACCAGTGGCGATAAGCTGAAGATTCAGCATCAGTGCCTCTGCAAGTCCTCGTCCAAACCCCTCTGCCCGGTGCAATGAGACATAGCAGTCACAGCATTGGTAGAGTGCCAGAACCTCAGGCCTGCGCAATGTGGTATCGATGAGATGGATGCGGTGATCTGCCTCGATAAGAGGCTTTATTCTTTTCCACGCTCTATTTCCCGCATTGACGTGACTCGCCTTAAGGACCAAACCAACCTTGCCTCCGGCGGAATTGGGAAAGGCGCGTTGAAATACCTGGATAACGGCTACTGGATTCTTGCGAACAATTGTGGAGTTAAAATCGAATGAGAAGATAAATAAATAGTCCTCTTCAGGCAAGTCAAAATCGTTACGCCCCATCGGGGCCACGCTGTCGATTGTGACAGAAAGCGGCATCGCGTAGACAGGACACTGTGCCCTTCGATAGGCATTGGCAGTGTAGTGGCTGATTCCCCATAGCTCATCCACCATGCTGAACGCGTGGGTACAGCTTGCGGGCCAGTCGGGCAACTCCCATGGCCAATAACCGATATTATAGCGACCTTCAAACAGATCGAGGCCCCGCTCACAGGCGTAGCGGACCTGCTCGATGCCGGTGGTACAGAAGATGTTTATGGCATAGCGTGGCTTATCGACGATCCAATGATCGACACTGTTGTCCTTTTGCGAAACGTTATCACCCGGTTTGACGTTGACGATGCAAAAGGGAATGGCCTGAGACTTCAGTGCCAGGGCAAGCAGCCGTACATCCTCGCCAATGCCGATCTCGCCCTGTGCGTAGCCGAACAGGTTCACGCCAAAGGGTTCTGTTGATCGTGATGATAGACGCTGGCCTATCGGTATGCGATTTGTAATGCTGGCCAGCTGAAACTCGGTGGGACGGCGTTTGAAACGCACTCCAAGCCAGGCAAGTTTCCGCAGCACCAGTTTGGGGAGCCGAAGATAAAACCGGCTCTGCCCTGCAGGCAACAGGGCCTCGCCAGGTTTCGTTGGGGATATACAGCGATCTCCAATAGGTAGTTGTTTAGCCTCAGCATGTGCCTCCAGGTTTTGGAGAACGTCGGCCAGACCAAACTCTTCAACCAGCTGCAATGTATTTATTCCAACATCTTTGCGTTTAAGCCGAAGCATGGCAATTAGCGAATCGACCGTACCAAACTGCCGACGAAAAAATTCAACATGCCATAAACCTGGTTTAGGAAGCATGAACTTATGGCGTTCGCCACGCCAAAAGGCTCGTGCTATGCGGTGCCGGGCTTTAGTATCCCACAGCATGGGCGCGACGAAATAGCGATAGCGCATGACCCCGTAGAAGAACATTGCAACAGAAAAGCCATCGAACCAACGGTCCTTTTTAAGTGATGGTAGCAATAGCGGGCGTACCAAGGCAGCATCCCACTCTGGTATTGACCGCAAAATAACATACTGTCGCCGTCCTTCGATGGCACACCAGGCAAGAAACCTGACGAAGTCTTTTGGCCTACCTTCATGCAACGGAAAACGCCGCTGCAAAATCGGGCGCAAGTGCCAAATTGCAAACATGGCACCGTAAATCGGTGTAGGTAGATGGAAGGGCATTGCAATCGGAGCAAGCAATCCATGTCCTTCAGATTGCGTCTTTCCGTTAAGCTCAAGCATTGCCTCGATGCGCGGATTCATCCTTAGTCCTGATGCTCCCTGATTGTGGAAATCATCATTCTGGCTATGCCAAACAGCATCAGCAATACGATGAGTGCAGTAACCAGGATATAGGCTCTATCCGGGTACTTTGCCTCATCCGCCAGAGAGGGTTTACTTATGACAACCAGGTGCTTCATCTTCTTTGAGGTCTCTGCCCTCGACTGCTCAAGGGCGACCAGAGCAGAGGCATAGGCGTCTTTGGTAAATTCGAGATCGAGCTGAAGGTTAGTAAATTTCACCATCAGATCGTTTAGCTCTTCGTCCCCTTCGCCGATCAATCGACGTTTTTCATCGATTATTTGCTCCGTGAGCGCCCGGATACGCTCCTTACTGGCGATCACTTGCGGAGAGTTGCTCTTTTGAAACCCAAGAAGCTGTTTTAGTTTGGCCTTCTCCTGACTGAGTTCACCCTCCAGAATGTCCATGATGGCAGTGAGGGACTGGCCCTGCTGCTCCGGGCTAAAGATCTGGTATCTATTCTGAAACTCCAACAGACGCTGCTTTGAAATTTTGAGTGAGTCCTGCGTCTTCACCAACTGCTGCTCCACAAACTCGTATTGAGCCATGGCAAGACGGTGACTGATCTCATTCACCACGCTCTCTGCCTGCTGCAGCACGGTTTCAAGTAGTTGCTTGGCATAATCGCGCTCAAACGCCTGCACCTCAACGAATAACAGTCCAGACAATTCGTCAAAGTAGACATCGATATGGTCACGGTAATACTCCAGATACTCTTCCCGTGTTGCATCGGCTTGCAGAGCGGAGAACCAGTCAGCACTGCGTTTCTGATAGTGCGCCCTGTGATCGAGTTCTTTATCGAGAAAGGCCAGCATGTCATCGGAGATCAAATACTCCTTCATGATGCGCTCATCCTCAAGACCCGAGGGATTACCGATCCCCAGCAGACCGATATCGAGACTGCTTGTGCTGCTGCCATTCTCCTTGATGGTAAAGATAGCCTCGCTGGTATACCGATCAGAGGCAATCAGGCTGTAATAGAGCACAAGCAGCGCAAAGGGGATAATGACCAGCGTTAACAGGCTGGCGCTACGATCCAGTTTGATTAATATGCTCTTGGCCATAACTACGCAGCTTGTTCCCTTTGATAGATGGCCACGGCTTCTTTAATATCTTCATAGAGATGCATCTGACCCTTTTCGAGATAGATCCCGACATCACAATCACGTATCAACTCCTGCATGTTATGGGAGACCTTGATGATGTTGGCCTTGTCCTTTTTCTCCTGCAATGCAGCACGGCTCTTCTGTTTAAACCGCTGGTCGCCCACAGCTGTTATCTCATCCATCAGGTAGATATCAAAATCGAACGCCATACTGGTGGCAAAGGAGAGCCTAGCCTTCATACCACTTGAATATGTCTTTATGGGCATATCAAAGTAGTCACCCAATTCAGTAAATTCATGGATATATTCGATCTTTCGCTCGACCTCATCTTCACTGTCACCGTAGATGCGGCAGACAAAACGGGCGTTATCACGACCTGACATACTGCCCTGAACTCCGCCTGACAGACCCATGGGCCAGGAGATTCTTCCCTCACTCCGGACATAGCCACGGTTGGGGTAATCAATCCCTCCCAGGAGCCGAAGCAACGTGGACTTGCCCATGCCGTTACGGCCTAAAATAGCGATATTGCACTTCGCTGGAAATTCGATGTTCACATCGCGCAGGATGTATTTTCGCCCCTTCGGGGTAGGATAATATTTGGTGACATTTTCCAGACGTATCATGTGGCCACCATCCTCACCCAGTTGGCCCGGTAGCTGAGCAGACCAAAGGTGGTACTCGCCAAGGCAAAGAGAAAAACGAATAAAAGGCTCACATCCCCCGACTCAAAACCACGAAAATAGAACAGGTGATTCAGCTCAACTATGTGAAGCAGCGGGTTCCAGAGCAACCAGTGATGATATTCGGTCGGAATAACTGAAAGTGGAAAGAGAATCCCCGACATGAAGTACATGGGCCGGAAGATAAATATTGGCACCAGTTTCATCATCTCTGGATAGAGCGTTCCATATACCGAAAAGGTCAATCCAACACCGAATGTCAGAAGGTAAAGCAACGTATTAATGACAATCAGGCCGAGGAGATTATGAACCCCTATGTCATAATTGAAGAACCATCCTGCAACGAAAAGCAGCATGAGATAGCTTGAAAAATAGACCATCGATTCCAGAATAATACGTGCAAGCACCGGATCAACCGGGCGTACCTGCCGATAGTTAAATAACCCACGATTGGATGCAACGGCATTCATGCACTGGGTAGTCGTTTTTTGAAAAAAGAGAAAAGGGACTATACCCGTCGCCAGGAAGAGGGATACTGGAATTCCTGAAAATTCGCTACGACCCATGGCGCTCCAGATGGCGGAGAGGACAATGACGTGGGCCATGGGCTCCAATAATGCCCAGGCATAACCAAGCCGATACTTACCAAAGCGCGTTTTCAGCTCGCGAACAAAGAGCGCGAAGACAACGGCTTTCTGAATTTCAAAGGGAGAACGGGGCACAAGTTCTCTTCTTTCTCATAACGTGAAAGCCACTTTCGCCGAAATGGCTATCTTGTAGATGACATCCATCATGTCCAAAGCAAATTGTCTAGTCTTGGAGTCGATCTTCGGCGGCACAATAATCTCATCCCCCGGCTCGATGATGGCCAGCGGGTCGGTTATTTCAACCTCGGCGTTCGGATGGTGAATAATAACCTTTTCTGTATCGGCCCGGTTTGAGTAGCCACCGGCTTTTTCGATGTATTTTGCTGCTGTCCAACCAGCACGGTAGGTGACGGCATGCATCATCATCACTTCACCCGCCATACGCACAATCTGCGTTTTTATTGGGATAACGATGGTGTCACCCGGCTCTAGCAGTATGTTCTGCTGAACACCGTCTTGGGAGGTGACCACTCTTCCCAGAGGGTCAATCAGGCGGGCCCGTTCGGCGAACCTAGCCATCAGATCAGCCTCTTGGACACGAATCCCCACCTCTCCTACCGAGCCCGATAAGGCCAGCATTGAGCTGCGTTCCAAACGGAACAGACTGTCGTTAATTGCGTCTTTCTGTGCCACGGCCACTGAAATCCGACGTATATGAATGGCCTCTGTGTTCGCCAAACCGGGATCGACCGGAATGTGGTTGAGTACATCCACCAGATGAGAGCCACGTTTTACCGACAGCGTGGCCGGTCCATTAAATTCACCCTGGATATTAATCAGAATTGTATTGGCACGACCATCGTCCCTGAGTGTTACCGTATCGCCATCACGTAGAGGATAACCAAGGAATGTCATGAGCGGCATGGTCTGTTTAACCGGCAGACCATTGCGCATACCGATAATGGTGACCTCAGTAGCCTGTGCCGCCTTTGGGATCACCTTGAGGATCTCATCTCCCGATGAACTCTCTGACTTCATCTCGATCAGTGCACTGCGGGCCACATTGCCCTCAAGCTGAATAATGCCCCCTCGCTGTGTAACCAGGATAGTGTCGTTCTCCTGCAGTTGGGGTGAGGCAATTTTTCCTTTAAGGATAAAATCGTAGAGATCGGTAGTGTTGATGGTTTTTCCAGCGCGGATAATCTCAATTTTCCGGTAACTACCCAGTTCGGGATCTATCCCACCCGCAAGATCGAGAAAATAGAGCATGCTGTCAGACGGAAGGCCTGCGTAGCGGCCCGGATTGTTGACCATACCTGTCACGAAGACAGCAACCGGTTGTGCTGTAGCCAAATTGGTGTAGACATCAAAATTGCTGGTGTAGACTTTCTTGATATGCGCCCTGACCGTACTTGTCAGGTCGGCATTCTTCACCCCTTCGAGCTTCAGTGGCCCGATCTCAGACATGAAAATATTGCCCTGACTGTCGATGGTATAGATATCTTTTATGGTTACCGCCCCCCACGCAGCGACAGCCACCTTGTCTCCTGGGGCCAGGATATAGTTGGGATTGAGTCCGTCACCCCGTGCCTTGAGGAAGTTCCCGCTAAAAAGCTTGGCGCCGAACGGTTCGATCGCGTCCCTTTGCTGAACGGCAACGGGAGGAGTGGGTGAAACAACCTCTGCGGCGTGAAGTGGCCATACCAAACCACAAAGTGCGACGAGGATAAGCAGAGTGATGAAATGCCTCTTCACCCGATCCATCCCCATCCAGACTCCATAAAATTGTTGAAAATCAGTCACTTTTTGAACCTGTCAAAAAAGACATCTCCGGAGAAAAACCAATTGTGTCCGTTGTTACAGGCCACTCGTCCTCTGGTGGCGCCAGGGGACGGGTTCCCGGTTATCGTAACAGGCCGGCAGCGCCTGCCACTTGCTGCGGTGTATAGGTCACCCGCGACGAACATGACCGAGCCCACTGCACCTCGCTCCCCAGGGTTCATAGTTGGAATTTCAGAGAGAATGGCCGATTCAAGGGGATTGCTGACGGAATAGACAGCAATATCCTTCTGCACGGCCTCTGTTTTAGCCGAAGAGGCACTCAAAGAGGTAGCACATCCTGTGACTGATGTCAGACAGGCCGTCAATATGAGCAGAGGGATTTTTCTGACAGTTTCCATACCAGGGAGATAGAAAGCACTAAAAAGTGGCAATAAACCCAAACGTTGTAGTGTACAGATTAAGGAATAACTGATCAATTGCCATGTCGAGCGGGGCGAGAAATCTGGTTGTAACTTCTCAAAAACCCGTGGCAAGAGCAGCCCGCTCGGTGATGATATCGGGTAATGGAGCAATGGTCTGTTCACCAATACCCAAACGATCTGTTAAGTAATGCCAGAACGAGATATCCAGCTTACGGCAGGTTTTTTTCAAGCTGGCAAAAGTATCTCGGCAACGCCTGCCTTC
>JAMJIN010000462.1:0-1437 GCA_036784775.1 Chromatiales bacterium | reverse complement strand
GAGATCTGCCCGACTTTGCGACCACCACCGGTGGTAGCGCTTCATGCAGTAATGCATGAGGTGATTGGGCAGAAGTCAGCAGATGGCATAGTAGTGGATTCTTAACAGATTGGGTATTCCACGCCATTCGGCCACCCGGACCACGATTATCCGGCCACCTAATCCATGATCATTCAGCCACCTGTTCGACGACCATTCGGCCGGGCAGTCGGAGCGGAGCAACGCAGGAGTCTGCATTATTACTCTGAGGGGGTAGTATTCGTCAATTTGGCTTGCCGCTTTCTCATGGATTCTCCCTTCAGATTAATACGTAGGCGTTGTGAATAAGACGATCCAGAATGGCGTCAGCCAGCGTAGGATCACCAATTACCTCGTGCCAGTGGTCAACGGGGATTTGACTGGTGACAATGGTGGAACGTGTACTATGCCGATCATCAAGTAACTCCAGCAGATCCCGGCGCTGTTCTGCCGCGAGTTTGGCCAAGCCCCAATCATCCAGGATCAGCAGATCGGTCTTGGCGAAGGCCGTCATCAGCTTGGGGAAGCGGCCGTCACCGTGGGCCAGACTCAGTTCCTCGAACAGCCGGGGTATGCGCAGGTATTGGGCGCTATAGCCCTCACGACAGGCCTTGTGTGCCAGCGCACAGGCAATCCAGGTCTTGCCGACCCCGGTAGGGCCATTGATGATCAGGTTGAGGCCCTCCTTGACCCACTGGCAGCTGCTCAATTGCAGCATCAGCCCTTTGTCCAATCCACGAGGGGCACGGTAGTCGACATCCTCGATAGAGGCGTTGTGTTTCAACTTGGCCTTGCGCAACCGGGTCTGTAAACGACGATCATCTCTTTCTGTCATCTCCCGGTCGATGAGCAAGCCAAGACGCTCCTCGAAGGAGAGCGACTCGATGTCAGGCATCTGTCCCTGTTCGGTCAATGCCTTGTACATGCCGGTAAAACGCAGGGTCTGTAGTTTTTCCAAGGTGGGGTGATTCAACATAATGAGTTCTCCTGTTTGTGATCAGTGGTAATAGTCCGAGCCACGGATGTTGTCGTGTTCGAGAGAGCGTTCGAGTTCCTGCTGTTGCGGCAGTGTTGAGCGGTCGAGGCCTTTGCGCAGGATCGACTCGATGCTTTTGTAATTACAGGCACCGAGGGTTAGCGCCCGGCGACAAGCGGCCTCCAGACGCTCATCGCCATAACCCTTGGTTAATCGCATGATGCCCAGACAAGAGCGAAAGCCCTGTTGAGGGTGGTTCCGTCGTTGCAGGATCTGCTGGATCAATCCGGCAGTGGCTGGCCCCGTTTGTTCTGCCCAGCGGATCAGCCGTTGCGGTGTCCATTCGGCATATTCACGGTGCCCCCTCTGTCAGGATAGTTGTCCACCCAGTAAAATGGGACTTCAATAACCAATGAGAGTGGGCAGAGAGAGCAATAAATGGG
>JAMJIN010000461.1:0-1437 GCA_036784775.1 Chromatiales bacterium | reverse complement strand
CCATGGCGGTCTCCTCATTTGGCTTCAGGTTCAGTATGCGCCACCCACTGACTCAATAGCTGAGCCTCAGGGGTAATCAGGAAACAGTATGGCACTATGCTCATGGGATTGGGGCTGGTGTTTTTCGGCATGAGCGTTATGAGTAATGCCATGCAGCCACTGCGTACCTATCAGCCTTTCCTTGATCTGATGATTCAGATGGAAAATCCCCTGGTCGGTATCCTGGTGGCGGCGGCCTTTACCGGGCTGATACAGTCCTCATCTGCTACCACCGGTATTGTTGGCCAGCCAGGGGTTTATAACGCTCCCTGCAGGTATTGCCCTGGCGTTTGGTGCGAATATCGGAACCTGCATCACAGCTATGCTGGCCTCCATTGGCAAACCCAGAGAAGCAGTCCGTGCAGCCGTAGTGCATGTCCTGTTCAATATTGCAGGCGTACTGATATGGGTGCTGTTTATAGACCATCTCGCCAATTGGGTCACCGCGCTGTCGCCGGTTCATCCGGAACTCTCCGGTGTGGATCGTCTCGGTGCGGAAACCCCTCGTCAGATCGCCAATGCTCATACCATTTTTAATATTGCCAATACACTGATCTTTATCGGCTTTACCACCCAGATCGCCCGTCTGGTTGAGTGGGCGATTCCAGACAGCACGCTGGAGGAGGAGGATCTGCTGGTCAGCGCCAAATACCTTGATGAAGAGTTGCTGACAACGCCTTCACTTGCCTTAGGCCGGGTTCGTTTGGAAGTGCTGCATATGGGAGAGCGCGTACAAGAGATGCTGGACAGCATCATGCCGGCCATCATCACTGGCAATAAAGAGTCATTGGCCGCTGTCCGTGACATGGATGACCAGGTGGATATCCTCTACGAGCAAATCATCGACTACATGGGACGTATCAGTAAGCGGTCATTATCGGATCAGCAGACCGAGGAGTTTCTCAAGCTCATGGAGGCTGTGAGCGATCTAGAGAACATAGGTGATACGATTGAAACCAATCTGGTGGGTTTGGGTTTTGACCGGATAAATGCTGGATTTTCAATCAGTGAACCGACCCGCGAGGTTCTTTTGGGTTTTCATGAAGTGGTTACCAAGGCTTTCAAAACAGCGGTACAGGCAGTTTCCCAGAATAGTGAGGAAGCCGCACAGGTTGTGACAGCCATGAAAGAGGAGATCACCAAAATGACTGACTCAGCGGCCGCTCATCAGGCGGAACGACTGGTGGCCGAAGAGCCCAACCGTATTCCGGCTTACACCATTGAAGTCGATATCATCGAAAAACAGAAGCGCATCTACTATTTCGCCAAACGGATGGCCAAGAGTGTAACTGCACTTGAAGCGATAGAGGCGTAAACCCCAGCGTTGCATAAAAACAGGCCAGCAATGACTACGCTGCCTTCTCGATTTCATCCAGGTAATGCAATAACTCGTTTTGC
>JAMJIN010000092.1:0-15489 GCA_036784775.1 Chromatiales bacterium | reverse complement strand
CTGAAATTGGATTGGATTCTGTGCCATGTCCGCTCTCCTATTGTGGATCGTGGCATCATCTTGCAACAACCAGTGGCTCATTCCGTGAGTCACTGCTGAACATTCGTACTAATCAAGAAATACTTTGGAATTATCTATAATCGGGTCGTTTTACGTCAAGTTCGGTCCGGGTGCTGTTCGTCCCAATCCAACTGACACTACACGTCAGCAGCGGCACAGCACCTGAGACAACCCTTTTCCCAGGAGATTGGTTTCCCTGGGAGCACTGCCTCAACCTGATCCACCAGATCTGCCGGCAATTTTCAAACTGAAATCAGACCCCATAAAGAGGAGTAGCCGATGCCGCACACGAAGCCCCTGCTGATATCCATTCTGGCCAGCATTCTCAGTTTCAGCCCACTGACCGTGCAAGCTGAACAGACCTATCAGATCATGAAGGTCAAACGTGAACTGATACCCTTGACCATCGATATCGCAGGCACTGTGGCAGCACGCAAGACCGCGAAGCTCACTGCCCAGATCCCTGGGCGCATCAAACAGATCGCCGGGCAGGAAGGTGACAGGTTCAACCGGGGCAACGAGCTGATCAGCATCGATGACAGCGCTCTGCGTGCCAAACTGGATGCGGCTGTTGCCCAGAGAGATGCTGCCCTCGCCTCCATGCGCAACGCAAACGTGCAGCTCCACCGAGAGGTCAGATCACCCCAGTCCACTGCGGGCAGCACCGCCCCTGGTGGTATGGGCATGCCTTCGATGATGGATCAGGCATTTACCAACCCGATGCAGAATATGATGGGCATGCGCAATCGGGGGGCCGAACGCCACTCCGATGTCGTTAACCGCCAGACCCAGGTCGCCCAGGCCAACACCCAGTACAAACAGGCCGAAGCGCAGATCAAGGAGATTCAGGCCAGTCTGCGGGATGCCCGCAGCATCGCCCCCTTCAGCGGCGTTATTGAATCGGTCAATGTCGAGGTGGGTGACACAGTACAGCCAGGCCAACTTCTGCTGGTCTACAGTGAGACCTCAGGCTTTCAGGTATTGGCCGACGTACCGGTTCGCCTGCGTCCGGGTCTGAGTGAAGGGATGTCGTTTGGGGTCAGACTGGACGGCACGGATCCCGTCATCCAGGCCAGGATCAGCCGCATCTTCCCGGTTGCAGACCGCACCCAACATACCGTGCGTTTCGAACTGGATCTGCCCGGCAACACTATCACCACGGTCGGTCAGTATGCGGAAGTAAACGTACCCGACCTGAGCGCACGCCAAAACAGCAATCTTGTCATCCCGAACAGCGCGGTACGTAAGAAAGGAGGACTGCCGCTGGTCTTCGCCGTCGATGCCAACGGCTTTGCCAAGTTGCGCGTGGTGCGTCTCGGAGAAGCCGCCAACGCCGACAACACTGTGCTCCTCTCCGGCCTTCAGGAAGGCGACCTGATAATCAATAATCCACCGCCGGGCCTGCGTGCAGGCACTCAGGTGATGACACCTGCTGTATCCGCACAAGCCCCGAACAACAATCAATAACAGGTGCCTGCCGTGTCCGAGATCGACCAGAACAACCTTGGCCTGGCGGGCAAAACCGCCCGCTCGTTCATCCACTCCCCCCTCTCTCCGCTGCTCTTCCTGGCGATGCTGGCAATGGGCATCCTGGGTCTGATGGCCACCCCCCGGCAGGAGGATCCGCAGATCTCCGTGCCGCTGGTGGATATCTTTCTGAGTTATCCCGGGGCCAGCGCCCAGCAAGTGGCGGATATGGCGGTCAATCCGCTGGAGCGGATCATGAGCGAGATCCCCGGCGTCAAACATGTCTACTCTGCCAGCGCCCGCGGAGAAGGGGTGGTCACCGTCCGTTTCAAGGTCGGTGAGGAGACTGGACCCTCGCTGGTCAAGGTGCACGACAAACTTGCCTCCAACCTCGACAATATGCCCAGCGGCGTGCAGATGCCGCCGTTGGTCAAAGTGAAGGGCATCGACGATGTGCCGGTGGTAACCCTTACCCTCTGGTCCAGCGAACTGGATGGCGGCAGTCTACGGCGCCTGGGCCTGAATCTGCTACAGGAGTTCAAGCAGATCCCCGATACCGGCCAGGGCTTTGTGGTGGGCGGCCAGCGCGATGAGATCCGGGTCGAGATTTTGCCCAACAAACTCTCCGGCTCCAACGTCACTGCCGAACAGGTGGCAAACGTGATTCGTGGCGCCAATGCTGAAAATGTAGTCGGCAACGCGGAAGCGGATAACCGTAACCTGCGGGTCTATGCCGGCAGCTTCCTGCGTAACGCACGGGATGTGCAAAACCTGGTGGTAGGCGTAAACAACGGCAAACCTGTCTACGTGCGGGATGTAGCCCATGTCAGCCACACGATGGAAGACATCGACAACTATGTAAACTACTACACCGGCCCAGCCTATGCCCAAGCCTACGGCGAAGAGATCGTGGCAGACGGCTAGCAGGCGATAACTGTCGCCATTGCCAAGAAAGAGGGCTCCAACGGGGTCACAGTAGCGGATGCAATCCTGGAGATGGCCGACTCCCTCAAGGGACGGCTTATCCCGGATCAGGTCCGGGTGGAGGTGACCCGCAACTACGGCGCCACCGCCCAGGACAAGGTCAACGAACTGCTCTTCAAACTGGTCGTGGCCACCGGCATCGTCACCCTGCTGGTCTGGTGGGCACTTGGGATCAAACCGGCGATCGTGGTCACGGTTGTGATTCCCGTGGTGATCCTGATGACGGTATTTGCCGCCTTCGTTATGGGTTTCAGTATCGACCGAGTCTCCCTCTTCGCCCTGATCTTCTCCATCGGCATCCTGGTGGATGACGCCATCGTGGTGGTGGAGAATATCTACCGGCGCTGGCTGATCGCCGGTTCCCCTGATACCGATGTCGCTATCGACGCAGTGCGGGAGGTGGGCAACCCCACCATCCTCGCCACCTTTACCGTGGTCGCCGCCCTGCTGCCGATGGCCTTCGTCAGCGGCCTCATGGGACCCTATATGGCGCCGATTCCGGTACTCGGATCTGTGGCGATGATGATCTCCCTGTTCGCCGCCTTCGCATTCACCTCCTATCTGGTGATGCGCATCCGTCCCTCCATGGAGAAACTGAAAAAAGCCGAAGAGAAGGAGCACGCCTCCAACGAAAAGCTGGACAAGCTGTTTCGCAAACTGATTCCCGCCCTGCTCGACAACAAGCTGCTCGGCTGGGGCTTCCTCGTCGGCCTGTTTCTTGTCTTCTTCGCCGTCTGCGGCATGTTCTACACCACTGCAGTGACAGTGAAGATGCTGCCCTTCGATAACAAACCCGAGTTCGCAGTCATCATCGACATGCCGGAGGGCACTGCCCTGCCGACCACCAGCAATCTGGCCAGAGAGTTGGCGGAGGAGTTGCGCAAGGTGCCTGAAGTCACCGCGCTGCAGACCTATGCAGGCACTGCCCGCCCTTTCGATTTCAACGGCATGGTGCGTCACTACTACCTGCGGGAAAAATCCTGGCTGGCTGAGATTCAGGTACAACTGCTCGACAAAAAAGCACGCAAGCGTACCAGTCATGAGATCGCCGAATCGGCGCGGGCAACCCTGACCCCGATTGCCCGAGCCATGGGTGCGAGAATCACCGTGGCCGAAATGCCACCGGGGCCGCCGGTGTTGCAGTCCGTAGTAGCGGAGATCTACGGTCCGGATGATAAAACCCGCCGTGAGGTTGCCCACCACATGACGAAACTTTTCGATGCCGCCGAAGGTCTGGCCGACGTCGACAACTATCTGATCGAGCCATATCAATCCTGGCGTTTCGAGATCAACACCCGTAAGGCATCCATGCAGGGGATCTCAACCAATGCAGTCATACAGGCCCTGTCGGCAGCCATGGGGGGCTACCAGATCACCGACGTGCGCGCCGGCTCGGCACTGGAGTCTACCTGGATCGTCATGCAGGCTCCCCTCTCCCTGCGTGCCAACCCCAAGGCCCTAAGCGACCTGCCGGTGGCAATGCCCGGTGGCGGCAGTGTTCCGCTGGCCGAACTGGGACGCTTTTTTAAAGTCGAGGAGGAGCCGGTCATCTATCATAAAGACCTGCGTCCTCTGGAGTATGTGGTAGGCGATGCGGTAGGCCGCCTGGGGCCCCCTATCTACCCGATGCTCGATATCGACGAAAAATTACAGGACTACAAAACACCGGATGGCGTCACCCTCTCCGGCACCATGACCGGCCCACCAAAAAATACCGGCATATCCGCCTTCGAATGGGGGGGGGAGTGGACAGTCACCTATGAGACCTTCCGTGACATGGGCGCCGCGTTTGCCGTGGCGCTGGTGCTGATCTATATGCTGGTGGTGGGCATGTTCGGTAACTTTATCGTACCGGCCATCATCATGGCGCCGATCCCCCTGACCCTGCTTGGCATAGTACCGGGGCACTGGCTGTTCGGCGCCCAGTTCACCGCCACCTCCATGATCGGCTTTATCGCCCTGGCAGGCATCATCGTGCGTAACTCTATCCTGCTGGTGGATTTCGCCGTGGAAGAGGTACGCCAAGGTTATGATGTCCGGGAGGCGGTGCTGCGCTCCTGTAAGGCCCGTACCCGTCCCATCATGATCACTGCCTTCGCCTTGATGGGCGGTGCGAGCGTTATCATCACCGACTCCATATTCCAGGGCATGGCGATCGCCTTGATGTTCGGTGTCTTCGTCTCCACCGCACTCACGCTGATCGTTATCCCGATGGGTTGTGTCAAAGCGGCTGAGAGCCTGAAGGAGATCGCAGCGGCACGGGATGAATAAATGGGTATATGAAGTGCTGAACGTAGGGTGCAACCTGCGCACCTAAACAGGCTGTTGCAGCAATCATGGTGCGCACGGTGCACCCTACCGGATGAATTGAGTACCGGCCTACATCGGCACCTGCAAATTATCCTATAGTGGAATGTATGACTGGGAGCCATAAACTATAGGGATAACAGATGATTCGTATCGTCTTACGCTTAACCTGGATGTTGTTGGGCTGGATTGAACTGATCCTGCTTACGTTGCTGCTCTATCCACTCTCATATCTTCCGGCACGCGCAGAACCCCGGCGCTGGTATATACACCTGTTCAGGCTGTGGTCCGGTGCCTTCGTACATGCATTGGGTGTCGACCTGCGCCTGCATCAGAAGAACCAACACCCGTTGCCAAAACAGTTTATTCTGATTGCAAATCACCCCTCCGCCTTCGAGGATATCGGTATTCCTTCTCTGTTCGACGTCCATTCCGTCGCCAAGATTGAAGTGCGTGACTGGTGGATCACAGGCAGAATAAGTGCAGCGGCAGGAACGCTTTTTGTTCGCAGGGAATCCAAAGAGTCCCGTAAAAATGTTACCGAAAAGATTGCCAATGCACTGCGCAATGGCCTCAATATTGCGATCTACCCTGAAGGCGGCATCAAAGGGAAACGTCTGCACGATGATTTTCGCTACGGCATCTTTGATATTTCGAAACGCACCGGCATTCCTATTTTACCGGTCTATCTACACTATGAATCACAGGATGACTTTCATTGGGGCGACCAGTCACTGCCGCAAAAGATTGTTGAATTCATGCTGACTAAAAACAACCGGGTTAATTACTATCTGTACGATGCAATCCAACCCGAGCAGTTTGAAGATAAAGAATCATACTGCCAATTTGTGTATGAAAAATATCAGCTCTGGCAGGAGAAATATCTTGATTGAAATAGGGGGACGTAGGGTGCGCCGTGCGCACCAGAAAAAGCAATCATGGTGCGCACGGCGCACCCTACCGAGGAAACAAGCGCCACCCTTCGACTTTTTAGGTGGTTTGAACGCCGAAACCTGGGTTAATAGATCAACTGTCTCCCGCTTCCGAAAGCTGGAACTGCAACTTCCCGCTGGCAATCTGTCTCACCCGACCTCGATGCACGGGACTGAGCGAGAGAAAGCGGGAGAAGAATCGCCAATAAGGTGGCGCCACGCCCATCATGTGCAAGAACCTGAAAGCACGCACAGTCATTGGACTGCTGGATGGGTCTTCCGCCGCATGGACGACATTAGGACAAACCGATACCGCCTGATTCACCCGGCGTAACAGCCACTCTTCTGAAACCGCCGGGGAGAAATAGGAAACCGATTCAGCAAGATCCATGTTCTTGGGCAGATATCCTGTCTGAAACGACTGTTCAGCCAACTCTGTGCCGGGCAGTATGCGGATGCCGGTGGTGAACATCGGCAGGCAGTTTTTCCAGTTCAGATGAGACTCCACGAATGAGACAGTCTCCTCGGCAGTCTCCTTGGTCTCACCCGGCGCACCAAGCATGAAAAACCACATGCTCGGGATACCTGAACGTCGTACCCGCCCGGCACACTGGCGGACTGCCTCGACATCAAATCCCTTACGCATGGATTCGAGAATACGATCACTCGCGCTCTCCGGTGTCACCATCATTGAGTTGAATCCGGCCCGCTTCATCAGAGTCAGCAATTCATCGGAGAGATGACGTGGATTGACCCCCATGGTGGTCAAATTCACCTTCAAACCCGAACGGATGATCTCTTCGCAGAGTTCGATGGCGTAACTTTCCGGAGAGTTGAAGACCGAGTCGATGAACTCGAAGCAGCGGGGATTTTTCACCTTCGCCACTTCCCGCATCTCTGCCACCACATCTTGTGGAGAGCGCTTACGGAATCGTCTGCCCTCGATAGTGGGGTAGGTGCAGTAGGTACAGTGTAGCGGGCATCCCCGCTTGGTTTGGATCGGCCAGGTTGCGCCCAGACGCTCATAGCGTTTCCAGGAGATCCATCGCTCCATGCCGGAAGCACCGAAAGCGGGTAGACGTTGAGCCTGTGCCGGGATAATTTCAGAGGATTCCCGAAAACAGACACCGGGAATTTCTCGGTAGCCCCCCTCTCCCTCCATCTCTTCCAATAGCTGGGGAAAAACCGACTCACCCTCACCCAGCACGGCAAAATCCGCATCGATGTGGTTAAGGGCGTTGCATCCAAGGATCGATATCGCCGGGCCACCCAACACAATCTTTGCGTCGCTGACCTCCCTAACCAATGAGACCTGCTGCGCCAAGACTTCCAGGTGGGTCAATAGGCGCTGATGTACCACGTTATCGATATTACGTACCGAAATAGCCACCACCTGGGGCTGAAAGTGTTCCAGCGTAGCTCGCAGTTGCTGCAGGCCACGTTCATTTACCAGCATGTCGACAAACTCGACATCGTGCCCGGCATTCTGCGTGGCGCTGGCCACATAACTCAACCCGACCGGCGGCGCGGGCAGCAGATCACGAACGTGGTTTGAGTAGATGAAGAGAACGCGCATTTTGTGAATTCTAAGGAACTGATCTCCGACCGTAAACTCGGTTCAGTATAGCGAAATCCACAACTTAATAACCAACGCTATTCGTAGGGCAGGCTGATATCCATATGTGGAAAACAATCGGCAAAGATTCCTCTCCAGCGTGCCCATATCTTTACACACTGGACCCCTATCATCTGAAATGGGTTGAAACAGTTAGCTTATATGATCAGAACAACCAAAGCGGTCAAGCCCCAAATCACGGCGGCGATCAAAACAACTGTATCTAAATGGGTTTGAGTTTTCGTACTCATCGTCATACCTCACTGCTCAATCCGGTAGTTCGATTCGTTATCTGTCACGGCTGAAAAATGGCCCCATACGAAGGTGTAGGTATGGGACCAGTTCCCATTTTTGCACGTCTGTCTCTAAGGAGTGTCGAGGATGGGGCAGTGATACTGCTTGAGCATAGTTACGGCTCTTTCTACCCTTTCCCGACAATCCCTATTATTCACAGCAGTGAGCAATCAGCATTGATAATTCTAAATTTGGCTTCATTGGGGAATACGATTCTGATTACGACCATGAAATCCTCCACTGCTCGAGTGCAGCGCCACAAGAGGAAGGTCGGAAAATTATTCAAAAACTCCATTATCCAACTTTATCAACATCTCCCCTGCGACTTGGTTAAAACGAATGATGCTCAAACCCTTGTGATCAAGCAGAAACTCCTCTGCATCTTCTTTTGTTTCCAGAGGAATCAGCTCATGCCCCATTGGCCCCAATACATCTGAACCGATTACGTAGAAAGCCTCATGCGCATCGATGAGCGCCAAACCGTAATACTCCGTAACACCAATTGAATCGATGTTTTCAGCTTGGTGGCCCGGCGCCCATTTCGGCAAATCCAGCAGATATTTGAAGAGATCTTTTGCGCCGTCGAAATGATGCGCATGGCCATCCTTGTAGCGCACTGTTGCCACCCACTCCGGATACTTTGCGACAAACATGCCGCATACCGGGCAGGTATCTGTCGGGCCAGGTTTTGGCAGGTCGACTGGTCCTGAAATGGCTGGTTGTGCCAGCAACAGAAAACCCAGAATAATTATTAGAAAGAAACGATTATCGGTGTTCATAACTTCTGCATCTTAGGCATGGCATTCAATTGTAGGAGCGGAGGGACTCCGCTCCACAAAAACTTTCGCAACAGTTGCAGGAAAAATACCCCAATACCTCTGCCGCGACCTATGTCAATCGGCTCTTCTGCTACATTTTCATTTTTTTCATCATGTGTTTGCGGCGCTCTGCACGACGCATGCGAACCATGACTGTATCCGTAGCCATGCTGAGATAGGACTCCCGCAGTGCATCATCAAAAGTACCCAACTCACCACCATGTTTCTTTTGCGCTGCCTTAGCGGCGTCGATGGAGGCGAAGGCCTTTTTGCTCTTCCTGGTCACGACTCCTTTAAGTTTGGCGCCGATCAGGTAGCTCGCCTTGTCCACTTCCACCAGCGGCTTGATCTTGGCATCAGCGCCTAAATCTGCCCCATAGATAGCCTTGGGTCCACGATCAATGTTCAGCGACAGACTGATAGCCAGGCAGTGAATGGAACAGGTGCCGTCCACCAGGCCATCATCATATTGCACGAGATGACGACTGTGATGAAACTTGGTGCGATCCATTCCACAGTAGGGACACTTGGGATATTTCTGCAGCTCGTTTTCCAGTGGATTATCATCCGGTGCCGTCTTGGGGATAAACTGCAGTGGCGTACCATCACCAAAACATTTCTCACCGGTAGCCTTGACCCAACCCTTGCCGGGAACCATGACACCAATGCCCTGCCCCGCCGTTGCCGTAGCCGTAGCCGCCAAACTGCCGAGACCGACGGCAGCCAGCATCTTCATCATATCTCTACGATCGATCTTTTTTTCTTCGCTCATGATCTACTGCTCCTTACTTTCACCAATAAAAAAAGTGTTTGCGGTTCAGGTACGTCGCAAGATCTATACCGCATAACAGATCTAACGGCTTTTCAGTCAGTTAACCAAATTCACACTGTTCACATAGTCCGTCAAAAACACCGTCTGCGTGATATGACTCAGCGAATAGACACTACCAGTTGGCCAACCCACGCATGATGTCGTAGAAGATCACTCCCTCATAGACTGTCCAGAGCCCGAGTAAAACCACACTGACACCAGCCAGTTTTGCCAAACTGCCCCGTGCTTTAAGACCAATAAAGGAACCCAGAAGACTGACTGCCGCCATGGCGGGCAGTGTTCCCGCCCCGAAAGCCAACATCAGCAGTACGGCATTTAGTGGATCTGCACTGGCCGCAGCCTTTATTGCCACAGAAAAAACCAGGCTGCAGGGAACAAAACCATTGAACAGACCGGCAACCACGGGAAGGCTCTGTTTTTGATTTGCAAAATCATCCCCTGAAAACCACACTTTCCGGGATTGTTGTATTCTCTTCTTTCCAATCAGATCCAGCAGATTCAAACCAAGGATGACAACCAATACCCCGGCAAGAATCATCAGGACTCCCTGCGTTTTGCCGACGATGCCGGCCTGCACCACCACCTGCCCAAGCAGGGCACCGCTGACACCAAGAAGGGTATAGACCCCAATGCGTGCTCCATGAAATGCCAATACGGGAAGCAGGTTGGGGAAGTTGCCATAGCGGATGAAAAATCCACCATTGATGCCGCCGCACATACCGACACAGTGAAAGGCTCCGAAGATACCCGTGGCAAAAGCAAGCGCAAGGGTGAACTCGCCGTTCACAGCAGTTCCTCGACAATCTTGTGGAAGAGTTCCGGCGTGGATTCACCCAGTATCCGGGTATGCAGATTACCCTGGCGGTCGACTATGAAAGTGGATGGAAGTGCAATCACCCCATAACGGCGTGCCACCTCTCCGTCCCGATCCAACAGTACATCGTAGGAGATATTCAGCTTGCGGATAAAAGCAGCGGCAGTTTTCCGGTCCTGCCGCACATTGATTGCCAAAATGACCAGTCCCCGCTCTTGATTTTGTTGATAGACCGGTTCGATATTTTTCATCTCTGATTCACAGAAAGGACACCAGTCGGCCCAGAAACGGATGGCTACCACCTTGCCCCGCAAAGCATTCGGAAAATCCAACGAGCCGCTCTCCAACCGATCCAGAATAAAACCAGGCATCGGCTGACCTTTGATCAGCGTTGGCGATTCATCACTACAGCCCATCAACACAACCAATACCAAAACAGCTATCGTGAAGTGGCGCATTAACTGTGGGACCTGGATAAAATTCACCACCAAACCTCCGACATCACCAGGTTGGAACTCAACACAGCCCAAGTGGCAATCAGATAAAACAACCCGAAAAGACTAATGGCCACCCAGGTCAGTCGAGGCGCATCCCGCTCTACCGCTTCAGTGAGGCTCGGAACCCGTTTCCAGGGTGCAATCATGCCAGCCCCAAAAGCCAGGGCTGTGGCAAAAAATAGCGGCATATAGAGAAAGTAACCCGCATAGTCGTGCCCCGATTTTAAAATACAGAACGGGCAATGATGATGAGGATGTTCGTAGATATAGAGTGATACGAACGAGACGATGGCCACCAAGGCCATCACAAAAGACACACCGCTCAGGATCGCAAACAACGGTCCGCCGCTACGCCTTAGTCCATACCAGACCCCACTTCCCAGGGCTGCAACACCTGTACCATAGAGGGCGAACATTGCGCTTCTCGGTTGCAGACTGGAGACCTCTGCAGCCACTCCTTCCGCATCTGCAGAGAAGAGCGCCCCGCAGCAGGAGGTAATGACATCCGGATCCATCTCCAGAAAGTGACGGAGTTGTACGTAAAACTCTGCCAACACCATCGGCACGATCAGCAGCAGCAGGACGTACTTCAGTTTTACCAGTGGATAGTCATAACCCTGGTTGTCCAAGTAGTTGAGTGCCAACCAGGCAGCACCGCTGAAGAAGATCATCATCTTCAGAAACAGGGTGGGCCAACCCCACTCATTCACGTTGAGCACACCGGTTGCGCACATGGCGCCCACAAACTGGCCGGACATGGATTCGGCGTTGTAGATGAACAGCAGCAAGGAGACCAGTTCCGAGGCAAAGGCCCAGGTAAGCAGGGTCGAGATCAGATAGGTGCGCCGCTCCAGATTCAGTTGGCGCTCACTACCACTGTTGATATCCCAATGCCGAACAACCTGCAAGCCAAAACCCGCAGCAAGCAGCAACATCAGACTGACCACAGCAGAGACCAGGAGAAGCGCCATGATAGCCGGATTCAGCAGCATGATTCACTCCTGCACAAGCAAACCATCACACATCTCCACTACCCGGTTCACCACTGGTGAATCGAAGACGACAGGATCGTGACTGGTGATCAAAATGGTCTTTCCCGACTTGCACAACTCATCGATCAGGCCCATGAATTCGCGGGAGAGTTTTGTATCGAGATTGGCCGTCGGTTCATCCGCAATCAAAATCTTCGGATCATTGATCAGGGCACGACAGATCGCCACCCGCTGGGCCTCGCCGCCAGAGAGCCACTCCACCGGGTTATCGGCCTTGCTGCTCAGATTGAAGTGATCCAGCAGACGTCGTGCCGATGCCACCAAGACCTTATGGTCTGGGGCAAGCGGATAGGCAGGCAGCATGATGTTTTCCAGCACGGTCAGTCCCTGGATCAGATTGAATTTTTGAAAGATGAAACCAAAGGTATGGCGCCTGATATCGGTCAGAAAACGTTCCGGCAAACCGGAAATAGTTCGATCCCCGAGCTGAATGCGGCCACTGGTCGGTCGTGAGAGACAGCCGATCATGGAGAGCAGTGTGGTCTTGCCGGAACCACTCGCCCCTTTAAGACAGGTGACCTTGTTGGGTTCGATCTTCAAGGAAACACCTTGGATAGCCCAAAACTCATTTGGGCGGCCCTGGTTGAAGGCCTTCTTGATATCAGTCAACTCAATGAACATCTGCAACTACCGCATAATCGCATCGGGGTCGGTGATCGAGGCCTGCCATATTGGAATGATCGTTGCCACGGTGTAGGGAAAGACAGTAAAGAAGAAGAGCGTTGCCACTTGCATGCCATCGATAAATGGCGTCAGCTGAAAATCGGGATAGAGCACAGCCCAGCCCTTGAGCACCGGTTCAAACAGACTGGCCGACCCGTAAAAGACGTGGGCATAGGCAGCCAGATACCCAAGGATAAAGGCGGCAAGCGAGACAATGGCCCCCTCCCAGAACTTCATCCTTAATACATCTCCGGTCTCCCAACCCACCGCCTTCAGGATACCGATCTCCCGCTTCTCTTCCGCGCTGAGACCAGACGCCTTGTCCCAGGCAAAGATCACAAAAGCAAGCACCGCACCGGCCAACAGGACAAAAACAATGCCCTGGCGCCAGGAGAAGATGCTGTCGTAGGTACGCAACACCTCTTCACGCAGGATTGGACGCGTATCCGGCAGTTTCAACGAGAGCTTCTCCGCGATCTTTTGAACCTCTCGCGAGTTGCGCACCGACAGCACAAGATCGGTAAAGTAACCGTCAGGAACGCCAAACGTGACCCGATAGGCCTTCTCAGAGAGAAAAACCAGATCGGCGCTGACCAGTTCCGACACCGTATCGAGTATATCTGTCACCAGAAAAGAGTAGGCCTCTCCATCGTGGGAGCGGAAAGTGATCCAGTCTCCGATACCGACCCCCCGAGTACGTGCGATAGCCGCTCCAATGATCGTTTCCGTTGTGGAAAGTCCCTTTGTTTCATCCACCATCATGGTGTAGTTGGCCTTTACCGCAGGATCGTAGAAATACCCCCAAAGACGCCCTTTCTTCTCCACCACGCCGCGCAACCGGCCAATGCGATCCAGATAGTCCGCAGGCATCAAGGCGTGCCGACCGGCCACCATGCGTTGAAGAATGATCTCTGGTGACTGCTGTAGAATGATCCCAGCCTCATGTCGCAGCGCATGAGTAAACAGCATCACAGAGGCAAGCATGAAGACTATGAGCGTATAGACAAACAGGAGACCAAAATTTTTACCTTTACGCCGTAACAGTGAAGCCAGGGTAAAGTCGATCAGATACTTCTGTTTGCGGAAAAAATCAATCACCGACCAAACCTCTGAGGGGGAAAAATTAATGAGCCGCTGGGAAAGTGCTCCAAAGCCATCGGATGATCCTGAAATGCTGAATGCAGATCCGACTGACTCGGATGACGCGTATAACGTGCTTCTGTGAACAAGGCCAAGTCAGTCAATCCCAACTCCGCCACCAAAGCCGAACGATGTTGCAGATCCGCAGTTGCCGATTGACGGCGAAGTTCCGCATCCACCAAGGTAAAAATCAGGCACAGAACAGCGCTGAAAAAAACCATCAGAAGTGTGTTTGATCGCCTCATTGACTGCGTAATCACTATTAGAAATGGCGTGAATAGCAACCAGTCTAGAGTGCCGGAATGCGGCTACTCATTGACAACAATCAGTCTGCCAAAAAAGAAATGAAGAGTGTGGCAAATGACCTGTTTTTCACGAAATGATCAGTCGCAAGAGAGCAGTCGCCTGCAAAAATCAGATTACTGAAATCTGTATGAAGGAATTTTGGAGGACTTTAAGGCAGACGTGGGTCAGGTTGGGCGTGCAACTGCGAACACTCACCGGCAAAAACCGGTGACTTCAGGGTGGAGTATTAAACCGGATTAGCTTTCTATTGCGTACTTCTTGATGCGGTACAGCAGCGTATCTCGACTGAGTCCAAGCATACGCGCCGCCTTGCTTCGATTTCCCAGAGTCCGGCTCAATGCCTGGCGAATCAGGTTGGCTTCCAGTTCATCCATATTCAAGCCGGCAGCAGGCAGGACAAAATCACCGCTCTGCTGCGATTGGGGAATCACCTCATGGCGAAACTCTCTCGGCAGGTTTTCAGGCTGGACCGCCCGGCCGCTAAACAGGATCAGCATCCTTTCGCAGAAATTCTTCAGCTCACGAACATTTCCCGGCCAGCTGTAGCGACGCAGAACTTTCAAGACTGAGCGACTGTAGTTTGGTGCATCAAGACTGTACTGGGCTGACAACTCTTCCGTCAGTCTGTTGAACAGCAGTTCCACATCACCCGGACGTTCACGCAATGCAGGCAGTTCCAGGGGAACGACATAGAGCCTGTAGTAGAGATCCCGACGAAAACCGCCCTCTTTTACCGCCTTGCCAAGATCCTTGTTTGTCGCGGCAATCACCCGGACGTTCAGTTTTTCAGACTTAGGGTAACCCACGGCCTGACACTCACCCGAATCGATAAACCGCAGCAGCTTCGATTGAATCGAGTGAGGCAGTTCCCCCACCTCATCCAGAAAAAGCGTACCACCATCAGCCGCTTTCACCTCGCCCATTTCGTCCTGAACCGCATCGGTAAAAGCACCCTTGCGATGGCCGAAAAGCTCCGACTCAGCCAGATGCTCCGGCAGAGCTGCGCAGTTGACGGTCACGAAGGCCTTATCGGAACGCCGACTGTAGCGGTGTAGCGCGTTAGCCAGCAATTCCTTGCCGGTACCGCTCTCACCGGTTACCAGAACAGTAGCGTCAGTGGCGGCAACGATTCTGGCTGCACGCAGCACCGTCTGAAACTCTGGCGCTGCCCCTAGCATGGTCTGATTCTGAATATTCATGCGGACAGCATAATTCATTTCAAGAACTGTGTGAAATGCCTTAGATTAAAACGTCCACACGGGGCGCCGCCTTCTCATCCTTATCCAACTCCGGACGACACACGGCAGTCCGGCTGGGATCAATAGCATGCTTGTTGACCAGAAAATCCTCCACCGATTCTGCCCTCTGGCGTGCTAACTCCAGCAACTTCTCGTCTGTTACTAATTTGGGCTTGGGTGGCAATTTGAGCGCCTTTTTCGTCTTTTTACCGTCTTTTACTTTAAATTTATCGTCTTTTACTGCAACTTTTGTCGCATCCGCCTTGGCCGCTTTTGCCTTGGCCGCTTTTGCCTTGGCCGCTTCTGCCTTGGTCTGCCACGCTTCCTGACTCCGGCGATCAAACTCGACTCGATCCGCTTCTGTGGCAAAACCACATAGCTTAATGGTGTTAGCGGCTGAGTAAAACCGCGCATAGATGGCGAAGGCCGCCTCGCTGCGTCGATACATCCTCCGTCAGAACGTCACATCC
>JAMJIN010000460.1:0-1299 GCA_036784775.1 Chromatiales bacterium | reverse complement strand
TAGAAGGTACTCGTACTGTTGAAACAGGCTGCTGTCGATCGCGGGCGCGTCGTGTGCTGGCACCTTGATTCCCATGGCGTTGATGTCGTAGGCGATGCTCGCGTCTCTTTGCACCGGTCGCACGCGAAGCACGTATCTCGCACTCTTCTCAGATCTGACTCCGCCCCCTGCTACACCGTAACGGAAGACTTGATCATCGCCGGTGATGCCAAGTCGCTTTGCCAGTGAATGTCTCACGAGGGTGGTGTCGCTTCCGGTGTCGAGAAAAGCGACTATCTTGTGCCACGCTCCAGTCGAGTCACGAACCTCCACGTAGGTTGACGGCGAGAACCGGCCTTGATTCCCGTGCAGGTGACCAAGGAAGGTTGGCGTTGACGTTGCGGCGCCTTGCTGTGGCGTAAAACTGGCGGATGCAGGGTTCATCTGTGACGTAGGTGGCGAGGCACGACGTGTCGTTGACGTTGGCGCTGACAACTGGCGATTCGGTTGACAGTTGAGTAGTCTGTGATGTCGATCACCGCATTCGATGCATCGCTTCGGCCGTGTACAGTCGCTACTTCGGTGACGACCGTAACAGCTGAAGCAGCGTCCGTCGGTTCTGATGACATCGCGGCGTTGTGCAGGTTGCATCGCTTGAAACGCCTGGCAGTCGATAAACTTGTGGTGAACTCCGCAGCCCAAGATACACGGATCGGTAAATGACGTTCCGGTTCCGTTGACGTGATGGAGTGACGATTTCTTCTCAGTCCTGGTCGATTTGGCTGGCATCAGTCGTTCACGCGCCTCTGTTTCTGCTCGTAGAAATTCGACGATTCTGTTGACGGAGAGTTGTTCTGCGGGGTGGTTCTGTCGCATCCAGCGTTCACACTCGTAGTAAAGTTCTGGCTCCAGCTTGCTGCTTACGATGCGTACCACTGTGGGCGAGTCGAGTTCGCTCTCATTGCCGATTTCCGTGATTCGTCGCGCAAAGTCGGTCAATCGATCCAATACGGCTCTCATCTCTGATGCTGCATTCTGTTTGATCGGTCGAATGCCGTCCATGTCAGCGATGATTTCTTGGACTACAGCTGCCTTCGGTATCTTCTCTTCTAGCCGGCACCATACTCCGTTAGGGCCGCTCATAGCAGTGCAGCTGTCGATAGAGGCGGTCACTCGAGACGGCAGAACTGAGGCGTGCAGTATGTACATCAGCTTGTCTGCCTCCTTGCTGATACCAGCGGAGTTGAAGTATTGTTCTAGCTGCAATCGCCACGAGTAGAAATTCTTGTTTTGGCCATCCCATCTTGGCGGATGCATTAC
>JAMJIN010000459.1:0-1441 GCA_036784775.1 Chromatiales bacterium | reverse complement strand
CTAAGTACAATCCATTCACCTGTGCGCCGTCAAACATTGCATCCTAATATATGGATTGTTGCATATGAATAATTTCATTGTTGACATTCTAAATAAAAAAGAAATAATAATAACGAAAGATGTGCAAGACCAAGGCAAGTTTGATGATCGGCGCTGGCGTACAATAGTTGAAGTGATATCATTGCGTTAAACGTCCCCGGCTCATTGTGATTGCTGTGATGTTTTTTAGTTAATAAGAAGCATCTTCACAACTATCTGAATTGCCAACGAACAATAGATTTGTCAGGTTCTCAAGAATATGCATGAATGTCTAAAAACAAGTCCTTACCTGGACTTGGCGCACTGCACAACCCATTGCGTTTTTATGGCATACTTGCGGTTTTACACCCCTTCGATTTTCATAAAAGTGACATTCGTAATGATGTGTTGGCAAACTGAACGTGTTAATGCGTGTGTACTTCGGAATCACTTAGACACGGTAAGATATATTCTTTTCCACAATCCATTCAATATAACTGATGAAACCACCGTTTGGGTATTTGTATTATACGTTGGACGGACGAGATTTTTATACGACTTCTTTTCTTTCAAAAATAAACAAGAAAACATAACCAAACTTTGTGGAAATATATAGATCGTTTAGCTATATTTGGATTGATAAAATTTCACAAAATATAATTATTTATCATGTTATGAAAACCAAATTTGCACGAAACGTATTCGTAACTTGAACGGTTGTTGCTATGTGTGACGTCAGCATCTTCTCCATCTTCAACGTGACGCCGACCGATTAATTAGAGGACACTCTAGCAGGCAAGTAACCTTTGCGAAGTAGAAATCAATTAATAAAAAGACAGGCTACGCCGAAACTGGCAATTTGCACCGATTGGAGAAAAGCTGATGAAGTAGTACACGATATCTACAGAAGAGAGGGAATACTTTTAGGAGAGGAAGAGTTGGTTTGAACTGTTTGCATTTTAGTAAGGGGATAGCGCGAACGCAGTCCCCCACTACCAAAAATTACGCACCCGAGTTACCCACATTTGGGGTAATCGCAAGGGTCAGCCCAACCGTAGTGCAATGGAAAGGCCTCGCCTTGGGGGCACCGCCATGGTGATCACGGTATCCCCTGTGCCAGGTAAGTATGCTTGAGAGACCGCCGCTTAGAGCATTAGAGCGTTGACTGCTTAAATAAAATGTGGTGTTTCGTATGTCGAGTGAGATCACAAATATTCACAAGGGAGACTTACACATTCTGTAATTACTGCATTTCATTTGTCGTTTTTATGGCGATATATTCACATGCAGATTTGTGTCTGTCGGGGAGACCTTCATGTAGTTTTCACACTATAAGGATATTGGCAACAGCCGCGATTGATCACTAATTATGCAGGTATTGTCGCTAGGTGGCTCCTCTAATTACAATACATTCACTTCTACG
>JAMJIN010000091.1:0-15514 GCA_036784775.1 Chromatiales bacterium | reverse complement strand
GCCGCTTCACATTGGCTTTCGGTGCCGTAGTCTTTGAACAAATCGCTCAAGCTCATGCCTGTCTGAAATTGGATTGGATTCTGCGCCATGTCCGCTCTCCTATTGTGGATCGTGGCATCATCTTGCAACAACCAGTGACTCATTCCGTGAGTCACTGCTGAACATTCGTACTAATCAAGCAAATTTTTACAGCCGCCAGCATGAATTTCAGGGAAAATTACAGGATATTTATTCATATAACCAGCTTGCGACTCTTGCCTTAAATTGTGAGCCAGTTCACAATGCACAGCACATGAAGTAGTAGGGTATTTAGGTATGAGTCCTTCAATGGCGCAAACAGCACTGGCATACACTGCCGAAGAGACGCCTGTCCACCCGATGGATCTGGCGCCTATTGATAAAATTCGCTATTACGAACATGAGATCACGCGTCTTACACCCGCATTGACACCTCTTGAGCGCAACCTGATTGAAACCTATCGCTATCTGCTTCGGGGGTGTCGTGAGCAGTTGAACCTCTCCTGACATCTTATCGAATCACCCATCACCCGATCCAACTGACGATCTTCATCATCTGAAGGATTTCTGCTGCGGCAATCAAACCGCCTCGAGTTTTCTCAACTGCTCCGGCAGCAACTTCAGATCAACCATTCCGCTCAGCAGCGCTGCTGGGAAAGTCGCCTCATCCTCATAAACCAGTTTGTAGTATTGGACCTTCATGGTCAGCGCACTGCCAAGAATAATGGAGGCCAACGCCAACATCGATCCAAGGGAAAGCGTTGAAACACCGGAGATTCCCTGACCGATAGTGCAACCAACCGCCAACACACCCCCCACCCCCATCAACACGGCACCGATGGCGTGATTGATGAAATCACGCAGATCATAAAACCACTCGACACGAAAGCTTCGGCTCACCAGCGCATAGGCAAAACTTCCAAGCAACACACCCACCAAGGCGCCAACCCCGAAGGTGATCAGCAGACTATTGCCGGGATTAGCCATGTAGGCAAGCGTCTCTCCCATCGGGTTGATAAAAGTATATGATTGGACTCCGACCCCCACCGGTCGCTCATCACCCTCCAACCACTCTGTTGCCTCCAGCCAGGTGCCCTCTTCCCCAAACAGCAGACTGCCGGTGATATACCAGGCAAACAGAACACAGATACCTATAATCAAACCGCTCAGGAAACTCTCCCCACTGCGTCTGAAATCAGCAGCGCGAAAGATGACAAAAGAGATAATCGTGGCCAGCAATCCGCCCATCACCAGACGCAGCATGCCGGCATCTGCGCCGGTAATGACAGCCAGCAGGCTGCCCAAATCCTGGTTGGCAGGCAAATCCAGCGTGAAATGGCGGGTCCAGGGAAAGAAAAGGATGGAGTAGAGCGTTTTATCCGTCTCGGCAGAGAGGGTGTGGGTCATGAAGTAGGCCATCGTACCGGCAATCAAAAAGACAATAATCGATTTGAGATTACCGCCCCCGATACGCAGTAGCGTTTTGTTACCACAACCACTGGCCAGCGTCATACCGACACCAAACATCAATCCGCCCAGTACGTAGTCGACCAGAGGGAACATGCTGCTGCGATAGGGCGGGCGGGTGGAATCGAGGCTGAACAGACCGAGGCCTTCAAGCGCCATCACACCAACGATGCCGACTACCATGGCCAAAAACCAGGTGCGCAGACGGTTGGTATCCCCCATGTTGATCCAGTCGGAGACTGCACCCATGGTGCAAAAATTGGTTTTGGCCGCCACAAAGCCCATGATGGAGGCAACGACACCTCCAAGCAGAATCACCTGAGTCGTAACATTGAGTTCCATCGCTTATCCTGGAAAAAGCTAAAGTTAATCAAATCAGTCTGAAAACCGACCAGTATCGTTGGGCAAAGTTTATTGAAGACAACCAGTTAGTACAATCAAACAATCATTTTCGGCGGTGCCACCGACTCTTTCCCCTGAATTCCCCGCCATTCATGCTACTGCCTGTAGGGAGAACTCTGTTCCAGATTTACCCTGTAGTCCTGTATAGCGGGTCCCTCGCGACCCAGGAAATCGTCGATTGCTTCCCTGAAACCCACATGGGTAATCCAGTGGCGTGATCGGGTGAAACTGGGAAGAAAACCCCGCCAGACTTTATGTTCTCCCTGTGCTCCGGGTTCGAACAACTGCAATCTCTCTCTTATGCAGTATTCGATACCCTGGTAGTAGCAGGCCTCAAAATGGAGGCTGTCGTACTCATGGCTGCACCCCCAATGGCGTCCGTAGAGCACTGTGTTGCTGCGATACATTAACGAGGCCGCCACACAGCGCTCACCATCATAAACCAACACCAGAACCACATGATTTCCCATGGTCCTGCCGATCTCAATAAAAAACCCTTCATTGAGGGTCGCCAGACTAAAACGCTCCTCGAAGGTCTTGGCATAAAAAAGGGAGAAAATCCGCCACTCCTCGGCAGTCACCTCACCACCGTTCAACACCCGAAAACGGAGTCCGGCCTCGCTGACCCGACGACGTTCCCGCCTAATATTTTTCCGTCGTTTAGCCGTCAACGATGCGAGAAAATCCTCAAAACTGCCATACTCCCGGTTACGCCAGTGAAACTGCACACCCAACCGTTCCATCATGCCGAGTGACCCCATCAGGCGGCTCTCTGTTTCCGTGACAAACAGCAGATGCAACGAGGAGGCATCAAGTTCAGCAGTGAGTTCCACTGCCCTCTGGTAAAATTGCGGCAATATCTGATCAAGCGATAACCCGGCCGCTGTCATTACCCTTTCCCCTGTTGCGGGTGTATAGGGGATAGCGCTGACCAGCTTGGGATAGTAGCTCATGCCATGGCGCTGATAGGCATCGGCCCACGCATGATCGAAAACGAACTCCCCATAGGAGTTGTGTTTCAGATAGAGGGGCATGGCTGCCACTAAAACTTCCCCACGCCATGCGACCAGGTGTTTAGGCAGCCAACCAAAGGTTGAACCGACACAGTTATGGCGCTCCAGTGCGCTTAGAAATTCATGCTTCAGAAAAGGGTGGTTATCCCTGACGAGCCCATTCCATTGCAGCGCGGCAATCTCATCGATCTGCTCACAGACCTCGATTCTCAGAGGCATCTTTTCACCCTGCCCCAATTCATCGGACATATTTCAACCAGAAACCTGTCGGATTTTGAGGGCGACCTGGCCCCGGTTGCTGTTTCATATCCTTGCCATGACTTATCTGCGTATGCCACGCGACAGCACATTGATACCATATTTATCTGTTATCTCATCCATGGTGGAATAGAGCTTTTCCTCTCTCTCCCTGCTCGATTCAAAAAGATCCGACATTGGCTCCTCACTGCCAAAATCACTGATGCCGACGCCAATCAATCGTACCGAACGCCCCGCCAGACCACTCTGCTCATAGAGCTTCCAGGCATGTCCGAAGATCTCACCATCAGCATTTACCGCCCTGGGTAGCCTGCACTGACGGGTGTGGGTCTCAAAGCCCTCAATGCGTATCTTCAGGTTGACCACCCTACCCTTGAGGCTCTTGTGCCGGGCGCTACGCCCCACCTCTGCCGACAGTTGCCGCAGTTTCTCCCGCAGCTGCCGCGGACGGGTGACATCACGCTTGAAAGTCGTCTCCTTGGAGATAGACTTACGCCCTTGCGTTCCCCCAACACGACTGGAGGCAATTCCACGCGCCTGATCATAAAGATGGCGCCCCCCTTTCCGGCCGAAATGAGCACTGAGGATCTCCAGTGAGTATTGCCTGAGTTGGTGGACCGTCTGAATACCCAGTTTCTGAACGATTTTGTCGGTCTGTTTTCCCACGCCACGCAGATTCGAGACCGGCATGGGGTCTAGAAAGGCCAGCACCTCCTCATGCCGAACAACCGTCTGACCATTGGGTTTGCGATACTCCGAAGCCAGTTTGGCAATCAGCCTGTTGGGACCGATGCCGACTGAGCACCCCAATCCCACTGTCTCGCGAATCTTCTGCCGGGTCAGCGAAGCAATCGACTCCAGCTCTCCGTTCAGGCGCTCCAACCCTGAGGCGTCAAGATAGGCCTCATCGATGGAGACAGGCTCCACCACCGGAGAGATGGATTGCAGAAGCTGCATGATCTTCCGGGATGCCTCCACGTAGCGAGGCATATCCGGCCGCAGATAGATCGCACCGGGACAGCGGCGCCAGGCCTCCGAGATTGGCATGGCGGAACGAATGCCGAAAGCACGGGCCTCGTAGGAACAGGTGGCAACTACACCACGACCACCCGGCAAGGCCCCAACGATCACCGGCCGATGGCGAAACTCAGGATTATCGCGCTGCTCCACCGAGGCGAAGAAGGCATCCATATCAACATGCATTACCCAGCCGCGACTCTCTCTGTTCATACCTGGAATATCTCTCACTTAACTGCCTGAACTCAATTCAACTCATACGGCCCGTTGCTATACTCTTGCAATCTTCAGGGTCGGATCAGACCCCTGATTATTTTGACAGGAGGTACCATGGCCAACTACGCCACCCAAGACATCCGCAATATCGCTTTTGTCGGGCATGCAGGATCCGGAAAAACAACACTTATCGAATCACTCCTGCAGAAATCCGGAACCATCAGCAGTGCCGGCAGTGTCGAACGAGGGGACACTGTCTGTGACTATGACGAACAGGAACGATCATTACAGCACTCTCTTGACATTGCCATTACGCATTTAAGCAGTGCAGGCAAACAGGTCAATATTATTGACACCCCAGGATATGCCGATTTTATCGGGCGCAGCATCAGCATCCTGCCTGCAGTGGAGACTGCCGGTATCGTGATCAACGGCAGCAGCGGTATCGAATCAGTCAGTCTGCGCATGATGGAAGCCGCTAAAAGACGCAATCTCTGCCGTATCATTATCGTCAATAAAATTGATCAGGAAGATGTCGATTATGAAGCATTGATGGCGAGCTTCAGAGAGACATTTGGCGACAACTGCCTGCCTATCAATCTGCCGGCCGAGAAGGGTTCCAAGGTGATCGACTGCTTCTTTCAGCCGGGTGGGGAAACCACGGACTTCTCGTCTGTTGCAGAGGCCCACAGCCGCATCGTCGACCAGGTCGTTGAGGTCGACGAGGCGTTGATGGAACTCTATCTCGAACAGGGAGAAGAGTTGGCGCCTGAGCAGTTGCACGATCCCTTCGAAAAAGCACTGCGCGAAGACCACCTGATCCCGGTCTGTTTTGTCTCAGCAAAAAATGGAGCCGGGATCGATGCACTGCTGGAGTTCTTCGCAAGGCTGATGCCCGACCCAACCGAAGGAAATCCACCAGAATTCATGAAGGGTGAAGGCGCAGACATGACCCCGGTTGAGGTCTCAACCGACCGGGGGAAACATGCACTGGCCCATGTCTTCAAAATCATCAACGATCCCTTTCGTGGAAAATTGGGGATATTCAGGGTTCATCAGGGCACCCTGCAACCCAACAGCCAGCTATTCGTCGGCAACGCCAGAAAACCCTTTAAGGCAAACCATCTGCTGCGTCTGCAGGGTAAAGAACAGAGTGAGATGGAGAGAGCCATTCCCGGTGATATCTGTGCTGTGGCCAGGATCGACGATATCCATTTCGATGCAGTCATACATGACTCGCACGACGAAGACCATTTCCACCTCCGCTCAATTGAATGTCCCCTGCCGCTGTTTGGCTTGGCAATCAGCCCCAGCAAGCGTGGGGATGAACAGAAGTTGAGTGACGCCCTGCACAAGCTGGAGGATGAGGATCCATGCTTTCATGTCGAGCACAATACCACCCTCAACGAAACCATCATGCGGGGTCTCGGTGATCTGCATTTGAAGATATTGCTGCAAAGACTGCACAATCAATACCACGTAGACGTTGAAACCCATCTGCCCAGCATTGCCTACCGGGAAACCATCACCCGTTCCGCAGAAGGTCAGCATCGGCACAAAAAACAGACCGGTGGCGCCGGACAGTTCGGTGAGGTATTTCTGCGTATCGAACCCATGGAGCGAGACAGTGGATATGAGTTCGTCAACAAAGTGGTTGGCGGCGCCATCCCGGGACAGTTCATTCCTGCAATTGAAAAAGGGGTGCAGCAGGCAATCAATGAAGGCGCCATCGCAGGTTTTCCCATGCAGGATATCCGGGTGACCATTTACGACGGAAAGTACCACGCCGTGGATTCCAAAGAGATCGCCTTTGCCACTGCGGGAAAGAAGGCTTTTATCGCTGCGGTTGAACGGGCCACACCCGTCATTCTGGAGCCTATTGTTAATATCTCGATCACCACACCAGGCGCATTCATGGGTGATCTGTCCGGCGATCTGTCCGGAAAAAGGGGACATATCAGCGGCACCGACAGCGGCAGAAATAATCAAATCATCATTAAGGGCGAGGTACCGCTCGCGGAACTACAGAGCTATGGTACCGAACTGCAGGCGATCACGGGCGGAGAAGGCAACTATAGCATTGAGTTCAGCCACTATGAGGCGGTACCCGCAAATATCCAGCAGCAGTTGAAGCAGGAAAGTAAATCCAACTCTGATCATTGATCAATACGATCTTCTGTAGCTTATAAAACGGCCCTGAACATCAGCTTCAGGGCCGTATCTCCGTCTGCTGTCCCGGATCTCAACTCATGGATTGGTCAGTACATCAGTATTCTTGAACGGACACCATTCAGCAATTAGTATAGACTCAGTTTTCAGATTCAACCAAAGCCCGTATTAAAGAGGCTCGCATAGGAGGAAAGTAATGAAAACGATCTATGGAATCATTGCGCACACACTATTTGCACTAACCCTGACACTTTCTCAAGCGGCGACTGCCTCTGCTGAAAACCCTAAAAATAATGCAGAAATCTCGGAAGCGGTGAAGCTCTATTCCCAGGCACTTCCGTTGGATATGGACTCCCCAAGGAAAGCCGAGCTGCTGGATCAATCTGCAGCAATCCTGAAAAAAGTCATCGCGAACGATCCCAAATCACTGGAAGCTCATCGTAAACTGATGGGAGTCTATCTGTTAAAGCAAGACTACAGTAATGGGATCCGCACCATGCAGGATGCGATCACCCTCTCCCCAGAGGATCCAAAGCTGTTTATTTCCCTGGCCTTCCTCTATGAGCATTCAGGCGCCCTCGAATACGCGATGGCAATGCTGGACCAGGCATTGACGCTGGATCCCAAACAGAAACTTGCTATGGAGTACAAGGTAGCTATTCAGAAAAAAATCGACGCGCTGAAAATGGAAGATGCGCATCAAGGAAAGAGTGTGATGGGAGCGAATCACGGACAATTGACTGGAGAGGCTGCTCGCCCCCCTACCAGTGCAAAGCAATAACAAGGCATCTCCGGCACGCCCAGAAACACCATATCTTTCACCTCTGAACCCTGCATTCGACAGGGTTCAGAACCCACGCCGATCTTCCTGATTAAAAAACCCAAGGGTTACCATGATGAATTTTCACATAAGTGAAGAGACCACCCCATGAACTCATTGAAAACACTGATTGTAGCCGTTGCCACTGTATTGATCTGCAACCCGGTGCTGGCGGATGAGAAGGTACTGAAGCAGCGCATCTCTGACTTGGAAAACCGGGTTACTGCACTTGAGCAACTCATGGAGGAGACAGGTTCAAAAAACCGTTGGAAAGATCCCATTCTCTGGCAACGGATCAAGAAAGAGATGAACAGCGACGACACCCGGAAACTGTTAGGCAAGCCTGGCCGGGTCGAGGAACAGATTTTTACCACTTGGTACTACCATCCAACCTCAAAACTCCACAGTTATGTCTGGTTCGACGAGGGCAAGGTACTGGGGTGGGAGGCACCGAATTAGTAAGTATCCGTCCGGAAACACGGTTTTTTCAACGAAGCACGCTAAGGTAATTTATTGTCACTTAATCTCTTACTTTCGTGTTCTTTATGGTTAGATACGGGTTTCCGGACAGACACTCGATAGGCAAATCACTACGGGGCCGCTATTCGGCTCAATATAACGTAGGTCGGATTCGACGCGCAGTGGCACTAAACTGAAGTTTGGTACAACATTTTACGCGCGACGTAATCCGACAAAACAGCGTCTGGTTACGATGCGCAGCAAATCAGGCAGCATAATTCAAGCTTGGCACAGTGCGCATCTAACCAGACCTACAGCACTAAAATGCCCGATCCGCTACGCTTGATCGCGCCTACAGATTGAGCAATAAAAAACCCACCACCCCTTGCGGGATGGTGGGTTTCTCGTCTTAATAGACAGACGTTCGTCGAACGTTACTTAGTGCTTTATTTTGTAACGGTTCTTGAACTCTGCCTGACGGGCCTTACGCTTTGCAGCAGCAGCTTTGCTCATCTTACCGAGGAACCACTTGTGCGAATCGTGATTCAGCACTTCAGACATAACCCTTTGAAGGTTCTTTGCTGCCTTCACATCATCGGCACTGCCATGCATGCCGTGCTCAATCAGCTCTTTCAGCTCAGGAACCAACTCGGTGTAGAAGTTCTTACCCAGATCGTAAGTCCCTTCCCAGTGAGTGATATCCGGACCCATCATGGAAGCCGCCATACGTGCGCGACGTCCCTCATGGTGCCAAAGTTCGAACCAGATAAAGTCGATCTTGTTGGAGAACTTGGGGCCTTTGATCAAAGGCTTGGCCGCCTTCATCAACTTCAGACCAGGCTTACCGTACTTGCGATTATAGAGCTCGATCATTCCGTCATACTGGATGTAGAAGTTCTCGGTCCAGCCCTCTTCATGACAAGAGTTACAGACTTCCTTCATCTTGTCACGACGATCTTCCCAACCTACGGTGCCTTCTATCCAGCCCTGCTTCTTGGAGACGGGAGGACGGTTGTTCCAGCTGATACGGTCACCAACGTTATGGGTGATGCCCTGTTTACGGGTTTCACTCATATGGCAGGTGGCGCAGGTCGGAGCCGCATAGTAGTCTTCACCTGGAATCCACTTGGAATTATCCAGATTCATCTTCTCACGGTTGGCGCGATAAGCGATGCCGTGTTTGGATTCGTCATAGATCTCTTTCTGTGGATGGTCTGGACCCATATGGCACTTGGTGCAGTTTTCAGGCTGACGCGCTTGCGCTACAGAAAACGCGTGGCGTGAATGACAGGCCGCACAGGTACCTTTGGAACCATCAGGATTGATTCGGCCGATACCAGTGTTAGGCCAGGTCGCCGGATCCAGCGCACCGTCCTTGAGTACCTTCACGTGGGAACCATGACACTGCCAGCAACCATTGACTGCCGCCGCTGATACACCATCGGGGAAGCCTTCGGTAATCATGCCCATATCACCCTCAACCACTTCAGCAAGCAAGTTGTCCAGAGAGCCCATAATGTTACCGGCCTCCGCATGGTGAGACGCCGACATCTCTTTCTCTTCGTTTATGTGACAGTTTGCACAGTCTTTCGGAGAAACGATGATTGAGATATTTTTCTTTACTTTCTTGTCATCGTGAATGAAAGCATCCAGATCTTTGGCATCCGCTTGATGACATTCGTAACAACCAACATTGGCGCCATAGTGCTTACTTGAACCCCACATCTGAACCAACCCGGGGTTGTTTTTCTTATGGCACTTAACGCACTCTTTGGTCTCTTCTGACATTTGTTTTGGTGGAGCTTTGACCGCAGCCATTGCAAACCCTTGGGTTAACAACAGTGCGGCGCCAATCCCCATTAGCCACCATTTTCGCATTTGTAGTCTCCTTCAATTGCGGTATTAAAGTTCCGACTCCGGTAGCCGGAAACCTGATCAGGAATGCGAAAGAATCAGAACTAAAAAAACAGCGTGATACCCCAACTCCGAAGAGAGAGGGAACTGCTATCCAAAAACAGGGTCAGAGGTAATTGGACACACCTCAACCCGGTTAACCGTGAATTTTTAGAATAATAAGGCAGGGAGAACTGCTACCCCATCCAACCCTTTGTGATACTGCAGTCAAGGGACTACATGGTTTCGCAAGCTGCGCGAAATCCGTATTTTTTTCTTAGTTTACTATCGCGCTAACAATCGTCACATTGGCGCCAAATAATATCATTGACGTAAATCAAGTTTTCCACCATATCCTAAGGGTTTACCGTAATATCGACAGAGAAAACTTCCCCCTGACCCATCCTCCGGTATATGAGATAATTTCGTTTTTTTTCAACTCCCTTCCAGATGTCCACAACCCAAGACAATAGCCACACCCTCTTTAACCCCGCGCTACCGGCCAAGCCAGGTGAACAGCTGCAGTGGGGACAGCTCTATGGCGGCAGTTCTGCACTCGCCATCGCCAACGCCGCACAGGCTTTTAATGGTGTCGTACTGGTCGCAGTGGATACGGTGCAAAGGGCAGCGCAACTTGAAGCGGAGCTCGTTTTTTTCCTTGGAGACGATAAACTTCCCGTGCTCAGTTTCCCCGATTGGGAAACACTGCCCTATGACCTCTTCTCCCCGCTCCCGGAGTTGATCTCGCAGCGATTGCTCTCTCTCTCCCGTCTGCCACAGATGGAGCGATGCATCCTGCTGGTGCCGATCACCACGCTGATGCAGCGTCTCAGCCCGAAGGCGTTTCTCGACCACCACTCCCTGCTCGTGGAGCTGGGACAGCAACTCAATCTGGATGAGACACGCCAGCGTCTGGAGAGAAGTGGTTATCAATGTGTCTCCCAGGTACTCGCCCATGGCGAGTTTGCTGTTCGCGGTTCCCTGCTCGATGTGTTTCCCATGGGCAACCCCGTGCCCTTCAGGATCGACCTGTTCGATGATGAAGTGGACAGCATCCGCACCTTTGATCCGGAAACCCAACATTCACTGGAAAAGATAAACCAGATCAGAATGTTACCGGCCCGGGAGTTTCCCCTGGATGAAGCGGGCATCTCTCTCTTTCGGCGCAACTACCGCAATCAGTTTGAAGGTGATCTGCAACGCAGCCTGATCTATAGCGATGTGTCTGATGGTCAGGTTCCCAGTGGTCTTGAATACTATCTTCCCCTCTTTTTCGAGACCACAAACACGCTCTTCGATTACCTGCCGGAGAATCATCTACTCATCCGGACCGAGGACATCCGGGAGCAGGCGGACAGCTTTTTTGAGCAGGTCAAAAGCCGTTACGATGAGAGGAAACACGATCTGGAACGGCCACTGCTGCCACCGGAAAAAATCTACCTTTCCACGGATGAACTGGTCTCCCGCATGAAGTCTCCGGCGGGGGTTTCGGTGCAGAGACACGAAATCTCCAGCCGCCGAAAAGGTTATGCGGGATTCGCCAACTTCGCCACCCAACTTCCCCCTCCCCTGGGCATACAGGCACGCGCTCAACGTCCGGCGGCACTACTGCAGGACTTCCTCTCTTCCAGCGACGGCCCCACGCTCTTCGTGGCTGAGAGCGCGGGACGCCGGGAGATGTTATTGGGCACGTTGCGGGATTTCGGCATCAAACCCACAGTGGTGGATAGCTGGCAGTCATTTATTGATGAAAAACCCCCTGTCGCCCTGACCGTTGCTCCCATTGAACAGGGGCTTTGGTTGCAGGAGAGCGGTATCACCCTGATCACCGAGACTCAACTCTACGGTGAGCAGGTGCGGCAGACACGGAGGCGGCAGAAGGCGACCCGCGACCCGGACCAGATCGTACGCAACCTGACGGAACTCCATATCGGCGCACCTGTGGTGCATGAGGATCACGGTGTCGGGCGCTATCTGGGACTGCAGACCATCGAGGTCGGCGGTCTCGCGACCGAGTTTCTGACCCTGGAGTACGCCAAAGGCGACAAGCTCTATGTACCGGTCGCTTCACTTCACCTGATCAGTCGATATGCGGGTGCATCACCCGACAACGCCCCCCTCCACCGCCTCGGTGGAGAGCAGTGGGAGAAGACCAAACGCAAGGCCGCCAAGCAAGTTCGGGATGTGGCGGCAGAGTTGCTGGAGATCTACGCCCGCCGCGCCGCACGCCAGGGTGTTGCCTTCCCTGAACCTGCTGACGAATATCAAAGCTTCAGCGCCACCTTTGAGTTCGAAACGACACCGGACCAACAGCAGACCATCGACTCGGTGCTGGAAGATATGTCTTCACCTCAACCCATGGACCGGGTCGTCTGCGGGGATGTGGGTTTCGGCAAGACCGAGGTTGCCATGCGCGCCGCCTTCATGGCCACCCAAGGCAACAAGCAGGTGGTTGTGCTGGTGCCTACCACCCTGCTCGCCCAGCAGCACTATCAAAACTTTGCCGACCGTTTTGCCGACTGGCCCGTCAAGGTCGAGAGCCTCTCCCGCTTCCGCACCGGCAAACAGCAGCAGAAGGTCACCGACGGACTGGCCGACGGCACTCTCGATATCGTTATCGGCACCCACAAACTGCTCTCCGAGGGCATCAAGTTCAAAGACCTCGGACTGGTGATCATCGACGAGGAGCACCGCTTCGGCGTACGCCACAAGGAGAAGCTCAAGGCCCTGCGCAGTGAGGTGGACCTGCTGACATTGACCGCCACCCCGATCCCCCGAACCCTCAACATGGCAATGGCGGGAATGCGCGACCTTTCGATCATCGCCACCCCTCCGGCACTGCGCCATCCGATCAAGACCTTCGTCAGCCAGTGGAACGACACATTGATTACCGAGGCCTGCCAGCGTGAGCTAAAACGCGGCGGCCAGATCTACTTCCTGCACAACGAGGTCAGCACCATCGAAAATATGGCGGACCGGCTTGAAGCACTGCTGCCCGGCATCCGCCTGCAGGTGGCCCACGGCCAGATGCGGGAGCGCAAACTGGAAGGCATCATGCGGGACTTCTACCACCAGCGATTCAATCTGCTGGTCTGCACCACCATCATTGAGAGCGGCATCGACGTCCCCACCGCCAACACCATGATCATCAACCGGGCGGATAAACTCGGACTGGCCCAACTGCATCAGATTCGCGGCCGGGTCGGGCGCTCCCACCACCGCGCCTACGCCTATCTGCTGACTCCACCCAGCGGGGTGATGACCGCCGATGCAAAGAAACGGCTGGAGGCGATCGAATCCCTGGAGGACCTGGGAGCCGGTTTCACCCTATCCACCCATGACATGGAGATCCGCGGCGCCGGAGAGCTGCTCGGCGACGAACAGAGCGGCCAGATCAACGAGATCGGCTTCACCCTCTATTCCGAACTGCTGGAGCGGGCGGTGAAAGCCCTCAAGGCTGGGGAGCAGCCGACACTCGACCGCCCCCTGGACCACGGCACCGAGATCGAATTGGGCATTGCCGCCCTGCTGCCGGAAGACTATCTGCCGGATGTGCACAGCCGGTTGGTGCTCTATAAGAGGATCGCCAGCGCTGCGACCCATGACGAACTGCGCGAACTACAGGTCGAGATGATCGACCGCTTCGGTCTGCTGCCTCAAACAGCCAAGAATCTTTTTGCAATCACCGAACTCAAACTACGAGCCCACCCTCTGGGGATCCGCAAGATCGAAGGGGGACCCAAAGGGGCGCGCATGCTATTTGATTCAGATCCCAAAATCGATCCGGCAAACCTGATCCGCCTGATCCAAACCCGTCCCCAGATGTATAAAATGGATGGTGGCGATAAACTCAGGTATATCCAGGATATGCCCGACCCAATCGAACGCGTGAACGAAATAGATGTCCTGATCGATAGACTGATAGGCTAGACTGGCAAGTCTTAAGCGCTCAAGTTTCGGAGTTCGCAGCGATAGTTGACATGGGGTGTGGCTTCTCTAAAGTGACGAACATAGGGTACAACCTGCGCACCAAAATAAGCAGCAATCATGGTGCGCAAGGCACACCCTACCAGATGAATTAAATACCGCCCTCCATCTTTTCAGGATGGCTTGAACTCCGAAACTTGAGTTAAGAAAACACATGAGTTGGAAAGTGCAGAATAGTCACAATTATTGGTTGCCTGTAGCGCTCATCCTGAGCCTGGCCGGAACGATTGCTACCGCTGAAGAACAGCCGGAAGAGGAAGCACCACCCTGGTACCAGTTTGAGATTCTGATATTTGAACGTATCAGCGCCGGTGCCGGCTCCACTGAATTCTGGCCCGAGGACCCAGGTACGCCATCACGGCTGAATGCCATACCACTAACCGAGGACCGGACTCGGGAAATCGGGCTGCGGGAATCGATCGAAACAGCAGCGCCACCAGCACCTGAACCTGAACCTGAACCTTTTAGACCACTTGCCGAGTCTGAATGGCAACTCAGTGAACAGCATCAGCACCTCTCCAGATCCCGAAATTACAAACCACTGTTGCATGTCGCCTGGCGTCAGCAGGTTATCGATCCTGACCAGTCCCAACAACTGTTCCTGGAGTTGCCTAAGTCTTCAAACCCACAATCGGCCATTGATGAGCCCCTAATGCTGGAGGGCACGATCAGAGTCGGCGTCAAACGCTATCTACATCTTGATACTGATCTGCTACTGCGGCGGTGGGAGACGGAAGATGGAATGACGGGTAACAGCTTAGAGTTTCGCCCCGCTTTTCGCACCTTTCGATTGCAGTCACAGCGCAGAATGCGCAGTGGAGAGATCCACTATCTCGACCATCCCATCATCGGGGTACTTTTTCTGGCAAGTCGTTACGAACTCCCCACTGAACCTGAGCCTGTCGAAGACGGGACACCTGTCGATGGAGAGGTCGAATCCCAACCGAAGCAAGAACCGGTGAGCACGTCGAGCTAACAGTATCCGATTATTGCTCGTAGGGGCGGGAGCCAGACTGGCGGGAATTTAGATAGAAGTCAGTAGATTGACTACCAGCGTTCATCACAGCAATCCAATCTTACAGCTGCTTTCTCAGCAACGCTTCAAGTTGTCTGGAGAGCTTCTCCAGCGCGCGACTCCCTGCTGCAACAATGGCCTCGGATTCCGCCCCCTCGATCGGCTCAGAAATTGTTACCTGTCGTGTATCGAGTACCTTACCCTTTGCCCTATCCAGCAGCATCCAGCGCGCTTGCAGGATCACCTGCAAACCGTCCACCGCATCGAATCGGCTAAAATAGAAGGAAATGTCATAATCGGGCTTTAGGGAGCCGTGCCATGGGTAGGCAACCACCCGATTCTCTCCTAACGAAGCGGAGAGGTAGTCAACCAGAACCTGGATGATATTTTCCTGCAGGGTTCCCGCCCATTGATCAAACTCGTTCAACTGCAATCGGTATAATCCCATCCGATTGACGATCTGTGGACGATCGAGATAGCTGGAGAGATGAACCGGGCCCAGCCCAACTTCGGGTAACCGCGCCTGAGCGGTTTCAGCCGTAGCCGGTAAATCCACCGCCGCATTCAAACGATAGAACCGAGTTGGCTGAGATGGGCCGGCACAACCGGCCAGGTGAAGCATCGAAGCAATAGTCAGCAACGCCACTGCGTATTTCCATAGGGGTTTCATCACTGCTTTCCTCTGATCAATGCCTCGTGTTAGCGGCTGAGTAAAACCGCGCATAGATGGCGAAGGCCGCCTCGCTGCGTCGATACATCCTCCGTCAGAACGTCACATCC
>JAMJIN010000458.1:0-1443 GCA_036784775.1 Chromatiales bacterium | reverse complement strand
CTTCAGCCATGCCATGTGTGTCTCGGGAATTGGGTCTCCTGGCTGAAGGTCCCACCCACTTTCATCTATCGTGAGATGCTCACGCACGTTATGGTTGTTCAGCGTTGTGTTGATATCGTCTTCACTCTGACAGGAGATGATGGGCAGCAGATAGAGGACGGCGTCTCTCAGTAAACTCGACATCGTGTCGTTGATGACACCAGCAAGGGGGACGAGCAGATCGAGGCTGAGCTCGGCGTCACTGCTGATATAAATGTGCCACTGGGAGTCGTGTTCCAATTGATTGGGCTTCCCCACGAAACACGTCTTCTTTAGCTGACTGCGGACCACTGGTTTATCTCTGTAAACGAGCTCTGTGACGACATCGCCAACGACGCCATGGACGTTGATCGTCGACAGGCGGTCGGTGGCGTCGTCAATTCGTGCAGTGTCTGGCTCGATGCCTCGACAGTGGGCCTCGTGACGCGCCAGTCGGTCGATAGCGCCGTGGAAGACCGCAGATCGCAGGCGGGCGCCGAGTCTAGCCGACAGATCGTCAGTGCTCTCAGACAACTCGCACTGACTCGTCAGTCTTTCACTCACGACAGAACTCAGCATCTTTGGCTGCAAGGCGGCTGGCAACTTGCACAGACTCTCTTCCGGACTGGAGTCCACACACTCTTGCACTCTGGCCAAGAACTGTAGACCGGGCAGTGCTCCAGCCCGCTCGTAGTAAGCCGGCGCGTCGTTGAAGACGAGACGTGTTGACTGGACGAGTGCCTTTGCATCACTGAGCAAGAACACAATCTTGTCTTGCGATAGTACCCCTTCCTTGAGTGCTTGAAACAGGCCCACCATCGCCTTCTTTGCACAGATATATTCGTTTGGATTGAGTTCACCATTGCGAGTCCGCGTGTGGAGGTGGGTCAACACATTACAGTACTGATCGGCCGTCGCCCGCTCTGTGGCTCCCAAGGCTTGGAATAGTGGACCGAACTCACCCAGGTACAATGGCAGTTTGTACAGGTACGGCCGAATCTCGTCAGTGTCGTACATGTTGATGACCGTCTGGCTGGCAAACACGACGTTGCCGTCTTCAACCAGCACACACGGGGTGTTGGAGAGGACATCCTGGACGTCAGAGTCTTTCAGGCCGTGGGTCTGTAGGTGGCTGTAGATACTTCTAAAGACTCTCTGTTTGTCGACGTTGTAGCCATTGGTCTCATTCTCGCACAGCGTTCTCAGGTGCTTCGCCACCCCCTGGACGGGCGGGCTGTCAGCGATGCCGAGATATGTCTTTACATTAGCAGCACATTGTGGCTTCCTGAATGTGTGATCATCTGGGTCGGCCCACACTGGCAGCAGATTCACCTCTGTCCAAGCAAATACCCCATGCTTCACTGAGACGCTGTCGCGGAAGGCGATGTAACGACCATGGGCAAAACGTTGTGGGTGCAGCTGTTG
>JAMJIN010000457.1:0-1443 GCA_036784775.1 Chromatiales bacterium | reverse complement strand
AAATACATTGCTGAGTCAGCCGAATTAAGCAGAGCGTCCAAGGATTTATTTTCCCCTGTAAAAACGGATACGCCGATACTGATGGTAATGCTGAGCTTGGTCCCATCCGCGATCTTGAAAAATCTCCCTGCGATCATGGTGCGTAGCCGTTCTGCAAGTTCCTTAGCATCGGTAAGAGGCGTCTCTGGCAGCACTATGACAAACTCCTCGCCGCCATAACGGGAAGAGTAATCCGTCTCGCGTATTGCCTCTTCCAATACCTCTGCAACGTTCGTGAGTATGAAGTCACCTGTACGGTGGCCATGGGTATCATTAATGGATTTGAAGTGATCGATATCCACCATAAACAGTGACAGAGGACGCTTATACCGAGCTGCCCTTTGTATATCTTTGGCTAACTGCTTCTCCAGCATTCTGCGGTTATACAAGCCGGTTAAGGGATCATGGTTTGAGCGGTATACTAATTCAGCCTCCAGTTGCTTGCGATCAGTAATATTGCGCGATAGCACAATGAAACGATGAGGAGGTGTCTCTCTCTCTTTGAGGCTGACAGATAGTTCAAACCAGAGCTTCCCATCTGGGGTGTCAAGTTGAATTTGTCGCCCGAAAGATCGCCCTTTCTCGCCGGCTTCTTTCAGTGCTGCCATCGCTTGTTCTGCGGCATCAGCAGGCAGCATCTCGGAAACGGTTCGACCCAACAGCCGCTCTTTGCTGGCCGCCAACTCATCAGGATTGCTTGCCCATATGTTGAGATAGCGCCCATCACCATCTGTCTCAAACATCAGGTCAGGGACGGCAGCGAAGATTGCATTTTGCGAAGCAACGGCCTCCCTCAGTGCTCCCTCTGTCCGTTTAATGTCGCTAATGTCTAATACAGAGGCCAGAGTGCTGCCTGAATCCGGGAAAAAAGTGAGATTCAGCAAGCCCCAACCTTCGTGACCCTTTTGGGTTATTAAGCGAAACTCATAGTTTTCAGGTATACCTTTTTCTCCACGTAGTCTTGCAAGGTGATACCCCAGCATCCTGTCTTTATCTGTTTCGGCCACCCACTCCAGAAATGAATGGCCGATGATATTCGACTCATCTGATTCGATAATCTGAACTAGCTTTTGGTTGACCAGTGAGAAGGTGCCATCAGCCTCAACAACACCCATCCCTGTTCCTGTGCCTTCAAAGAGCTTGCGATAGTTTTCCTCTTTCAGTTTGCGCTCAGTGATGTCAAGCACTATGCCCTGATAGTGAGTGATATTTCCATCATCATCTCTTTCGATCGTAGTCCGATCATCAACCCAGAAAACCTCTCCGGATGGGGAGACAATGCGATACTCCTGTTCAAAGTCGTCAACATCACTAATTGAATGTTCTGCCACCTCCCGAGCCACCCGCTCAAGATCATCGGGATGTACCATTGAGCTATATGGGATATTTTCAGACAATAACTCT
>JAMJIN010000456.1:0-1444 GCA_036784775.1 Chromatiales bacterium | reverse complement strand
ATGTCAGGTATTACCATATGTAAGTAAATAAATCACTTTATCTTATATATATATTAGCCAATGTAAACGATAGCTCGATGCACGGGTTGAATTCACGACCTGTAAACAAACTCCTTTTATCACTCGTTGAGTTTGAATCCGGGAATAAATACTACCTCTGTTAACAAAAACGGTTTCTTAATATATGTCTACAAGAAGTTGGTGAACAATATATGTATAATACTAATAGTTATTCTAAACAATATTCCAATGTTACTGACTATTCACTATGCTATCTATTAATGCTCGCTGAATTCCCTGACATAATCCGAAACTAACTTACTCTAAAATACTCCCTCTGACTAATAATTAACAAAACCTGTTTCCTAATATATGTCTACAATGTTTGTGTATATATATGCAATAGTAATACTTATTCTATTTGATATACCGCGTTTTTCTGTAAATGATCTACACCAAATTCAAGTCGCTGCACCAAGTCCAAGTAGCCGGAAGTCAGTACGGTTACGTCGAGATAGCTCAACTGAATTAGTGTTGTCCCCTCGTAGTTTATTTATACTCACGTATCAGGCGGCCAATTGTACTAGAAAGACAGGGTCACGTGTGCCGAGGATGACGATTACCGTCCTTGTTGTCGTGGAGGATTCCGTGGATTCACACGTAACAGTTGTTTTGGTAAGTGTCAATGTTCATAACGTATAAAGTAATATTCGCAGCTGATGCACACGACTTGTTGTTAACTCGAGATGTACGCAGTATTTGATATGAACATGTTATATTCCTTAACAAGTCAGTGTTTGATTCGTTAGTTAGAATAACATTTTCCTGAATGTTTGGAAGATGGCTATGGCCTGTGGACCTAAGGGAGGCGAGCTGGAGTAGTGGGATTACCCGTCTGTAAACAGTGGCGGAACTAAATAGGTTTTGAACGCCGACATAACACGGGTGTCTTGACAAGGTTATTAACTATGTATAGCATACACGCACGTTTATTGATACGTTTATTGTACCAGTATTATCAATGCAGAAAAATAGATCTCATTCTACCTTGGGCTCCGTCAGTGGCGTGTCTAGGATCTCGGAAGGGGGAGGCCAAACTTAGTCACCCAAAAAAAATTACCCAAGAAGGGAGCCATAGCCCAATGCCCCACCCCTAAATACGCCACTCGGCTCCATCAAATCGCCTTGATATATAAGGAGAATATATAACATTTATAGTAAAATATTTAGGTAATATTTTTTCTTGGGCAGAGGTGAGTTCATTGATGTCCTGTGTGTAGGGGACCAGACTGGGTCACACGTCTCGTTGGTCAAAACGCCCGATACTACCAACGCATTAAACCACCACATTAACTGTTTGCTGTATTTATATATTTATTGATTCATGTGATATTTAAAACTTTGACTACGACTAGGTGCGTGCATGAGAGCATTGGAATACACT
>JAMJIN010000090.1:0-15630 GCA_036784775.1 Chromatiales bacterium | reverse complement strand
CCATGGCGGTCTCCTCATTTGGCTTCAGGTTCAGTATGCGCCACCCACTGACTCAATAGCTGAGCCTCAGGGGTAATCAGGTATCGGTAACACTAACCCAGTTTCAGTGAACTGCGATTGGGATTGTTAGAAATTCTGTGCCTTTTCAATTGCCGGATTGATTCAAAAAAAACGCCGACTGGCGTCGGCGTTGAAAAAGTGCAGACAACAATTTCCGCTAGAACGTGACGTTCACTCCAGCATAGAGCGAACGCCCCATGCCCGGAACCGGGACTCCCCAAGGAACGTCGGTTCCGGTCATGGTCTTGCCCTCACCGAGATAGGCGCCGCCCAGCGGGTGATTGTAGAACTTGTCGAGAATGTTCTCGATACCGAAATCAAAACGGACCTGTTTCCACTGGTAGTTGCTCCGCAGGTGGAACAGGCCATACCCCTTAGTCTGGAGTTCATTTCTGACCTGTGAGATGCGGGTCTTCTCATCCACCAGCTCAAGCTCAATAATACTGGTCAAGCTGCCCGTACGATGCTCTACTGCCAGTAGAGCATTCAGCGGCATGATATTATAGAGGCTGTCACCGGTAGTCTTGTTCTTGCCACGGACGTAATTCAACATGCCAGTTGCGGTGAAATCACCGTACTGGGTGTTTTCCGCCAGAACCTGTTGGCCTGAGATATCCACGCCATACATGTGCGCGGATTGATTGACAAACTGGAGGTAGACGAAGGCGTCGGTAGAAGTGTCGGCTGGGTCGATGCGACGGGCATCAATGTAATCATTGACGTAAGTGTAGTAAGGCGACAACGTCAGACCCCATTCCTCCTGGCCGGCATCATGCCAGTCGAAGGACGCGCTGACGGTATGGGCGGTTTCCGGCTCCAGATCGAGGTTACCGACATAGCCATTTCCGTCACCGGTCATGTTGATCATGCGCATAGCCATACCGCCGGTCGACCAAGCGTAGCGCTCGTACAGATTGGGCGAACGGGTCTTCTGCGCATAGCCGAACTCGATGGTGCGGGTGGCATCCGGTGCGAAGCGAGCCAGCGCGGTCAGATCGATATTGTCGTCGGACTTCTTGCGGTCAGCAGCATTGAAGGCATCGGCTTCAACCCCGTACTTATCTACGTTATACCCCTGCACCTCTCCCGTATCCATGTGGACTCTTTCGTAGCGTACACCGAGTTGCGTCAACAACTGCGGATTCCATTGAGCTTCCCATTCGGAAAAGGCCGCCAACCGGTCACGTTCGCCGTTGTTGATGTTCCAGAAGGTATCCGGCCACATCCCTCTGCCGGACGGATCCCACCAGTCATCCAGCCGGTAATTCTGGGCTTCACCACCCACCCTGAGCAGATCACGCTCGGAAAGAACGATATTGGTCTTGACGACCAAGCCTGTGTTGTCTCCTTCGGTGTCCATGGGCATGCCTGCGGCGCAGCCCATCATTCCTCCGCTCGGCGTGCACGGGATACCATCCAAGAGAGCCGTGGTTTTCGTATCAGAGCCATACCAGAAGAGCTTATCATCGAAAAACTGCATCTTGTGACGCGTATGTTCACGATAGCCGCGCACATCCAAGGAACCCCAGTCGAATTCCCCTTCGTAGTGCAGATTGACTTGGTTGCTGTCGTTGCCGGTCATGTCCATGCGCTGATTGGGCCAACCCTGGTAGGGGATATCTTGAACCCCAAACTTTAGTTCAAGCAGGTGGTTTTCATGACGCATCCCAAAATCAAGTGAGTGATTGGTCGACTTGTACATGGTGGAACCGACCTCGTCGCCATCCAGCCACTCCCGCCCAGCAGCCGCAGGCCCTGCCGGCTTGAAGTCTTCGCCCGCCTTGTAGTCATCCGCCTTGGTCGTCGACCCGCGATAGCTCACGCTAAATTTTTCGTTGGCGGCCGTCGCGGCTGCGTTGCCGCTGATTGCATTGCCGTTGCTGCGAAAAGACATCCCGACTTCACCCTTGAATAGCGTGCCTTCGCCAGCCCAGGCGAACTCCGGAGCGGGGGAATCCACCAGGATCGTACTACCGATGCTGTCACCACCCACACTGACCGGCGTGATGCCGGCGAAGACCGTGGCGCTGTCAACGCTGGTCGGATCGATATAGGAGAGCGGAGGGTTCATGTGGTTGCCGCAGGCTGAGATTAAATCCATGCCATCAACCTTGATGCGCAGGCGGTCATCGGCCATGCCGCGAATGACGGGGAGACTGGAAACGCCGCCCGCATTCTGAATGCTAACACCGGGAATGTTTCTCAAAAGGCTGGCAGTGTCCGAGGTGGCAGGGCGCAGGGTTTGTAGTGCTTTCGCGTCAATATCCATGGCGTTCGGTAGCTGAGCATTGAGCGGCGACGACTCAGTGACCGTAATTGCTGGAAGCTGTACCTCCTCGGCGAATGCCGGGCCTTGGGCCGCGGCGGCAACCAACGTGATTAGTATGGGGCGCCGATAGTGGTGCATATACTGCTTCATGGGAACTCCTTTTGATGGATTGTTATTGTTTAGGAGCAAATTCTTAATACGCCTGGCCATACGAGCACCTGAGCCGGGGGTGCGGATATTCGCGAGGTGCTTCGCTCCAAAACATTAGTTGAAGCTTATATATCAAGACGAACTCTCACTTACAATACAATTTGTTAATTTTTTTCGACGTTCGACTAAGTTAGGGTATTTTTTGTGTCATTTAACACAATTATGTGGGAAATGACACATACTAACCAGCGCTCCCAGAGACCCACACTTCAGCTAACAGAATCAAATAAGAAATCACCAGGCTCATCTGTGGTGTCATTACACACACGTGATCGTGATTTGCGCATAGGGCTCTCCTTCTGTGCATATTATTGTGGAGAACCTTTAACAATAATCGGCACTATGTATATGGAGGGGTGCAATGAGACTGGCGTGAGGAGCGACTGCCAGCATGGTCGAGGTTACTCTCCCAAGGACAAGACGCCAGTTATACGTTTGTCAGCGAAGCTGAACATCAATCAAGGAAAGGTTCGATTCATGATCTACAAGGACAGCATGAATGCGAAGATGTTTATTAAATTCATCAAGCAACTGACCAAGGATGCCGACAGTAAGATCTTTTTAATCTTGGACAATCTGCAGGTACATCATGCCCGAGTGGTCAAGGAAAGGAATAAATTGGTTTACCCTTTATTTCTATCGACATTTCCTGTGTATTATTGGATATTTGAAATATATGCCGCAGATCATGACGCACTATTAAAAGAAGTATTGATCGGCGTGTTGTTTATTGGTTTTGCCCTTGTCGCCTATACACTAAAAAGAAAAACCTCACTGGTGCTTCTTGCTGTTGGCTATATTGGGCACGCCGCCTACGATGTTATCCACGATTCATTATTTATCAATTCCGGTACTCCGATGTGGTGGCCGGAGCTTTGTGGCTCTGTTGATGCCTTTATTGGTATGTATTTGTTGTACTTGGCAACAACAATCCAACCAAAGAGTGGCGGCAGCACAACCGCCTAAAGGAAAATTCACACGGACAGTTCTCTAGCACCCACTCCCAGTGATTTGCGAAGCAACATGCCTGTAACCAGAAAATCGATCACTGCCACCAAATGATTCGTAGGTCTACCCATTTTTTATCAAGGGGATTACCGGAACATGAGATAAGGCAGATCCGCCCAGGCTGAAGTTCATAAATCAACTGGCATATAGAAAAAAACGAATCGGCCCCGTTCGAAATCCACCTTCAGCCTGGCACCATGGTGAATACCATAGTCCACATAACCGGGCACCGCGCTATCCTGATGACACTCGCTGGAATGTTGAGGTGATTCAAAATCGCGATCCCGGTCATACCAGGATATCAACATATAATCTGAAAACCGCTTACCTGCCAAACTATCAGCTACCCTCATCGCCTCCAGATAGTCTTTCAAGGGCTTCTCCGTAATATATTCAATCACATGGATGTCAGACATATCTGGTGGACTTGGCACCGAACAACTCTGTTCCAAGCCGACTTGTTTATCCTGCATCGCCATCAATCTCCCCTCTGATATACAAATATTTTTTCAGTAATCTATACTCTTATTTTATCCCATCATTTTCGGGAAATGGACTATCTTTGACACTTTCCCGGGACTAAGAGCAGATGTTTTCAGGTGCGCACTGATGCAGTGCATTTCGCAGATCAGCCAGGGCACACGAGAGCGGTGAATCCAGTGAACGATCTCAAGTCCATCATAAACGATGCTTTCGAAAAACGCGCCGACATTACGCCGCTTTCCGCCGACACACTCGTCAGAGACGCTGTCGATGAAATCATTAACCAACTCGACCATGGCACAATCCGTGTCGCGGAAAAACTCGATAGTGACTGGCAGGTCAATCACTGGATAACAAAAGCGGTCCTGCTCTCCTTCCGTTTTTCGAATAACGATTTTATGAAAGGGGGATTTACCAACTACTACGACAAAGTCCCCTCGAAATACGCCGATTACAACACCAGGGATTTCCGCAGTGACCATGTGCGCGTGGTGCCTCCCGCCAGCGCACGCCGGGGTGCCTATATTGCACCGTCCTGCATTCTCATGCCCGCCTACATCAACATCGGCGCCTATATCGATAGTGGTACTATGATCGACACCTGGTCCACCATCGGATCCTGTGCCCAGATCGGCCAAAACGTCCACATTTCGGGTAATGTTGAGATCGGCGGCATGCTGGATCCCCTGCAGGCGACTCCGACAATCATCGAAGACAACTGTTTCATCGGCTCACACTCCAACATTGTAGAGGGGGTAATCGTCGAAACGGTTTGTGTGATCTCCATGGGCGTTCACATCAGCCAGAGCACAAGAATCTACAACCGCCAAACGAAAGAGATCATCTATGGCCGCGTTCCCGCCGGCTCCGTCGTGGTACCGGGCAATCTGCCAGCTGACGATGGCAGCCACAGTCTCTACTGCGCCGTAATCGTCAAGCAAGTTGACGAAAAGACCCGCTCCAAGACCAGCATCAATGAACTGTTAAGAGATATCTGAAGCCGTATGACAACCACCGGATTCTGCGTGTATAGTCCGGGATCCCAATCTCTATATTTCACGAAAACAGATGACGACGATCTACGGCATTCCCAACTGCGATACCATGAAAAAAAGCCCGCAAGTGGCTGGATGACCAGGGTATCGACTACCACTTCCACAACTTCAAAAAAGCGGGACTGGACGAAGCACTTCTGTTGCGCTGGACCGAGGCAGTCGGCTGGGAAAAACTGCTCAACAAGCGAGGTATGATGTGGCGCAAGCTGGATCAGGAGACAAGGGACAACATCGACAAAGGCAGCGCCATTCGCATCATGCTGGAGACACCGTCGATCATAAAACGTCCGGTGTTGGATGATGGTAAAGGGCTGTATGTAGGATTCAGCGATACTGACTACCGGGGGATTTTTGGGAAGTGATGGGCTGTGAAGCGTAATCATACAGATCCCGGAGCTTGTTGGGTTACGCTACGCTAACCCAACCTACGTATCTGCCAAACCTGTCATCTCGTCCACAGGGGGTGATGACATGAATACTGCTAAACCGGTTTTCACCAATACCCTCCACACATCGGGTTTCAGGGGAGTCCACCACTCCCCCGATTTCCTGTATAATGGCGCGTTTTCGTTTTTCCGGGATTGCCGCATGATCAAAATCAACGAGAACTACAATAAACTCCAGGCCTCATATCTATTCTCCGATATCGCCAAGCGGGTGGCCACCCACACTGAGGCGAACCCGGATCAGAGCATCATCCGCCTCGGCATCGGCGACGTCACCCGAGCCCTGCCGGACGCATGTATCAAGGCGCTTCATGCCGCAGTGGACGAGATGGCCAGCGACGGCTCTTTTCATGGCTATGGCCCGGAACAGGGATACGACTTCCTGCGCGAGGCCATCGCCAAAGGCGACTTCCAATCCCGTGGCGCCGATATCGAAGCCGACGAGATCTTCGTCAGCGACGGAGCAAAATGCGACTCCGGTAACTTTCAGGAGATCTTCGCCACCGACGCCACCGTTGCCATCCCTGATCCCGTCTACCCTGTCTACGTCGATACCAACGTAATGGCCGGCCGTACCGGCGAGGCAAAAGAGGGCCGCTACGATGGACTGGTCTATCTGGACGCCACCAAGGAAAATGGCTTCATCCCCGATCTGCCGGAAACCCCGGTCGATCTCATCTATCTCTGTTTCCCCAACAATCCGACCGGGGCCACTGCCACCAAGGCGCAGCTGAAGGCCTGGGTCGACTACGCCCGTGACAACAAGGCGCTGATCCTCTTCGACGCGGCCTACGAGGCCTTCGTGCAGGACGACAGCCTGCCCCGCTCCATTTACGAAATAGAGGGAGCCAAAGAGGTGGCGATCGAATTTCGCAGCTTCTCCAAGACCGCCGGTTTCACCGGTACACGCTGCGCCTACACTGTGGTCCCAAAAGCCTGCATGGCCTACACCGAATCGGGTGAGAAAGCCTCTGTTCATGCGCTCTGGAACCGTCGCCACACCACCAAGTTCAACAGCGTCTCCTACCCGGTGCAGCGCGCCGCAGAAGCGGTCTTCAGCCCGGAGGGGCAGGCCCAGGTGCAGGAACTGGTCTCCTACTACTTGAAGAACGCCAAATATATCCGTGAACAGATGGAGTCGCTGGGTTACGACTGCATGGGCGGCGAGAACTCACCCTACATCTGGATCGATGCCAAAGGCGACTCCTGGGAGCTCTTCGACAAGCTGCTGAACAATACCGGCGTGGTCTGCACCCCCGGCGCCGGTTTCGGCAAATGCGGCGAGGGCTACATCCGCATCAGCGCCTTCAACAGTTTCGAAAACGTCCAGGAAGCGATGTCCCGGATCAAAGACGCGCTCTAATCCGTCGCCAGCAGGAAACCACGATGCCAATATCCCAAGATTTCAAACACCGGCTCTCCCCTGTTCTGAAGAACATCGTCGAGCACTATGGCACCCCTTTTCATCTCTATGATGAGCAGGGCATTCTCGATACCGGAAAAACGCTGACCGAGGCGTTTTCCGGCATCGCGGGTTTCCGCGAGTACTTCGCAGTCAAGGCGCTGCCCAATCCCAGGATTATGCAGATCATGCAGTCGATGGGATTCGGCTTCGACTGCAGTTCTATCGCAGAACTGATCCTCAGCCGCGATATCGGCGCCTCCGGCGAAGACATCATGTTCACCTCAAACAATACCAGTCCAGTGGAGTTCGAAGCGGCGGCGGCCCGAGGAGGCTGTGTGCTCAATCTCGACGACATCTCCCTGATCGACAAGGTGCCGGAGATGCCTGAGCTGGTCTGTTTTCGTTACAACCCAGGTGAACGCCGTACCGGCAACAGCATCATCGGCAACCCGGTGGAAGCCAAATACGGCGTCACCCATGATCAGCTGCTGGATGCCTACAAAGCAGCCAAGGGACGCGGCGCCAAACGTTTCGGCCTGCACACCATGCTCGCATCCAACGAGCTGAACTATACCTATATGGTGGAGACCGCCCGCACCCTGCTGGAGCGGGTCGAGTGGATCTCATCGCAACTGGGCATCACCTTCGATTTCATCAATATCGGCGGTGGCCTGGGCATTCCTTACCGTCCTGAAGACGAAGCCCTCGACATCCAGGCCATGGGCCGGGAGATCACCGCGCTCTTTGATACCTTCAAGTCCCATAACGGTTATGCCCCCAAACTCTATGTCGAGAGCGGCCGTTACATGACCGGTCCCCACGGCGTTCTGGTCACCCAGGCGATCAACCGCAAGGAGATCTACCGCACCTATGTCGGTGTGGACGCTTGCATGTCTGCCCTGATGCGCCCCGGCATGTATGGGGCCTACCACCATATCGACGTATTGGGTAAAAGCGGCAGCGATGAGACGGTGGATGTGGCGGGTTCACTTTGCGAGAACAATGACAAGTTTGCCGTCCAACGCAGTCTGCCGAAGATCGAGGACGGAGACATCCTCTACATTCACGATACCGGCGCGCACGGTCAGGCAATGGGTTTCAACTACAACGGCAAGGTGCGGCCAAAGGAGCTGCTGCTGAAGACCGACGGCAGCGTCGAACTGATCCGCCGTGAAGAGACGCTGGATGACTATTTCGCCACGCTGAATTTTGAAGCCGACCGCTTCGCTCCGGCATCTGGCTAGTTCGCAGGCATGATCAAGCGCAGCGGATCAGGCAAAAGGCGCGCGCAACACACGGGGTTCGCCGGTTCCGCTGCGCTTGAACCGGCCTACAGCAGACAGCTAGCCCTCGCATCCGGCTAGGCGTATTCGTCGATTCCCAGCAGGGCGCTAACATAGGCCCGCTCATCACTCTCCGCTGTGGATGCATAGGCACTGATCGCCCGATAGGAATGGGGCTCCAGATCGACCTGATAGGGGTTTTCTCTGGTTCTAGTCCTGAGTATCAAAGCCTCCGCCTCGATGACGGAAGGCACTTGGCGCGGCAGGGCCGTTTGCTGCGACTGAAGCATCTCCTCCACCCCACGAGGCGCCAACGCCGACTCTCGCGTGAGTAAGCGCCGTTCAAGGGGAAGAGTGAGTGAACCTGAAATCTTCACTTGATTTCGTCTTGGCCTATGTCCGAATGCAGATTATAGCCTACCGGGTCAAGCCGTCTCTGCGCTATAACCCGCATCCTTTACCGCAGCAATAAGCAGATCAACCGCAGCGGAGCCGGTAATCACCGCCTCGCCTGCATCGAGACTGACCTCGACACTTTCCACCCCCCCGACACCCTGCAAGGCCTTGGTAACATGATTCACGCAGTGGGGGCAGGTCATGCCGGTGACATTAAGTTTGATAGACACGGGTCTCTCCAGTCTCAGTGGTTGAAAAAAACGCAGCCGGTTGGCATTGAAAACCACCGTCACCGATGACAACGCCATGGCGGCGCTGGCGAACATCGGCGGCAGCAACCAGCCTGTGACGGGGAACAGCACCCCGGCAGCCATGGGTATGCCGACCACATTATAGATAAAGGCGCCGAAAAGATTCTGCTTGATATTACGGATCGTTGCACTGGATATGGCGATTGCGCTACTCACATCGGCCAAAGAGTCACCCGCCAGGGTGATATCGGCGTTGTCGATAGCGACATCGGCCCCACTGCCGACTGCAAAACCGGTATCCGCCTGGGCCAGCGCGGGGGCATCATTGATGCCGTCACCCACCATGCCGACCCGGTATCCCTGCCGCTGCAACGTCTTCACCACGTCCAGCTTCTCTCCCGGCAGGCGTTCACTGTGGACCTCATCGATTTTCAGGTCGGCGGCTACCGCCTCTGCCGTCGCCCGGTTATCGCCAGTACACATCACGACCCTGACACCTTCACGCTGCAGGGCCTCCACAGCGGCAAAACTGTCGGGACGGACCGGATCGTTCACTGCCAGCAATCCCGCAATCTGCAAATCCACTGCCAGCCAAACCGGCGTGGCCGCTCTGGCGGCCTGCCGCGAAGCCTCCTTCAGCAGGGCAGGTGGGATGATGACACCCTGCTCCTCCATCAAATGATGATTACCAAGAAGGAGTCTGCGCCCCTCGGCCTGTCCTGAAACGCCCCTCCCCTCCAGGGCCTGAAAATCACTCACCCCGGCAATATCGAGACCGCGACTTCTTGCAGCCTCAACCACGGCTTCGGCCAGGGGATGCTCCGAGCCCGTCTCGACCATTGCAGCGAGGCGGATCACTTCGCTCTCCGGAATGTTACCGGCGGGGTGGATGGCAGTCACCGTGGGACGCCCCTCAGTCAGGGTACCGGTCTTGTCGACCACCAGATGGGTCAAACGGCTGGCGCTCTGCAGAGCATCGCTGTTTCGTATCAGGATATTCAGCTGGGCAGCCCGGCCGGTACCGACCATAATCGCAATCGGCGTCGCCAGTCCCAGGGCGCAGGGACAGGCGATCACCAGTACCGCGATGCCCGCAGTCAGGGCATAGGCAGCGCGGGGATCCGGCCCAATCTGATACCAGACGACAGCGGTCAGCAGCGCAATCACAATCACCACCGGGACAAAAACCGCCGCCACCCGATCCACCAGGCGGCCAATGGGAGGCTTGCTCATCTGCGCACGCTTCACCATGGTGATGATGTGGGCCAGGGTCGTCTCCTCGCCCAACCGGGTAATACGAAACAGCAGCGTGCCGCTACGGTTCATGGTGCCGCCGATCACCTGGTCTCCCGGCTGTTTGGCCACGGGCATCGACTCACCAGTCAACATCGATTCGTCGACGCTGGAACGCCCATCGATGACTTCACCGTCGATAGGCATCCGCTCCCCTGGGCGCACCCGGATATGATCCCCGAGCCGCAACAGCGAAACCGGTATCTCCACCTCGCCAAACTCCCGCTCGACAACTGCAGATTTTGGCGCCAACCCCACCAGACTGCCGATCGCTTCGCTGGTGGTCCGTTTTGCACTCGTCTCCAGCACATGGCCGAACTGCAGAAAGGCGAGGATGAGCACCGAGGCATCGAGATAGAGATGACCACCGCCGGGAATAAAGTCCGGCCGGATGATGAGTATTACCGAAGAGAGCCAGGCAGCGCCGGTTCCCAGAGCCACCAGGGTATCCATGTTGGCGGCAAAGTGTCTGGCCTGCTTCCAGGCACCACTATAGTAGTTGCGGCCGCTGAACCACATCACGAACAGGCAGACCCCGGCGACCAGCCCCCAGAAGGCCTGACCGCTGAGTCCAATCGGACCATCAGCATCTGTCAGTGCAGGCAGCCAACCTGCAAGATTCGCCGCCATCAACCCACCACCGACAAGGGCTGCCAGCAGCGCCCGTTGCCGGGAGCGACGGATCTCCTGCTGCGCCTCCAACCCCTGTTCCACATAAGGGTCGACAAACTGTTCCAACAGTTTGCTCTCATAGCCCGCCGAGTGCAGCGCAATCAGCAGATCGGCGGGATGCATGGTAGTGGTCACGGAAAGCGTCTCACCTTCAGTCACCATTTTCGCAGTGTCATCCAGGCTGCAGATGACAACTTCCAGCGCCGCAGGCGGCACCGCTTCGCCGAGACCTGGCACTGAAAGCAGCAGGCTGTCATCGACCTTGGGACGTTCCAGCAACCGGGCGCTGTACCCCTGATCTATTACAGCGTTGACCACTGCCCCGGGATCACCACCCACGACCTGTGCCCGCTTCTCCACCAGATTCACCGAGGCCTCGCTGACGCCCGGAACCGATTGGATAGCGCGCTCCACAGCAGCCACACAGCTGGAGCAGGTCATGTCGCTGATGGCAATCTCATAATCGCCGGTGATCTGATTTTCTGCTGCAGACGAAGGAACAGTGGAATCAGGAATGGGACAATCGGCTGGAATCTGCGGCAGAGGGCGGGCGGTGTAGCCCGCTTCCACTATCGCCGCTATGACCTTATGGGGCAGACCTCCGCTGACTTGAGCGAACTGCTTCTCCAGGTCGACCTCGACACTGACCACGCCCGCCACAGCAAACACCGCTTTCTCCACCGCCGCCACGCAGTGGCCACAGCTCATGCCCTCAATGGCAATAAGATAGGAGTCCTCGTCCGCGTCTGCTGCCGGGGAGATCATGTCACTATTGATCCCCTGCTCAACCAGGGGGCCAGCCCATCGGGCGCCCACCCAGCAGATGCAGGTGGATGTGAAATACAGTCTGACCCGCCTCGGCGTTACAGTTCAGCAGGGTGCGATAGCCGGCCTCGGCGATACCCTCTTTCTCTGCGATCCTGGCAGCAGTCAGGACAAGATTGCCCATCAAGGCCTCATCACCGGGTTCAAGGTCGTTCAGGGTGGAGATATGCCGCTTTGGAATCACCAGGATATGGGTCGGCGCCTGGGGGTTCAGATCCCGGAATGCCAGGACATCATCATCCTCGTAAACCACATTCGGCTGGATGTCGCCGCTGACCATTTTACAGAACAGACAATCACTCATGGTTACTCCTTGCTCGGAACAGTGCCCGGTCAGTCAAACGGGCTTGGTGATGGTTGTTGGAATGGCTTGCCATTCAGGCACACTATGATGATAGACACCAATTGGAGCCGGTTGTCCCTCTCAAAATTCGGAACGGCCGGAAAAGGCGTGAGCGATGGTCGCCCCGTCGACATACTCCAGCTCGCCTCCCATCGGGACGCCCTGGGCAATGCGCGTGGTACGGATGTCCCGGGCATTTGCCATTTCGTGGATGTACTGGGCTGTCGCTTCACCCTCCACCGTCGGATTGGTGGCGAGTATGACCTCCTTGACCTTTCCCTCTGCGAACCTTGCATCCAGCAGATCCAGGCCGATCTCGCGCGGTCCTATCCCGTCCAGGGGGGAGAGATGACCACCCAGCACAAAATAGAGTCCACGGTAGTCGATAGCCTGCTCAAGGATGGTCTGGTCTGCCGGCGTCTCCACCACACACAACTGGCCAGCGTCGCGGTGAGGATTGGTGCAGAGACGACAAACCTCCAACTCAGTCAAGGTACGGCAGCGGCTGCAACGGCCAATCCGCTCCATTGCCTCGGCCATGATGCGGGAGAGATGCCTGCCCCCTTCACGATCCCGCTCCAGCAGATAGTAGGCCATCCGCTGGGCAGTCTTTGAACCCACGCCGGGCAGGCAGCGCAACGCCCCTATCAGTTGGTCGAGCAGACTCTGTGAAGACATCGGTCGTTCAGAATGGCAGTTTCATACCCGGCGGCAGTCCCATACCGGCAGTCAGACCGGACATGCTCTCCTGCATCTTCTGGGAGACCCGTTGTGCCGCATCGTTCATGGCCGCAGCGATCAGATCCTCGAGCATCTCTTTATCGTCCTCCATAAGGCTGTCATCGATAGACACGCGACGCACCTCATGCTTACCGTTCATGATTACCTTCACCATGCCGCCACCGGACTCGCCGGTAATCTCTTCCTGCGCCAGCCGCTCCTGGGCCTGCTGCATCTCGGCCTGCATCTTCTGGGCCTGTTTCATCAGGTTGCCTATACCACCCTTCATTACCAAATCCTCATCAAAGAAAAATTTAATTTAATCGTAACTGTTCAGCACAATTCAATGTAGGCCGGGTTAGTCGCGCAACCGCACAAGGCCCAAATACGGCACTGCAACTTGCGCGCGGCCTAACCCGACAATCCGATGTTGGGTTACGATGCGCGCGAAATTTGGCAACAAAATGATAGTTTGCAGCAATGCGCATCTAACCCAACCTACAAAAAGCACATATTCAGGACCAAACTGAATAGTTACATTCAATCTACCGGTTTGACAGAGCCACTGACCACTCGTGCTGAGAGATGCTCTTCCAGCTCTCTCACCAGCGGATCTTCAGCCATGGAGGCCTCCGCTGCCTGCTGGCGTTCATTCAGGTTTCGTTTCTGCCGCATGGCGGGAGTCTCCTTGTCGGAGATTTCCACCACAAAGTCGATTTTGACCTCAGCACCCAATACGGACCGGATACCGTCCAGCAGACGTTTCTCCGCCTGCCCACCCTTGAGTTGTCTGGAGGCAGGGTCAAGCTTGAGCTTGAGCGCCTTCCCATCCCACCCGGCGAAGACACAATTATTGGCCAACTGGCTGGCAATGCCGCCAAGCCTGAGACCTGCCGCAAACTCATCCCAACGGCTGGGGTCGGTGACCTGCTCCCGTTTCTCCGTCTGCGCTGGTTGGGGTTTAACTGCCTGAGTCGGCGCGCGCTCTCTTCTTACCGGTTTTCCGCCAACTGAAGCGGTCGCATTCAGAGCAGGTGACCCTGATGGTACCCGGGTGCTTTTTCCCGCATTCGAACCAGACCCGGCAGCCTCCGGTCTGAAGGCCAGCATGCGCAACAGCAACATCTCGAATCCACTGCGGGGATCCGGCGCGAGTGACAGCTCCCGCTGCCCACTCAAGCCGATCTGGTAGTAAAGTTGTACATCTTCCGGTGCGAGGCTCTGTGCAAGCCGCTTTACCTGGGCCACATCGAATGCGTCATCCGGCTGAAAATCGGGCACCAGCTGACACAGGGCGATCTGATGCAGTAAGGCCAGAAGGTTCTGGGTGGCAGTGGCAAAATCAGCCGCCAATTCCGACATCTCTGCGATGCGCTGCAACAGGCCGGCGGCATCATTCCCGGCAAGTGCGTCCGCCAGAGCGTGAATCGAATCCCCGGCAATGGTACCGAGCATTGCCCCGACATCAGCAGCCTGCAGTGCCCCGCCGCCAAAGGCGATAGCCTGATCCAAAAGACTCAGTCCGTCACGCATACTGCCATCTGCCCCACGAGAGAGCAGTGAGAGCGACTCATCATCAAATCCAATCCGCTCCTGTCCCAGGATATGACTGAGCTGTCCACCGATCTGTTCCCGGGAGAGACGCTTGAGATTGAACTGCAGACAGCGGGAGAGCACGGTCACCGGCACTTTCTGGGGATCGGTTGTTGCCAGGATAAATTTCACATGCGGAGGCGGTTCCTCAAGTGTTTTCAATAAAGCATTGAAACTACTGGCGGAAAACATGTGAACTTCATCAATCAGATAAGCTTTGTAACGCCCTCTAACCGGCGCATAGGGAACGTTTTCCAACAGTTCTCTGGTCTGATCAACTTTGGTCCGGGAGGCCGCATCCACTTCCAACAGGTCGACAAACCGCCCTTCGTCTATCTCCCGACAGGCGGAGCATACACCGCAGGGTGTTGAGCTGACCCCCTCCTCGCAGTTGAGCGATTTGGCAAAGATTCTTGCCAGGGTTGTCTTACCGACACCACGGGTACCGGTAAACAGATAGGCATGGTGGAGCCGGTCATTGTCGAGGGCGTTGGCGAGCGCCCTGACGACATGTTCCTGCCCAACCAGCTGGCTGAACAGTTGAGGACGCCATTTTCGGGCAAGAACCTGATAGGACATGGAAGCCGGTACGTAATTCTATATGGATAGAGAGGCAATGAGTGTAACCCAAGAGCTTGCCTGAATCATCGCCAATGCATAGGGTTCTTTTTAGGGCCTGTTAACACTCTGCTGATACCCATCGACAGAGTGTTAACAGGCCCTAGGAAAAGGGTGGCGGCCGACACCAGCCACACCCCGGCACACGAGTCCACTGCTGCCGCTGCTCCCTTCCGGGCCTGACGGGGTTCACAGCTTCACGTTGCGGGGGGACCGATATCAGCCACCATAGAAATAGTGATGAAGCGGCGTGATTATACGCCCTATCGGAATGAAAACAATGGAGGATGTGACCCGGAACCGGCAATCACCAGGATCAACTATCAGCTGTTAAAGGACAACAAGCGCTTCGGGAGAATAGGAGGACTCAATGCCGCTCAGGCTTACTGCCGTCACTGCGAAATAGTGGGTGCCCAAGCCGCTGACAGTGAACTCCGCCACCGTATCGCCATCGACCCAGACCTTCTCGTCATACTCGCCGGAGATCTCACCATGATAGACATAGTAACCGGAAACATCTGTAGTGCTGCCTGCGCTCCAGGAGAGTTGAATCGGATAGGTGCAGGAGATAGCGCCACAGTCCACAGAGATGGAAACCATCGCCATGGAGATCGCCCTGTTAGCGGCTGAGTAAAACCGCGCATAGATGGCGAAGGCCGCCTCGCTGCGTCGATACATCCTCCGTCAGAACGTCACATCC
>JAMJIN010000455.1:0-1449 GCA_036784775.1 Chromatiales bacterium | reverse complement strand
GATTCAGCACGCAAACATATGTAACTACTACACCACTGGAAAAAATCTAACATGACAATGAGAGCGTATCAAGATTGCCATCTAAGCCAAAGACCCAGATGACAAATGGACAAAGAAGCCATTGGCTTATTGAATGTCCAACAATGTTCATCTATGTGTAACCCACCCTCCTGAGATATGTGTTAACCTTGTTTTTAAAAATATTCACACTGCTAGCAGTTACACAATCGGTAGACAATTTGTTACATTCATAGGATCAGTGGTCATGCGATAGACAATTTGCTCCATTCATTTATCAGGAAGCAAGTAAACTGTAATGTTCATTACCTTGTTCCACTATGTAGGCTGTCGAAGAGGTGCCTCTCGAAAAGCCAGAGACAGTAGACGAGGTTCCGCTGTAGGCTGGCCTCAAGATATGACAATGTTCCCTCTGCACGATGTCTGTTGCAACAGAAACCATCATTTTCTTAACAGAGAAGTCGAAACAGACGAAATCATGTAAAATATTGCCAAAACGGTCAACATGATATGGGAGAAGTAAAATAATGCGCCCAGGCTTACATGTCACTTACCTTCAGATGGTGGGTGCCAAGATGACGTAGTGACTACTATGATGTTACATATATGCAAATAGAGGCATTAATGCCGGCGGAAATTTGCTAATGTTGTCACATCCTCCGATCCGGCGAGGACGATAATAAGGCTACATCGAAATGGAACAGAACAAAATGAGAATACATCGTTTCCCTCACTCACTTATCACTCGCTTGTTCCATAGCAATGTTATCTACATTTTATAACCGTCCATGAGTCAAAATATGACTAAATAGTAGCAATAAAGAACGTGAACGATGAATTCGAGCATCTCCAACTTAGATCGCTGTCGGATAAATTGCGGTGCTCCTGACCTGTCCACTAGGAGGACCTGGAGCGTTGTATGTCGTCTTTACTGGGAACAGATCACATTTATCATACAATTTTCCTTGCAGTTTCACAGAATATTTATCCTATCACATGCTGGGTGAAACTCAAGAAAATGACACCTCATTTTAAAAAAAACTTGCCCAAACCCATCAATTTCGGTTCAATCTGGTGATCGACTGATTCTTAAATGTTGATACATTCTGAAGAACAGTCAGTGTAATGATGCTCGCTTAATACTGTACTATTCACCATACCTGTTTTATGTGTCCTACAAAACAAATATTGACTGTATTAATTTGTGACATAAGAAAATACCGAGGATTGTCGGCAATGTGCATTATTGCCATTATACAGATGCCTTCTTTTGTGAATTGCATATATTAAAGCTATCAAATTTTGTACAACTAAAATCCATTATAATGTATGAAACAAACACAAATTGGTTACCTAATAATCTTCAGTTATTATTAATCTTCAGTTATTATACAACACATGAATCATGACAAAGTAATAACTTAAGACAGG
>JAMJIN010000454.1:0-1450 GCA_036784775.1 Chromatiales bacterium | reverse complement strand
CTAAGCAAGACCATTCGAGAGAAAGAGCATTTGCGTACACGGTGGAACAAACAGAGACGATCTGTAATGATCGCGTTAGTTGCTATTAAATTTCGCGACACGACATTACGCAAACGATTGGTAGACACATATCCATCGTCGTTAATGGAAAACGTGAGAAGCAGGGAGGGATACTGGAGCATGTTCCCCTACACTGGACAGCGTGGACAGAACGTATTGGGTCAGATACTCGTGAATTGTCGCGAGTTCGTTCGGAAAAAAACAGGCGACAGCAAGTCTGGCTCGCCGACAACACCCGAGCGATAGGAATGCGCGGCAATTGCACAACGCATACCAGCGGGCCAGCTGGCTAGATAATACAGACGCGCCATGCAACCGGCCCCGCTATATAAGGGGCTCGCAGCTCTAACTATCATAACAACTCTTGCGATCGATTCGACTCACTTCTCTCTTCTCGTACAAGTTCAAGTCTTAGAAGTCATGATGGCCGCGCAGCAGATCGCCGAAGAAGAGCAGCAAATGATGAACCTCACTCGTCTGCAGACGGAGGTAAGTGATGGAACGTACAGATTTGCAAAACCGTTAACCATAGTCGCTACTGCAACGCAGGAGAGATATGTTGTGTATATATCGTGTTCACAGTGTCTCAAAGGTGTCCAGCGCCGTAAGCAAGGCTACTATTGTCCACTTCACCAATGGCAGAGATCTCCCATGTACAGATACAACTTGCGTGTCCTCCTGCAGGACTGGATAGGCACTGAAAGTTGGGTTAGCGTATTTGACTCAGTGGCAGTTAAAATTCTGGGTTTACTGCTAACGCCTACGTCGCTATGACGTCAGACGAAGAGCGGTTGGCTGCGCTGTCGGTGCTGCGGGGGGTGCGTGTCAGGGCGACCATTAAACAACGCAACAACAACAACTACGTAAACTACAACGCGTCAGAGCTGGAAGTACTTGACGAGGCATTCTCTTTGTAGGAGGAAGACAAAGAGAATGCCGTCGTCGTCGTCTCCAGCTCTGACAGCACCACAGGTCCCACCGACGAAACAAGCATGGACAAAAAGGTACAGGACTGGTTAGATGCGTATGAACGTCGTAATCTGTTGCCTTCCTCACCATCCATCACTTCCTCTACCGAACCGACTCTGTTTATAGCAGACGAGGAAAATAACGATACAGCTATTGTCATAAACAGTAGCAGCAGCAGCAGTAGCGGTAGTAACAACGGCAACGATCATGACATGCAGGCGACGGTAACGAACATAGACAGAATTTGGAATCGTGCAGAAGCCATGATGAATCAAAATACCTTCGACGCAGCGGTAGACGCAGCGTGCATTCGTTATGCATGTAACGAGGTGGTCCGTATATTAGATATATCGGAAGATGAGTATTACGTACCGTCTTCCGGTTTTATCATGCACATCATCCGTTGGGCTGTCATAGCGTT
>JAMJIN010000008.1:0-42460 GCA_036784775.1 Chromatiales bacterium | reverse complement strand
GAAGGCAGGCGTTGCCGAGATACTTTTGCCAGCTTGAAAAAAACCTGCCGTAAGCTGGATATCTCGTTCTGGCATTACTTAACAGATCGTTTGGGTATTGGTGAACAGACCATTGCTCCATTACCCGATATCATCACCGAGCGGGCTGCTCTTGCCACGGGTTTTTGAGAAGTTACAACTCCCTCGCGCAAGCAACTGAAAGAGCAGTTAAAAGAGCGGATAAAAACGGCGGCTATCGTCGGCATGGCCTCACATCGAACCGGACCGCAGGTTCCATTAAATGAGACACTCGCCTCTATTGTCCAAAATGCCCGTATCCTTTTCGACCTGACCCCGATCAGGGTTTTTCTCTACGATCAGGAGCTGAATCAACTCGCATATACCCCCTCAGAAGAGACCGAGTCCGGACCTTTCGCTGACATCTCAATTTCCCTGGAAGCGGGCAGAAGCATGATTGCCGACTCTCTTTTGCAGGGCGAGCCGAGGCATTGGCTTGAAAACGGTGAAAACAGATCCATTTCCATTGTGGATCGTCAGATCCTGACCCTTATGAAAAATAACGGGTTACTTTCGATTCCATTGATAACCGAAGGGCGTACCGTCGGCGTTTTGGTCGCTGGCATTGAACAGGTGGACTGGAACAGAATCGAGTCCAACCTAATGCTGGTCTCAACCTTTGCCGACGGGGCAGCAAAGTCTATCCAACAACAAATCACCATCATCCGCTCAGAAGAGGAACGGATTGAAGAAGCACGATCAGAATTCCAGCTGCACGCAAGAAAAATCATTCACGAAGCCAACAACCCTCTCGGCATCATTAACAACTACCTGCATATTCTTGGCACAAAACTGGGAGAGGATCATGCTGCCCACGAGGAACTTCGTATCATCAAGGATGAGATCGAACGTGTAGGAAAAATCATCCTGCGCCTGCGCGACATGCCTTCCGATAGCGGACTTGAGCAAGGATTCGTTGACCTCAACAGTCTGATCCTCGATGTCGAAAAGATTTTCCACACCTCGCTTTTCGTAACCCATGACATCAGTGCCCAGCTTGACCTCGAAACCTCTCTGCCTCCGGTTGCCGGCAGTCGCAATACCCTTAAACAGATACTTACCAACTTGATAAAAAATTCGGTTGAAGCGATGAGTGATGGAGGAAAGATTACTTTAATCACCAAAGACAAAATCAACATGAATGGTAAGCACTACGTTGGGATAGAGGTCATTGATAACGGACCCGGTATTCCCGACGAAATCATGGAGAATATTTTTTCGCCGGTAAAGAGCACCAAAGGAGCCGGTAATGCAGGCCTTGGTCTCACCATCGTAAAAAACCTTATTAACGAGCTATCGGGCTCCATCAGTTGCACCTCAAACCTTGAAAAAGGTACAAAATTCCAGATTCTCATACCTAGGAGAATCCCCATGGGGGACACGTAGCGATGACGACCATCAAACATTCGACATCAAGACTACAAGGAGGTAACGGACAGCAGCCATCGCAGATAGAAGAGCAGGCCAAGCGCAACAGAGAAAGGAATTCCGCCCGTATTTTGATAGTTGATGATGAACCCCGGGCCAGCGAAAGCCTGAGAGCGATACTGCAATTCTCCGGCTATACCATCTTCACTGCGGATGGTGGGCGTGAGGCGATTGATGTGTTGAAAACAGACACTTTTGATTTGGCGCTCCTTGATCTGAATATGCCGGATATCGATGGCCACCAGGTAATGGAATTCATCAAAAGCGACAACCACAATACCAGCATCATCGTAATCAGCGGGGAATCCGGCTTCGGCCATGTGGCCAGTGCACTGAGAAAAGGCGCAAAGGATTTCATCCGCAAACCCTACATGGCAGACGAACTGTTGCTATCGGTATCCAATGCATTGGAGAGACAACACCTGACTAATGAGAACGTCCGTATTCAGGAGAAATTAAGACGCTCAGAAACACTTCACCGTTTTCTCATCAACAACTCCCCCGATCTGATTTACATGCTGGACCAGGAAGGAACATTTACCTTCGTAAACAATCAATTTGAAAAAAACCTTGGATTCGACGCAGGGGAACTTCTGAAACAACCTTACACCTGCTTGATACCCCCAGACGACCTTGAAAAGGCAAAATACGTCTTCAATGAAAGACGCACCGGCGACCGTACAACTCGCAATACGGAACTTAGACTGAAAAGCAAAGACTTCGATTCCCCCAACTACGTCGATGTTCGTTCTGTCGCTATCGAACTGAATTCAATGGGCATCTACTCCACCCGGCTAAACAGCAAAAAAAAATTCGTCGGTACTTATGGGGTCGCTCGTGATATCACTGAACGAAAACAGTCCGAGGAGTTGATAAAATATCAGCTTTACCATGACCTGTTGACCAGTCTTCCAAACCGAACACTGTTCCGAGACAGGCTCAACATCGCTTTAGCCCAGGCAAAACGAAACAAAAAAATGCTGGCTGTTCTCTACCTTGATATGGACAGCTTCAAAATCATCAATGACACCCTGGGACATCTTGCAGGGGATGAATTGCTACAGTCCATTGCCACACGCTTAAAAGGCTGCCTCCGCGAGGCAGATACCCTGGCGAGGGTCGGGGGGGATGAATTCAATCTCCTGTTGCCTGAAGTGAGCGACAGAAACGACATAACCACAACTGCAAACAAGATTCTGAAAGAACTTGAGAAACCATTCCACCCCAACCTGCAGGAAGTGTTCGTTACCTTCAGCATCGGCATCGCCGTCTATCCTAATGATGGCGATTCCAAAGAGATGCTGGTGAAAAATGCCGATATGGCAATGTATCAGGTTAAAAACTCCGGTAAGAACGGTTTCGCTTTTTTTGCCGACCACATGAAGGAACAGTTTCACAAGAGACTGGATATTGAGAACGGCCTGAGGCGGGCACTCCTCAACAATGAACTGAGACTCCATTACCAACCGAAAGTAGAGTTGGAAAGCAGGAAAATCGTTGGTGCAGAAGCCCTTGTCAGATGGCAGCACCCCGATCTGGGGCTTTTGCCACCCTCCGAATTCATCCCTATCGCCGAGGAGAGTGGACTGATCATCCAAGTTGGCGAATGGGTATTAAGACAAGCCTGCAAAGATGCATTTAACTGGATGAAGCTTCATACTCAACCCATGAGCCTGTCAGTCAATCTGTCTGCTCAGCAACTCGAATCAGACAATTTCACCGCTACCGTGTTAGGAATTACCAGCGAGTTCAACCTTCCCAGACAACTCCTCGAATTGGAGATCACCGAAAGTTCAATCGTACAGAATATGGAAAAGGCCGTTGAAAATCTTGGCATCCTGCATCGCTATGGTATCCGTGTTGCAGTGGATGATTTCGGCACAGGTTACTCATCACTTGGCTATCTTCAGTCTCTTCCGCTTCACACCCTCAAAATCGACCGCTCCTTCATTCATGCGATAAAAACACAAAGGGGCGAACACTCTATAATCGAGGCCGTAATCGCCATGGCAAAAGGACTGGGACTGGACCTCATTGCAGAAGGCGTAGAGAACGAAGACCAACATCATTTTCTACACAACGCCGGGTGTTTGATGGCCCAAGGCTATCTATACAGCCATCCTCTCCCAGAAGCCGATTTTCGGCAGCTATTCTCCCAAACCATTTGATGTACCGGGTTTTAGTCGGTATTTTTTCGAGTAGCGCTATAATTTCGTACCCAAACAAATCAATCGGACGAGGTTATGACAATACAGACATCCATTCAGCAGAAACTTCAGGCAGCGCTTTCGCCGGCCTTTCTGGAAGTGAACAACGAAAGCCATATGCATGATGTGCCTGAAGGATCAGAGTCCCACTTCAAGGTCGTCATCGCGAGCAAACGCTTCGAAGGTGAAAAACTGCTCAACCGCCACCGCTTGATCAACAAGATCCTGGCCGACGAGTTGCAGGGAGGTGTGCATGCTCTGGCACTACACACCATGACACCAGAAGAGTGGTTCGAACGTAACGGCAGCGTACGGGATTCACCAGAGTGCCTTGGTGGTTCCAAGGTTAAATGACGCAATGCTGGATATCATAAAAAAGCTTCTGGGTGCCGCCGCTCCTATACATAGAAGTATGGACGAGCAACAGCAAGTCGATAAGGAAACCCGCCGGCTCGCACTCTATCAGTTCTCCACCTGCTCTTATTGTATAAAGGTTCGCAGGGTCATCAAGCAGCTGGACCTCAATATCGAATATCGCGACGCGGCCAACAATCAGCTGTGGAAGCAGGCGCTCATCAGAGAGGGAGGCCTCTATCAGACACCCTGCCTGCGCATTGAGCATCAGGATGGCTCAGTGCAGTGGATGTATGAATCTGGAGATATTGTACGATATCTCAAACGACGTTTTTCCACCTGACTCAAACCGTCGTCTGCTCGACCCCGGCAAGATCATCGAGCAATGCGGCCCGCACCGCAACAAACTCATCACTGATCTCTTTCATCATCTCTTTCACGGCATCAACGTCGCCCTGTTCACCCAGCACTTCCATCTCTCTGCACTTTTTGGAGAGTTGCAGTGCGCCTACATTAGCGCTACTGGACTTGATACTGTGGGCTGCCTCACGGACGCCTTCACCATCATTGGAAATAATTGCCTGATGCAATTTCCTTATTAAGCTGGGGGTGACATCCAGAAAGAGATTGACCACTCTGCTGATTATGTCTGACCTTCCCGGCTGCTGTAAGGCTCTGATCTTATCCAGCACAAGAACATCAATGACCGCTTCGTCATCCACTGAAGAAGGGGCTGCTATTCCCGCTGATTTTTCCAACTGTAACCAGTGGGACATTACAGTCAGTAACTCATCCGTGGAGAAAGGCTTGCCAAGCAGGTCATCCATACCAGCCCGAAGACACCGCTGACGAATACCCTTCTGCAGATCGGCGGTCAACGCAATGATGGGAACACGCCTTCCCTCACCCTGTTGTGACTCATACAGGCGAATCCCCTCGGTTGCTCTGAAACCGTCCATCTCCGGCATATGGCAATCCATCAGCACCAGATCAAAGACATCCAGTTTCATCGCATCCAGCGCCTCAAGTCCATTCTCCGCGACCACAATATGGCACTTCTGCAATTCAAGCATGCCCAATGCCACTTCCTGGTTGACCGGGTTATCCTCTACCAGCAGGATTTTTACACCGATCCATCTATCATCTCGTGCCTGTTGGGGAAAGGTTTCTGTCTCTCTTCCTGCAGGCACGGGTTCTCTATCAAAGACGACATTCAAGCAACGCAATAGTTGATCCAGGCGCACCGGCTTGGTCAGCTGAAAATTCACAAGTCCATCCGGCACCTCGGACAGTTGCTGATTCAGTGGGCTCAAAATCACGATTCGGGTAGCCGCCAGCGCAGGTTTCTCTTTAATCATCCGGGCCAACACCGCACCACTGGCCCCAGGCATCTGTCGGTCGAGCATAGCAATATCGTATGGATTTCCCATGCCGGCAGCGGCATTCAGCATGGACAAAGCCTGACTCCCATTTTTCGCGGTATCAACCGACAGACCCAATGCGCTGATCTGATTCATCAAATACCCGCACACCGTCGCATTGTCATCAACAATCAGAAGACGCCTGTGCTGTAGATCTTCATCCAATGCGGCTTCTGAATAAACCGCTTCTCTCTCTATGTTCAGCCGGAGATCGAAGTAAAAGCAGCTTCCCCGTCCCAATTCACTCTCAACCTTCAGTTTCCCACCCATTAGGCCAAGAAGCTGGTTGGAGATATTCAGCCCGAGACCAGTACCACCATATTCACGTGTAATTGAACCATCTGACTGCGTAAAGGCTTTGAAGATGCGCTGTTGGCTACCGGCATCGATGCCAATGCCTGTGTCTTTTACCTTGAATGAGAGACGAGCTTCGTTCTCAGACAGTTGCATCACCACCAACTCCAATACCACTTCACCCACTTGGGTAAACTTGATGGCATTTCCCAACAGATTGACCAATACCTGCTCCAGGCGTACAGGATCACATCTGAAATATTTGGGCATGTTAGGGGGTAACACTGCCGTCAACTCAAGGCCTTTTCTGTAGGCCCGATCGGCCAGCAGCTCTACTGCATCCTCAATGAGGTGCCGCAGATTAACTCTTTGCAGCTCCAGTTCAAGCCTGCCGGCTTCAATTTTGGAGAAATCCAGCACATCATCGATCAGATGAATCAAGCGGCCGCCTGAACGCTTGATGGTCTGGGCAAAGTCGCGCTGACGTTCATTGAGACTGCTCTCCATCAGCAGCTCCGCCATGCCCAAAACACCATTCATTGGCGTACGAATCTCATGACTCATTTTGGCAAGAAAGGATGACTTGGCGGCATTGGCCGACTCAGCCGCACTTTTTGCCTGCTGGAGACTATTGATCAGTGCCTCATTCTCATATTGCAGCAGGAAATTGGCTCGCAGAGTCCTGTTCTGCTTGTTCACGACCACTGTCATGAACAAGCTATACACCAGCATCATGAAAAAGATATGCGACACTCCATCCGGGCTACTGGAATAGAATTGCAGGGCAATAATAATAGGGGCCGGCAAAATGTAAAAGGTCGCCGCCACTGAACTGATTGCCAGGACATGAACCCCCGCCGATATCATGCCTGCGACAACCAGCACAACCATCATCACACCAATGGGATTGTTCTGTAGTATCTACAAAAGCACCCAGGCAACCAGACCCCAGCTCAGCCCCACCAACGCAGTCAGAAAGACGTAGATCTTCACCCAGAAATCTGTCGTCCCAAATTCCGTCCGGTAGTTCCCATAGGCCCATGCTGTACCAGGCGTGCCATCACCAACAGATTTATTGGGACAAGCCAGACCAGAACCGATTCCATGGGCAAAAGCGGTGCAAAATATAAAGCCAGCAAAACGCTGACAAACGAAACGATCAGATTTGGCAGCAATGCACTGCCGTATAGCACCCGGGCCTGCTCCAGTCTGAACAAAGCATCCAGCTCCGCACTATCCTGCGGCTGAGATGATCCCGGTTTTTTCTCTCCGTCCATCCTCAACTGTCACCCGCGTCGGAAGAAAAAACACTCTCTAAAAGCTATCTGTACAATCAACACAGAAAGTTACCTGCTCTCCACACAGTTTCGCCCTCTATCCTTGGCGGCATACAATGCTTTGTCAGCTGCTTTCAACAATTGCTCATAACTCTCATCTCCGCTACTGACGGCAGTAACACCGAGACTCACAGTCACCTGTTCATTGAAGCTTCTAGTCCCAAAAGAGTGATCGGCCACAGCGCGGCGCAGTCGTTCGGCCATCTGATTGGCCGCGTCGATATCCAACCCGATGCTGAACATCAAAAACTCTTCTCCGCCGATGCGGCCGATGACATCATATGTCCGGGCGGTCATACGCAGCACACCGGCCAATTCACGTAATACAATGTCTCCCACCAGATGGCCATGGGTATCGTTGATGCGCTTGAAATAGTCGATATCCACCAGAGTGCATGAAAAGGTAAGCTTGTTTCGGCGCGCCTCTGCCAACCCCTGCTGCATTCGTTCCAGTGTGTGACGGCGGTTGGGTAACCCCGTCAGTGCATCAGAGATAGCCAGCTCATTGACCCGTTCGAAAGCAGCGGCAGCCCGCAGAAGATAACGAATACGCTGCACCAACACCGGCCACACCACCGGCTTTGTAACAAAGTCGGTGGCTTCAACTGCGTAAGCCTTTTCAATCGCAGGCAGATCATCATGACCGGTCACCATGATCACCGGCAGAAGTTCTCCGCCAGGAAGCAGGCGCAACCTCTCACAGACCTGGAGACCATCAAGTTCAGGCATTTCCAGATTGAGCAGCATGACCGCCGGTTTGTCTGTGAAGAAGCGGTCGAGCGCTATGCGGCCGTTCTCGGCAAGCACCACATCGAACCCCCCCTCTTGCAGCAGGGATTTCGCCATCTCCCGTTCGGTCGAGTCATCATCAACCACCATCACCCTTGGCCGCCGCTCCCCATCAACCAACTCTTGGCCGGCGATGTCCGCACTCACCAAATAGGGGCTCGCCAGCTTACTGTCCTGCTCCCGGTCGATCTGCCAGGGCTCATCCTCCGGCAATTCAGTAAGCACCACTTCCAAAGCCTGGCTGACACGGGAAAACTCATCCCGAATCGCCCGCAACTGTTTTTCTCCCTCCAGAACTTTGCCATCACGGGCCTCTTTTTCCAGATTCCTGCAGAGGACCGAAAGCCGGAGGGCAGTCAGATTGGCACTTGACGATTTCAGGCTGTGCGCAAGCTGAAATAGCGCTCTCGCATCCCGTCTGTCGAAAGTCTGTTCCATCTTTTCCAGCAGCGCCTCGGCACTGGAGAGATAGGTATGGATCAGTTGCGTGAGACGGCCTACCCGTAAACCCTGAAAATTATTCTTCAATACCAATAATTTTTCCGCATCAAGCGGTTCTGACACAGTCGTTTCCAAGCCAGTGCTTTTCTCGCCAATAGCGGATACCGCAGACCCCAGCCGGGTTAAAGACACGGGGGGGAGTTGGTGCACCCTCCAGTCGATCAGCCTGATCAAGAACGCACTGCCGGCCACCGTCAGGCCTGCCACCATCAGCAAAATCATGGCCAGTGATAGCGCAGAGTTACGCGCCAGTTCCAAGGCAGGCGTCTCACTGAGAATCAGGTCAACATAACCAAGAGGCATGCTCCCTGCCGTCCGCTGTTCCGGTGGGATCGGCGTAAGAAAACGGATATAGGGTTCACCGGTGACGGGATCAGGAAACCGATCGACCACAACCTTCGACTCTCCTGGCGTGATGCCTGCAGGAGGCGCTGTCAGTGACAAACGGGTCGCCGTCCAGTGGCTGAGAATGGTCTGGTCAAGACGCAACACGGCCAGATAGAGCGGTTCAGTTTTGTTTGCCAAACCTAAAAAACGCTGTAGCTCCAGGTCGCGGTTTTCGCGCATGGGTTCTTCAACAAGCTGCGCGACTGCCCGTGAAAACTCCACTCCACGCAGTTGCAGTGCATCCAGGCTTGCCTGTTTTTGCCAGTCCATCCAAAGCAGCACCACGCTCGAAAGCACCAACAGCAGCACCAAAACCGGCGCTCGGCGCTTCAAAACCAGCAGGATTTTTATATTGTTATCTGTTTTCAATCTTGTGTCCGTAAAATCAGTTTTTCACGCCGCCGCTCAAAGGACGATAGTAGAGATGCGCAGGCAACGCTCGCGCAATTCAGCACTGGACGGAAACCACTCCTGGCATCTGTCCTTCAGCGATTCAGTGCGTTCCTGAAAATATTTCGCGTGAGATGGACTACAATCTGGAACCCAGCCCCCCAACCAGTGGGACTAAGGCAAAAGCCCGATAAATATCCCTATAAATATATAAGATGCATACTACCAAAATGCGACACGGATCACTCGGAATCTATTTCCTGCCCTGAGTGTTCGCGAATTAACCGCACTCTGCAGCCAGAACACAACGCAAAATGCCGTAATCCCAAGCCCCGTCGAGGGCCTCATAGAGCGGCTTCAAACGCCCCTCTTCACAGACGTCCAGATGCTCCATAAGCCTGACGATCTCGGTATACTCTTCAGCCTCGACGGGCAACACATCGGTAATATCCAGCAATCCGACTTCCAGCGCCTCGGCGAAGTGCGAATATACCGTAGTGAGCTTGAGTTCCCGCTCTTGAGCGATACGTTGCGCATCCTTCCCGTTGTTGAACAGATAGAGGGTTTCGTTGACAGTGTCGCTGAGATTGTTGCGCAGCAAATCGGGCAGGGGATATTCACGGATATGCAGCAGAAATTGCTGGCCATAGCGGGCCAACTTGCTCTCGCCCACGCCGCTGATGGCGGCCATTTCATGCAGTGAGGCAGGGCGTCTACGCGCCAGTTCGGTCAGCGTGGCATCGTGAAAAATGACGTAGGGAGGCACCCCCTGTGCCTCTGCCAATTCCAGTCTCAGGACTCGCAATGACTCGAAAAGAGGACGATCAAAGACCCGCAATCCTGAAAGTTTACGTTCCCGCTTCGACTTCTCTTTTTCAACCTTGCGCTGACGACGCAGCATCAGCCCCTGCTCACCCCGCAACAGCGGCCGACTCTTTTCGGTCAGCCGCAGTGAACCGTGTCCCGCCACATCGATATCGAGATATCCCTGGGCAATCAACTGCCGGAACAGGGAGCGCCACTCACTGATGGAGAGGTCAGCCCCGATACCGAAGGTACTGAGCCGGTCGTGCCCAAAACGCTGGATGCGGTCGTCCTCCTTGCCCCGCAACACATCGACCACATAGTTCACACCAAATCGCTGACCTGTGCGGTAGACACAGGAGAGCGCCTTGCGGGCCGCTTCCTGGGCATCCCAGGTCTCCGGCGGCAGCAGACAGTTGTCGCAATTGCCGCAGGGCTCCGGCAAAGTTTCACCGAAGTAGGCCAGCAGTGCCTGGCGACGACAGCCGGTCAACTCGCAAAGCCCCAGCATCGCCTCCAGTTTGTGGTGAGCAACGCGTTTGAACTGGTCTTCCGAGTCCGAAGATTGAGTGAACTGGCGCAGGGTAATCACATCCTGCAGTCCATAAGCCATCCAGGCATTGGCCGGTTCACCGTCCCGGCCGGCGCGTCCGGTCTCCTGATAGTAGGCCTCGACGCTCTTGGGCAGGTTCAGATGGGCGACAAAGCGTACATCCGGTTTGTCGATCCCCATGCCGAAAGCGATGGTTGCAACGATAATCACCCCATCCTCCCGCAGGAACCGGGACTGATTGTTGCGCCGCGCAGCATCGGACAATCCAGCATGATAGGGCAACGCTTTGCGGCCCTTGGTACTTAACCAGTCGGCGATCTGCTCCACCCGCTTGCGGGAGAGACAATAGACGATTCCGGCATCACCCGGATGTTCACGTTGCAGGAACTGCCACAACGCCTCTTTCGCATTCTGACCCTCTGCCAGTGCATAGCGAATGTTGGGCCGGTCAAAACTATTGATGAAGATCGCTGCGCTCTGCAGACCGAGTTGCTCAATGATCTCATGCCGGGTACGCTCATCCGCCGTCGCAGTCAGGGCAATGCGTGGCACGCCTGGAAAACGTTCCTGAAGTATCGACAGCCGTTGATAATCCTTGCGAAAATCATGACCCCATTGGGAAACGCAATGCGCTTCATCGATGGCAAAGAGCGCCAGCGGCACCTGCTCCAGCAGTGAAAGCGTCCGCTCATTGAGCAACCGTTCCGGTGCGATATAGAGCAGATCCAACTCCCCGGCCAGGAGCGCCTGCTCAGTGGCGCGGATGGACCCCATATCAAGTGTGGAATTTAGAAATGCAGCGTTTAGATCAAGTTGGGTCAGGGCATCCACCTGATCCTGCATCAGCGCAATCAGGGGTGAGATCACCACACCCACCCCTGGCCTTATCAAGGCCGGGATCTGGTAGCAGAGCGACTTGCCGCCGCCGGTGGGCATCAGGGCCAGGGCATCCTGTCCCTCAAGCAGGGCTGCGATGATGCCGGACTGATTGTGGCGGAAGGCTTCGTAGCCGAAGGTGTTGTTGAGGATTTGGAGGGCGCGGTGCATGGGGGGTATTGTAACTTTTTCTTAGTCTTGAGTGTTTCCTGCTATATCGAATAAAGTGTCAAGTAAGCCCCGTTAAAACAAAACCATCGCGTAGCGACACAAATAACACTCCCGAAGAGGAAGAGTCACTCTGACTACTTACGAAAATAATCCCGCGTCAGCCCAAACACCACCGGACTCAACAACAGCAACGCCAACAGATTCGGCAACGCCATCAGCGCGTTCATGGTGTCCGCCACCAGCCAGACGAAATCGAGCTGCTCCTGCGCCATCGCACCCACCGGTATCATAATGATCCAGAGCGTGCGGAAAGGAAAAATCGCCCGCACGCCAAACAGGTACTCCACACACTTCTCGCCGTAGAAACTCCAGCCCAACAGGGTGGTGAAGGCAAAGATCGCCAGTCCAAAGGTCACCACATAACCACCCACACCAGGCAGCGCCTGCTCAAAGGCCATGGAGGAGAGCGCCGCCCCCGTTTCGCCGCTGGTCCAGGCACCGGTCACCACAATGGCCAGGCCGGTGATGGTGCAGACGATCAGGGTGTCGATGAAAGTACCAAGCATGGCGATGGTGCCCTGCCGCACCGGATTGTCGGTGGCCGCCGCCGCATGCGCAATCGGCGCACTGCCCAGCCCCGCCTCATTGGAGAAGATGCCCCGGGCCACACCAAATCGTATCGCAGCCCAGATCGCCGCACCGGCAAAACCACCGGTAGCCGCGGTCGGTGTAAAGGCGTGCTCGACGATCATGACGACTGCGGACGGAATCTCGCCAAAATGGGTAAACAGCACCATCAGACCACCCGCAACATAGGCAATCGCCATAAAAGGCACCAGCTTTCCGGCGACCTCCGCAATCCGCCGTACTCCACCGATCAGCACCAGTGCAGCAAGTATCGCCATTACGCCACCGGTCACCGCTGCAGGTATCGACAGATTGGTCTCCAACACATCGGCCACCGAGTTGGCCTGTACCGTATTGCCAATACCAAAACCCGCCAATGCGCCAAACAGGGCAAACAGAGTACCGAGCCAAGCCCAGCGCCCGTCAAGGCCATTTTTGATGTAGAACATGGGACCGCCGATGTGGTTCCCCTTTTCATCCACTTCGCGATAGCGCACCGCCAGCACCGCTTCGGCATACTTGGTGGCCATGCCCACCAGCGCGGTACACCACATCCAAAAAAGCGCACCAGGCCCACCGAGGGCGATAGCGGTGGCGACACCTGCGATATTGCCGGTACCGATAGTGGCGGAAAGAGAGGTCATCAGGGCGTTAAAGGGACTGATCTCACCCTCCCCCTGGTCTCTGCGCCCCTGCCACAACATGCGGAAACCATGACCCAAACGCCTCAAGGGTATGAGCCTCAGGCCCAGCATGAGAAACATCCCGGTGCCGAGGATCAGCACCAGCATCACCGGTCCCCAAACGATGCCGTTCAGCCCTTTGACAAGTTCGGTAACACTCTCCACGCAAACCCTCCTCGATAGTTTTTTATGATTCCCGGCCTTGAGGCGCCGGGTGATCCGTTCACTATACACTCGCCGATGAAGCGGTCACACTGACCGAGTTTTGACTTGACTTTTCACCACATTAGGGTAACCGTAGAGTTAACCGAAATCACAACCCAGGTTGAGCCGCGTAGAACCTGACTGAGAGGCCACCGTCATGTCTGTCTGTAAAAACATCAAAGGGTATACCCGTCAGCATGAACGCCTGGCGGATTTCTTCTCTCTGATGGCTGTTGCCCTCTTCTTTGCCACCCTTTTTCTCAGCCTCACCTACCACTCCTTGATTCTCAACTGGATTATGGCCAACATCGTCGTTCACGGCTTACTGGCCGTTGCCGGGCTGGTGCTTGATGTGGCACTGATATTCGTCTTCCTGAATTTTGGCGCAGCCCGTTTTTCAGAAGAGGAAGAGGGCTGTTTCCACACCTTCAAAGGTCGGCGCGCAGGCACCGGCTCCCTCGGCATGATGTTCAACAGCTGGTTGCATCACATGGAACACGTTGGTAAAAAGCATCGTTAAGCGTACTTTTCCAACGGGTCCATATGACCAGACAATTCCTATATCCTAGAGCTGTCACGCTAGGCCTTTTCCTGCTACTGATCTCGGGTTGCGCCTCAATGGCGACTGACCGGCTGGCGGGTAATCTCTCCAATGCGATGCTGAATCAGGCAGACCCCGAGATCGTCCGCAGCGGCGCACCTGCCTTCCTGCTGCTGCTCGATTCCCTGATTGCCGACGACGATGATGACCCGGCACTGCTGTTTGCCGGTGCCAGACTGTATAGCGCGTATGGGGGAGGACTGGTCAGCGATACTGCACGACGAAAAGGCTTGGCGGACAAGGCGCTGGACTATGCAAGCCGGGGACTCTGCCAGTCCCAGCCGGATATCTGCGCCACGATGGACAAACCCTTTATCGAGTTCGAACCGAATGTGCTGAAAGTGGGTCCATTGGATGCCGAAGGGCTCTATGTTTTCGGCACCAGTTGGGCAGGCTGGATTCAGGCCAACCTGGATGACTGGAATGCCATCGCTGAACTGCCAAAAATCGAAGCCGTGCTGCAGCGGGTCATCGATCTCGACCCGGCCTACGAGGCAGGACGCGCACAACTCTATCTTGGCGTGATTCGCACCCAACTCCCTCCCGCCCTTGGAGGAAAGCCCGAGGTCGGACGCAAACATTTCGAACTTGCCATCCGCTATTCAGAGGGAAAAGATCTCATGGCAAAAGTGGAGTTCGCCCGCCGCTACGCCCGTCTGCTGTTCGACCAGGAACTGCACGATAATCTCCTGCACGAAGTCATCGCTGCAAACCCTTCCGTCCCCGGCCTGACCCTCAGCAACGTTATCGCACAGCGCCAAGCCAGAGAGATGCTGAACGACGACTATTTCTAATCCGCCCGCACCCATCTACAATACCCATTTTTCCAGTTTTGCCTGTAGAAGGAGTTACCTATGATCCGCGTGATCATAACGCTGCTATTTAGCCTGAGTCTGACATCCGTCGCCCACGCCACCACTCTCAAGATCGCCACCTTGGCACCAGACGGCACGGCCTGGATGAAGATCATGCGGGCAGCAGCAGGAGAGGTAAAAAAGAAGACCGACGGCCGCGTCAAACTGCGCTTCTATCCAGGGGGCGTGATGGGCAACGACAACAGCGTACTGCGCAAGATCCGGGTCGGCCAACTGCACGGCGGCGCCATTACCGGCGGCGGACTGGCAGCAGTCTATCCGGATGCCCAACTCTACAGCCTGCCTTTTCTGTTTCACAGCCTGGATGAAGTTGACTATGTGCGGGCACGTATGGACCAGGAGATCATCCGCGGGTTACGCAAGAAGGGGTTTGTCAGCTACGGACTCGGCGAGGGGGGCTTCGCCTATATGATGTCCAACAGTCCTGTGCGGGAGAGCGCAGATCTGAGGAAACAGAAAATATGGATACCCGAGGGTGACATGATCAACAGCGTCGCCTTTGAAACCACAGGCGTCTCACCCATCCCCCTGCCCATCACCGATGTGCTTACCGGCCTGCAGACAGGCCTCATCGACACCGTTGCCACCTCGGCCATCGGTGCCATCGCCCTGCAATGGCATACACGGGTGAAGTATCTGACCAACATCCCCCTAATCTATCTCTACGGCACTTTGGCGATCAAAGAGAAGGCGCTAAAAAAACTCTCTCCTGAAGACCGGGAGATTCTGCATACTCAACTGGCTACAGCATTCCAGACGCTCAACTCCCGCAATCGAGAGGATGAGAAAAAAGCCCTTGAGGCGCTGAAAAAACAGGGCATAGATTTCATTGAGCCGACCACCCAGGGCCATCAGGAGTGGGCACAAACCGCAGCAGCTACGGTGAAGGCGCTGGAGAACGACGGACTCTTCTCTCCCATACTTTTTAGAAAGGTTCAAAGGCTGCTCGATGAATATCGTCAATCCAGCCGCTGACGATAATGGCGCATATTGTTGGGTTACAGCCAAAAAGACGGATTAACCCAACCTAATTCTCATCAAACCTGTTGCCTGATCCGCTACGCTTGATCAGGCCTACGAGATGAATCCATGGCCGCCACTAACCTGTATCAACCGGCGAAAGCCCCCGCAGAAGAGGAATCGTTCGAAACACTGCTGCAATGCAGGAATATCTCCATAGAAAAGATTCAGAGCCCCCCATCGACCCGCAGCGAAACCTACGATCAGGTTCAGGATGAGTGGATCGCCCTGCTCCAGGGCCAAGCCTCTCTGCAGATAGAGGATCGCATTGTCACCCTGCAGAGCGGGGATACCCTGTTTATTCCTGCCCACACACCCCATCGGGTACTGGAGACCAGCACCGATCCAACCTGCCTCTGGCTGGCGGTACATATTCACCCGCCATCTTGATGGTGCGACTTCATTCCGGATCTATAGTTTCTGCCCAGATACGCCGTATAATGAACCGATCATGGAAGTCAAACTAAAGCGTGTCAGAGCGTTCATACTGCTTGCCGAGGATGGTGTAATGGCGCTTCTCCTGACGGCCATGATCCTGCTCGCAGTCACCCAGATCCTGCTGCGCAACTTTTTCGACTCCGGCATTATCTGGGCCGACCCCACCCTGCGTATGCTGGTCCTCTGGGTCGGTTTGATGGGCGCCATCGCCTCTACCCGGGAGGATCGGCATATCCGTATCGATCTGCTCTCCCGTTATCTGTCAGGTTCAAGACGCAGTTTCATTCAAGCCGTCACCGACCTATTCAGCGCCATTGTATGTGGTCTCATCGCCTGGCACGCTGCACGCTTCGTCGCCTTTGAGTACGAAGACGGCTCCCTTCTGTTCGGCAGTTTCCCGGCCTGGGCCGGAGAGAGCATCATCCCCATCGGCTTCGGCATCATGACCCTGCGCTTTCTGTTCAATATACCCCTACGCTTCCTGGCGGGGGATAGACAGTAATGCTGATCGCCCTGGGTCTCATCCTGGTCGCCCTGTTCGGCGCCCCGTTATTTGCCGTCATCGGCGCCAGCGCCCTTATAGGCTTCCACCAGTCCGAGATCGACCTCGCCGTGGTCGCCATCGAGTTTTACCGGCTCGCCGAGATGCCGGTGCTGCTCGCAATCCCGCTCTTCACCTTCGCCGGGTATCTGCTGAGCGAAAGCAACGCCCCCCACCGGCTGGTGCGCGTCACTCAGGCGCTGCTGGGATGGATGCCCGGCGGACTCGCCTTTGTGGCGCTGATCGCCTGCGCCCTCTTCACCGCCTTTACCGGCGCCTCCGGCGTCACTATCGTCGCCCTCGGTGCCCTGCTCTACCCAGCCCTCACTGAAGCGGGTTATCGGCATAATTTCAGTCTGGGGCTGGTCACCACTTCCGGCAGTCTGGGACTTCTGTTTGCCCCGGCGCTGCCACTCATTCTCTACGCAGTGGTGGCGCAGCAGCTCGGCATCGGCGGCTCCATCACCGTGGACGATATGTTCCTTGCCGGCATCCTGCCCGGATTGCTAATGCTGTTAATACTGGTGGCCTGGAGCCTCTGGTCGAGCCGCGGTGTCAAGCTCATCCCCTATTCCAAGGCAGAGGCATTGTCGGCCATAAGGGAAGCTGCCTGGGAGATTCCTCTACCGATCATCGTGCTCGGCGGCATCTACAGCGGCTATTTCGCCATCTCCGAAGCCGCAGCGGTCACCGCCTTCTATGTGCTTGTGGTCGAAGTTTTCATCCATCAGGAGATTCCACTACGCAAGCTGCCCCAAGTCATGCGCGAGGCGATGCTGCTGGTGGGCGGCATCCTGGTCATCCTCGGCATGTCCCTGGCCTCCACCAACTATATGATCGATCAGGAGATCCCCACCCAGCTTTTCGACTGGATCCGCGCACGGGTGTCGGACCCGTTGACCTTCCTGATGCTGCTCAACCTCTTTCTGTTGGTGCTGGGCACCATGCTCGACATCTTCTCGGCACTGGTGCTGATGGTGCCGCTGCTGCTGCCGGTGGCCCTCCAGTACGGCATAGACCCGGTACACCTCGGCATCATCTTCCTCGCCAACATGCAGATCGGCTACTTTACCCCTCCTGTGGGCATGAACCTCTTTATCGCCAGCTACCTTTTCGACAAGCCGGTGACACAGATCTACCGCGCCACCCTTCCCTGGTTCTTCCTCCTTTTCGGCGCGGTATTGATCATCACCTACTGGCCTTCACTCTCCCTGGCCCTGCTCGACCGCAGTTGAGGCAAGAACCGGCTGCCCAATTCAAAACCGAGCAGTCCGAGCATGATCAGCAGGGTGCCGAACCAGACCCGGCCATCCACCGACTCCCCGTTAAACCACTGACCGACCAGCAAGGCGATCATCGGCGTTATCAGGGTAATCAGCGCCACGCGCATCGTCTCCACATGGCGTAACAGGTAGAAATAGAGCGCAAAACCCAACACCGATCCGATAATCCCGAGATAGACTATCGCGGAGATCACCCGCTCATCGACGACCCTGGGCCACGCCTCCCCCTGCAGAAACCAGGTCAACAGAAACAGCGGCACCGCCACCATCAGCCCACCACTGGTGACCACCAGACCATGTAGTTCAGCGTTGATTCGCTTCACCCAGACCGCACTGGCAGAATGAACGACTACGGAAAACAGTACACCGATTACCCCCCAAGCCATCTGCTCACCCTGGTCCAATCCAGCACTGAAGATCACGGCCAAACCGGATAGTGAGATAAAAACAGCAAGCAGACGCATTGGCGTCAACCCCTGCTCAGTCAACCAGAACCGTGCCATCAGGCCAGTAACGATAGGCGTCAAACCAAACAGCACCGCAATCCATCCTGAAGGGATGAACTGGGAAGCCCAGTAGACCGACAGCATCGCCACGAAGATGCCAAGACCAGCGGCCAGATAGGTGCGGCGCGCCACGTCATGCCAGGGCATGCGCAACCGCATCAGCTGTACCAGCACCAATGCCAGCACCACGCCAATGACCATGCGCCCAGTAACACCGAACAGGTAACCCACACCCTCACCACTCCACTTTATTGCAAGCGGTGTGGTGCCCCAGATCAGGATAACCCCCAGATAGGCGGCCGGCACGGACATGACAAATTCCTCCATTTTTCTTAACGCCAAACAAAAAAGGCCGCAGATGTAACATCTGCGGCCTTTTGGAATCTTGCTTATTCAATAGATCAATCGCTGATCTTTTCCTCCAGACACGCAGACGGCATGACCACCGCCCAAATGGACAGTCGGCGCATGACGAACAGATGTTTAACGTGTAAAGAGATCATGACAGACAGCATGCCCCGCTATTACAGTGCCGTCAACGGCTTATTTTTTATTCCGGTGGTTCCAGAGCCCCACGCCAATCGTGGTGAGACCCAGGGCGATACCGGTGGAAAGCACCATGCGCGCCAACCACTCCGGCCAAGCCGGGTTTGGGGTTATCAAGGCAAAAACACCGATGATAACGAGCCAGAATGAGAGCTTGCCGAGTAGGGCCGATTTCAACAAATGTTCATCCTCCAAAATCATTGTTAATTGAATGGGTTCGAAGCAGCAACAGAGTGATTTTTTCACTGCATCCAGGGCTATCTTGAACGCGTCTTGCAAAACTAACACAAACAGAAATTTTTTTGTGGAGGATAGCACTGCTCAGGATGCCCGTTTGACAACAGAAATCACGGATAGACTGAGCAAACTGGCCGCAGAACTCCAGGGTAACATTCAGCAATTTACGATTGAAAGCCGGACCGCTTTCCGATGAAATTATTGGTCTGTTGGTAAAGGTGGAAGGTGCGATTCTGGATCGTTGATCCTGAATTTTTTCGAAACGGTAGTTGACCTGTTTCAGGTTACGAGTAGTCTGTTGGAAAAGATGGCACGCCGGTGACATATTCCTCTCTGAAAGCAGGGCGAATACGTCATAAGATAAAAACGTGTCGAGTCATCGCTTGGAAGGGACGGATCGATCAGTGCAGTACGATGTCAAACCCTGGTTTATCGGCTTGGCGGCTGCATGGACATTGTGCATCCTGAGCGCCCTTGCCTGGGGTGTCCACCATGAGTACCAAGATGCTCAGGAGCAGGCGCGAACCCAACTACGCGCTAATTTCTTCAAGGATCTCGCCTTCCGGCGCTGGGGCGCCAAACATGGCGGCGTCTATGTGCCGGTTACCGAGCAGACCCAACCCGATCCACTATTGGCGGACTATCCGGAACGGGACGTGTCCACTCCATCCGGGCGTCTCCTGACCCTGATCAATCCAGCTTTGATGACGCGCCGGTTCTACGAAATGGTCGATGAGGGTGACACGGGAGTACGTGGCCACATCAGCGGACTACGGCCGTTAAACCCGACAAACAAGCCAGATACCTGGGAAGCGGAGGCGCTGAAAGCCTTCAAAGGTGGAGCCAGGGAGATAACCGCTGTCACAGCGTTGGATGGGCAGCCCTATCTGCGTCTGATCCGGCCATTGACGATGGCAAAACCCTGCCTCAAATGCCATATTCAACAGGGATTCAAACTGAATGATCTCAGTGGAGCTATCAGCGTATCAATACCAATGGTCCGGCTTGAAGAGGAGGCCAGCCATCATACACAGGTAATGATAGCCATACTTGCTACGATCTGGCTGGTTGGTATGGCCGGTTTGGGTATGGGTTACCGCCGCCAGTCCCTGCATATCCGGGAACGGGAACAGGCGGAATGGAATCTGCGGGAAAGTGAGAAAAAGATCCGGCAGGATTACCACTCGCAGAGGGTGCTCTCCTCTATTCTCAAAATCTCCATGCAGTCCGTTCCATTGAAGGAGAAGCTGAAGAAATCCCTCGATCAGATACTTTCCATCCCTTGGTTCCACATTCAGGAGAAAGGCTGCATCTTTCTTGTAGAGGGCGACGATCCTTCGTTGATAATGCAGGCACAGCGTGGGTTGTCAAAATCCCTGCAAACGGCTTGCGCAACGGTGCCTTTCGGAAAATGTCTTTGTGGTCGCGCAGCACAGAGTGATGAAATACTCTTTTCGGATTGCGTGGATGAGCAACATCTGAATACCGGTTTACCAATGGCAGACCACGGCCACTACTGCGTCCCCATTCTCTCCAACGAAAGAACCATCGGCATATTGAATCTCTATGTTGAAGCGCACCATCGGAAGAGCGAGGATGAAGTCCGGTTTCTATTGGCTGTGACCCATGTGCTGGCAGGTATGATCTTACAAGATCAGGCTGAACAGGAACTGCAGCAACATGCCTTTTACGATGTTTTGACCAAACTACCGAACCGGGCTCTGTTCATGGAACGGCTGGACCGTTTGATACAACATTCGAAGCGGCATCCCAACAGCCTGTTTGCGGTTCTTTTCCTGGATCTTGACCGATTTAAAAATGTTAATGACAGCCTCGGTCATACGACAGGTGATCAACTGCTGATCGGTGCATCGGAGCGACTGCAGGCATGCATTCGCCCCAGTGATACGGTGGCCCGCCTGGGAGGTGACGAATTCATCATTCTGCTGGATGAGATCGATGATGTCGCCGAACCCTATCGTATCGCCGGACGCATACATGAGATGTTCAAACGCCCATTTGAGTTGGCGGGACACGAGGTCTTTTCCACCACCAGCGTGGGTATTGCCCTCGCCAAGCCGAACGATCAGGATGCGGAGAAACTGCTACGCAACGCTGATAGTGCGATGTACCGAGCCAAGAATCAGGGCCCTGGGCAGACTGCAGTATTCGACAGCGAAATGCATGCACAGGCAATCATGCTGCTGAACAAAGAGATAGATCTGCGCCAGGCGGTGGAAAATGAAGCGTTGCAGGTCCACTATCAGCCAATTATCGGCATCGAGTCAGACCGTCTTGCCGGCTTCGAAGCCCTCGCCCGTTGGGATCATCCGATATATGGCATGGTTTCACCGGATGAGTTCATCCGGATCGCTGAAGAGAGAGGTTTGATCCAGGCGCTGGGAGCGCAGATATTGGGCAAGGCCTGCCGGCAGATGCAGCAATGGATTAGCCAATCTCCTTCCCATGCTGACCTGTACGTGAGCATCAACCTTTCTCTGAAACAGGTTCTTTTCCCCGGGTATATCGATTGGCTAAAAAATGTACTGCGGGAAACGGGGTTGCCGCCCAGAATCTTGAGACTTGAGATCACCGAGAACATTCTGATGGAGGATGTGGAAACCACTTGCGCTATCCTCGACCAGATAAAGCAACTCGGAGTGGGCCTCTATATCGATGATTTTGGCACCGGCTACTCATCGATGAGCTACCTGCACCGTTTTCCGTTCGACGCATTGAAGGTTGACCGCTCCTTCGTATCAAACATCGGCAAGGGAACTCAACATGCTGACCTGATAGGGGGCATAGTTGCCGTCGCGAAAAGCTTCGGAATGGATGTAATTGCCGAGGGAGTGGAGAGGCGGCAGCAGTTGGAGAAACTTCAGGAATTGGGCTGCAACAGCGTTCAAGGCTATTTCTTCTCCCCACCTGTAACGTCGGATGAAGCCGAGAAGTTGCTGGCCAGGAAATCAGGTTGGATGATACCGGCCCCCGCTGGGACCGGCACCTAACATCATTCTCAGCCTTTCAGATTGGCCTGAATGGTCTCGACAACAACGTCACTGGAGGTGGCGTTGATGTCCCACAGCATGCCTTCGCCCTCGTAAAAGCCGGCCAGCGGTGCGGTCTGCTCGTTGAAGACGTCCAGACGCTTGGAGATCGCCTCTTCGGTCTCATCGTCACGCTGTACCACGGCACCACCGCAAGCGTCGCACTTGCCCTCTTCCTTCGGCGGGTTGCTCTTGACGTTGTAGATGGCGCCGCAGTCCACGCAGGTACGACGGGTGGTCAAACGGTCGAGGATCACCTCACGCGGCACGTTCAGGTTGACCACGCCGTCCAGTTCGATGTTCAGCTTGACCAGCAGTTCCTTCAACGCCTCTGCCTGGGGAATGGTGCGGGGAAAACCGTCCAGCAGGAAACCGGCCTTGCAGTCGTCTTCCAGCAGGCGCTCGCCCATGATGCCCATGATCAGGTCGTCGGAGACCAGTTCACCGGCGGTCATGGCTGCCTTGGCCTTCTTGCCCAGCTCGGTGCCGGCCTTGACGGCGGCGCGCAGGATATCGCCGGTGGAGATCTGCACGGAACCGTCGATAGCGGTCAACAGTTTGGCTACAGTGCCCTTGCCCGCGCCGGGCGCACCCAGAAGAATCAGTCGCATAGTCTTACCCTTTTTACTTAAAATGGAGAATCGAGTTGATGAGATGTTTCCCCCGCTCACACGGGAATAGGGCGAAGATTGTGTCGCTACTGGGGGAAAAAATCAAAATTGTCTGCAAATAGACCGCCCCAACGGTGGATTTTCGCCGCCCATTCTGGTGAAATCCACCGTCTTCCTGCTCGTTTTGCAGACGGATTCTCCAACCTAACAAGGTCGACTTGGACGCAGCATGAACTCCCCTGACCCCACAACCCACGATGAACCCGCCACCGGCAACCCACGCCGTGGCAATGGGCGTATCAGGCTGATCCTGGCACTGGGGGTCGTCGCCCTGCTGATCTTCTGGTTCTACCCGATGCTCTTTACGGAAGAGGTAAGTCCCGAGATACCACAGGAAGAGATCGACCCCATCATCCGCGCCCAGATCGAAGCGGCCAAGCTGCAGGACAAGGAGCCGGCAGAATCGGCGCCTGTAGAGATTGAGTCCAAACCCGATACAATCGATACTCAGGCAGCGAAGATAGAGATGCCTCAGACTCTCCCCCCCCCTACCCCGGATTTGGAAGAGGGTGAGGCTGCGAGAATCCTTATCGCCTCTATCCGTAACGGCAGGGAGAACCTGGAACTGAATCAGCTGAGTCAACGGGCAGACTCATTCCAGCAGGAGGGCAAAACCACTGACGCCTATCTGCTCTATTTCTTCGCCGCCCGGCAGGGTCACGCGGTCTCGGCCCTGATCCTGGGCAAGATGAACGATCCGGCCACGTTCGACGCCGACAACGAGGTGCTCGAACAGCCTGACCCGACCCAAGCCTTCAAGTGGTACTCCATGGCCGCCGGAAATGGACTCAGCGAGGCACAGGCCCGCCTCGCCACACTGCACGACACCATTGAGCAGGCGGCTGCCGACGGTGACCCCCAAGCGCAACGACTGCTGCTGAACTGGCGATGACTATGCAACTGCGAATTCTTTCCCTTATTCTGCTCCTTACCCTGACGAACGGCCCACTGTTTGCCGCGTTGGAGACCTCACTTCGCCCTCTTCTGATGCCGGACAAGCAGTCGCTCTATCAGCGTGTATTGGTCAAACCGGATGCGCTCATCCACGCCACCCCAGTTCATGAAGCAGGCGAGAAAGCCGTCCCCTTTACCGCCTTTTATGTCTATGCAAGGAAGGAAGTCAACGGCGAGGGCTGGCAGCAAGTGGGGCACAACCGCCACGGCCAGCTTGCGGGCTGGATCAGGGAGGCGGATCTGATCCCCTGGAATCAGGGGCTGACCATCGCCTTTCGAGAACCCCTGGGCAACGACCGCGTCCTTCTGTTCAGAGACAAGGCGGGACTCAAATCACTGGTGGACAGCTACGATCTGGAGCATTACAAGCAGGTCTATGCGGATGCTGAAAGCGGCAAACTGACCGCCGAATCTCCGGTCATCGCCATCCAGCCAAAAACCCATGTGGACATCCTCAAGGATTTTTATTTGGTCCCTATCCGCAGCCATGAGGATGTCTATCTCGGCAATGAACAGGCGCGCATCCTGCAAGTCTCCAGCGTACCTTTGCAGACAGCCAAAAAGCAGCAACCGAAAAGAGAACAGGCTAAACCGGCCAACCCGACGGCAGCACCGGCCAAACGGTTCCGTTCAGGCGTGGTCTTTGTCATCGACGCCACCCTCTCCATGGATCCCTACATCGACCGCACCCGTGAGGCAGTACGCAAGGTCTACGAAACCATCACCAAAGAGGAGCTCACCGGCGATGTCAGCTTTGGCCTGATCGCCTTTAGGGACAACCCCGAAAGCGTACCGGAACTGGAGTACCTCACCCGCACCTACGTCACACTCGAACAGGGGCAGAACGCCGACAGTTTCTTCAGGCAGGTCTCTTCGCTGAAGGCCGCCACCGCTTCCAGCAAAGGATTCATCGAAGACAGTTTTGCCGGCATCAACGAGGCCATCGACAACATCAACTGGGAGGGACAGGATGCCCGCTATGTCGTGCTGATCACCGACGCCGGCCCGCGAGACGCCTCCGATCCCCTCTCCGGCACCGGCCTCAATGCCGAAAGCCTCGCCCGGTTGGCACGTAACAAAGGTATCGCCCTCTCGGTACTGCATCTGCTGACCCCGAGCCAGTACGCCAACCACGAAGGCGCAGCGGAACGTTACAAGGCGCTCTCCTACTACCCGGGTATCGGCAGTTTCTATTTTGGCGTCAAGACCGGCGACGTGAACCGCTTTGGCCGCGTCATGGATTCCCTGGCCCACCAGATCACCGATCAGGTCAAGGTCACTGCCATCGCCGCAGCGGGCAAGACGATCCAGAATCAGGCAAAACCTGCCCCTGTCCCCGCCGGCGTCGAGCATGAGTTTGTGCAGGATGAGGAACCGGATCAACTGGCCCAGTTCCAGGCCAAGGTCGCAAAGCTCGGTTATGCCCTGCGCATGCGCTATCTGCAGCGGGACAAGGCGGAGCAGATCCCCAGCGTTTTCAATGCCTGGCTGGTGGATCGGGATTTCAAAAACCCGGAGCGCCAGACCCTGGACGTGCGCGTCCTGCTGACTCGCGACCAGCTGAGTGATCTGCACAGCATCATGCGTCAGGTGTTGGAAACCGCAGAGGAGGGTCTGCTCTCCCCTCGCAGTTTTCTCAATGATCTGAAGAGTCTGGCCGCCACCATCTCCCGCGATCCGGAACAACTCGGCAGCACCACCCGCGTCAGCGGCGCCCTCGAAGGCAACCTGGCGGACATGGGTTTCATGCGAGAATATATCGAAGACCTGCCCTACACCGGCGAAGTGATGGGCCTCTCCCTGGAGAGCTGGCAGGACTGGCCGGCGAGGGATCAACTCGCCTTCATCCACCGGATGGAGGAGAAGATCAACTACTACCAGGTTCTGCACGACCATACCGACCTCTGGGTCTCCCTCGATGGCAGTTCGATATCCGGAGACTCCGTATTCCCTATCGCGTTGGAAATGCTGCCTTAAATTAACTGTGAGCAGTTTTCCCCATGAGCGGCCGGGGGCACCCAAGCCCACCGGCAACAGGATACTCATCTACCATTTGCGCGACGTGGTAAAGACCCGTGAGGCAGAGGGCGTGGCCTTCCGCCTGCGCGTGCCCAGCCTGCAGATCGCAATGGGGGAGAAGGTCGCACTGATCGGCGAGAGCGGCAGCGGCAAGAGCACCCTGCTCGACATGCTCTCCATGACCCTGAAGCCCAGCGAAATAGGCTCCTTCCGCTTTCGCCCGGGTCCCGGCACCGAACCCGTGGACATCTCGGAGCACTGGCGCAAGAATCGGCTCAACCGGCTTGGCGACCTGCGCCGTCAACGCATCGGTTATGTCATGCAGACAGGTGGACTACTGCCCTATCTCACGGTGCGGGAAAATATTGGCCTCTCGCGGCGGCTGCTCAATATGCCGGGAGATGAAATGATCGAAGAACTCGCCGGCAATCTCGGTATTCGGCGCCATCTCGACAAACTGCCGCACCTGCTCTCCGTGGGTGAGCGCCAGCGGGTTGCCATAGGACGCGCCCTGGCTCATCGCCCCTCTATCGTCATCGCCGACGAACCGACCTCCTCCCTCGACCCGATCGCCGCCGAGAAGATCATGTCCCTCTTCATCGAATTGGTGGATGAGCTCAACATCACCGTCATCATCGCCAGTCACGCCTGGCGGCATATCAACCGGCTGGGTCTGCGCCACCTCTCCCACGTCACTCGGCGCGAGGAGAATGGCCATACCACCGAAACCGTGGTTAGTGGATAGTGCTCCTTCAACGTGATAATTACGGATTCAGCGCTCCCGTGGTGTTTCGCAGCAAGGCGCAGCGTGCAGGGAATGGCTATTCCCTTTCCAAACGCTGCAACGCGGCTGCGGGACACCACGGGAGCGCCCTCCGGGTGAGCTTGTCTGCGTCCATGGACTGCGTTGCGCCTCTTGACAAGGGAATAGCCATTGCCTGCGAGGCGCGCCTTGCCATGAACGCAGACAAACTCACTGAACCCGCAAGTATCACGTTGGAGGAGCACTAGTGCTGCGCCGCTTCAAAAACGTTTTCTGGCTCGCCAACCGGGATTACAAAAACGAATGGCAGATGTCCGGCTTCTTCATAATCGCCCTGGCCGCCGTGCTGGGGCCGATGATGATCCTCTTCGGACTCAAGTTCGGCATCATCGGCAGCATGCTGGACAATCTGATCGAAGATCCCCGCAACCGGGAGATCCGACCCATCGGCAGTGGTCGCTACGACCGGGCCTGGATCGAAAATCTGCGCAGCCAGGACGGTGTCAACTTCATCGTGCCCCGCACCCGCGCCATCGCCGCCACCATTCAGCTCAAGAGCGAAAAGGCCTCCCGCATCCTGTCGGTGGAGATGCTGCCCACGGATCGTGGTGACCCACTGCTGAACGGACTCGATATACCCACCGGACTGCATCAACTCGTCCTGTCCGAATCTGCGGCACGCAAACTCAAGGCCAGCAAGGGTGACAAGATAAGCGGCAGCCTGGCCCGGAGATTCCGTGGCCGCAGCGAACGGGTGCATATCGAACTGACGGTCGAGGATATTGCCAAACCGGGGGCATTCAGCCGTGACGGCGCATTCGCCCCAGTCTACCTGGTGGAGTCGGCAGAGGCGTTTCGTGACGGCCAGGCGGTGCCTGCCCTCGGCTGGAAGGGCAACGAACCGGAAGGGACGGGGCGAACCTACCCCAGTTTTCGGCTCTATACCCACTCCATCTACGATGTCGAACCTATCAGCAAGATACTGTTGCAGCAGGGTATTGAGGTCCGCACCCGTGCGGCGGATATCGAGATCGTCCGCAACATGGATCGTAACCTGAGCGCGGTGTTCTGGCTGATCGCCGTAATCGGCCTGATCGGCTTCTCTTTCTCTCTCGGCGCCAGCCTATGGGCCAATGTGGACCGTAAACGCAAAGAGTTGAGCGTACTGCGGCTGGTGGGCTTTCGCACCGGTGATATCATCTGGTTCCCGGTGATCCAGTCACTTTTTACCGGCATCCTCGGCTGGGCCAGTGCATCCCTGATCTACCTGGGCGTCGCCTATTCCATCAATGAGATGTTCGCCTCACAACTGGAGAGTGGCGACACTGTCTGCCGACTGTTGCCGGAGCACTTTCTCATCGCTCTGGGGCTGACCTGCACCGCAGCTATCCTCGCCGCCACCCTGGCGGGTTACCGCGCTGCCAGAATCGAGCCGTCAGAGGGCCTGCGGGATATCTAACGTAGGAGCGGCGCATAGCCGGTTAGAAAAAAGTAGACACCAAAACAGAGCCAGGAGAGCAGCAGCAATATCCAGGGCAGCCAGCTGTTTTTCGCCGAAGTGGTTTCCACTACGGCTTCCGCCTGTGTGGATTGCGGTGCTGCTGAAGCCGTGGCTTTCTTCAGTTTTTTATCGAGCTCCCGCGCCTTGACCTTGTGTTGCTTCTTATAGAGGTCAATGCCCTTCTGGATGCCCTGGGCAATCAGCTTCGTCTGCTCCTTGGTCTGTCCCGGTTTCTGCGTCCCGCGGGCAATCTTCATCGCTTCGTCCCTGGTTTCACCCGAAACCTGCGCTTTTTTGGAATATTTTGCCATAGATCAAACCACCCGTTTGACGTCCATCACGTCAGGCAACTGCTCGACTTTGGTCAGCAGACGACTGAGCTGTTCCATGTCGTTCACTTCGACGGTGAATTGCATCGTGGCGGTATCGGCCTTGCGGTCACTATGCGTTGTGACGCTGACGACATCAACCTCGTCGCTGGTGAAGATCGATGAGATATCACGCAGCAGTCCCTTACGGTCAGCCGCAAGGATACGGATATCGACCGGGTAGGTTGACTCTTCATGCTGATCACTCCAGCCTACCTCCACCAGACGCCCCAGTTCGTCCTCATCCATCGCGCGGATATTGGAGCAATTCCGCCGATGCACCGTCACCCCCCGGCCGCGGGTGATGTAACCAACAATGGAATCATAGGGAACCGGCTTGCAACAACGGGCCATGGCGGTCATCAGATCGTCGACCCCATCCACCACCACTTCGCCTTTGATCTGCGCTTTAGTGCGCGCCTTTTCCAGGGGCAGTTCGGTCTGCTCCTGCTGCTTTCCCCTTATCCCGGAACCGGCCACCTGTACGGGTGACAGTTCGCCACGGCCGATGGCGGCATAGACATCGTCAACCTGTTTGAGATTGTGTCTCTCCGCGACTTCTTCCAGGTCGGGCTTTTCGATCACACTGAGGCGGACGATCTCCCTGTCCAGGGCCGCACGGCCAAGCTCGACATAGTGCTCATAATCAAGGTGTTTGAACCACTGGCGCACCCGGCTTCGCGCCCGACTGCTCTTCAGATAGCCGAGATGAGGATTGATCCAGTCCCGGCTGGGCGTGCCGTTCTTCGAGGTCAATACTTCAACGATTTCTCCGCTCTTCAGGGGAAGTGTGAGCTGCACAATGTGGCCATCCACCTTCGCTCCCTTGCATCTGTGCCCGATATCGGTGTGGACCGCATAGGCGAAGTCGAGCGGCGTCGAGCCTTTCGGCAACTCGACCACCTTGCTCTGCGGCGTGAGGACATAGATGCGGGTCGCCTCCATCTCCGTGTCGATCTGTTCGAGATGATCGCCATTGTCTTTCAGCTCCAGCCAGTGGCGCATCCAGACAACACGCAGCTCGAAATCGGCATCATGTTTGGCGTTCTCCTTGTAGCGCCAATGGGCTGCGACACCCAATTCCGAATGGTGATGCATATCCTGCGTGCGGATCTGTACCTCCAGCGTCTTGTCCTCAGGACCGATCACCGCAGTGTGAATGGATTGGTACATATTTGTCTTGGGGGTGGCGATGTAGTCATCGAATTCACCGGGGATGTGTTTCCAGAGCCCGTGCACGATACCAAGCACCTCGTAACACTGGGCAATGTCACTTACCAACACCCGCACTGCCCGCAGGTCGAAGATCTGTTCGATATCCACCGCTTTGCGTTGCATCTTCCTCCAGATGGAGTAGATATGCTTGGGGCGGCCGCTGATATCCGCCTCTATGCCCTGTTTGCGAAACTCCCCGTCGAGCAGTTCAATCACTTCGTTGATAAACCGTTCCCGGTCCTCGCGCCGTCCATCCAGTTGACTGGCCAGACGCTTGTAATCAACCGGATTGAGAAAACGCAGCGACAGGTCTTCCAACTCCCATTTGACCTGCCAGATGCCCAGCCGGTTGGCCAGTGGCGCATAGATGGCGCGGGTCTCCTGCGCCAGACGCAAACGGGTCTCTTCGGGAAGCTCACGGGCAATGCGCATCAGATGCAAGCGCTCGCCCACAACAATCAACACGACACGGACATCTTCCGCGATCCCCAACAACAGTCGCCGCAGGTTCTCTGCGTGCTCCGCCTCGTCCTCATGTTTGTTTTCGGAGGATAGACCTGTCAGGGCGTCAATTCGGGTGAGGTCATCCACCATGATGGCAACGCTTTTACCAAAGCGCTCTTCCAGCTGCTCCAGAGTGATCGCTGAATCGGTCAGCGACCCAAGCAGTATCGCCGCCGCAAGGGTCTCGCGGTCGAGGCACATGCCAAACAGAATCTCCGCCACCGACAGGCCATGACGCGGCCGGGTCTCACCGGTGGGAAGAAAGACGTCGCCACCCGCATCCAACGCCAATTCACAGGCATCCCGCAGATAGTCGACATCCTCCCGGCTGCTCTCCTGCCCATACGCCTCCAGCCAGGCATCGATGCCCTGCTGATCGACAGACGTTCCTTCGGGCAGACTGGTGGTTACACTGACCATTGGTGATCCACTGTGTTAGCGTCTGCTCACACTAGTCGAGTACATGGCTCACAAGTCCATCCGCCAGCTTGGGCTCGAACCAGGTCGATTTGGGGGGCATCACCTCCCCTGCATCGGCAACCGCCATCAGGTCTTCCATCCCGGTGGGAAAGAACGAAAATGCAACCTGCATCTCACCGCTGTCCACTCTTTTCTCCAGACCCGCCAGACCGCGAATGCCGCCGACAAAGTCGATGCGGCTATCACGGCGAGGATCGGAGATCCCAAGAATCGGATCGATCAGATTGTTGGCCAACAGACTCACGTCCAACCGACCCACCGGATCGTCGCTGGGGATACGCTCTTCACTCAGGCGCAGACGGTACCACTGCTTGTCCAGATACATGCCGAATTCGGCAGGCTGCGACGGCTTAACCGGTAAATCGCTGACCTCAACACTGAAGGCCTCACCGACCCGAGACAAAAAGGCTGCCGGATCCAGCCCGTTGAGATCCTTCACCACCCGGTTGTAGTCGAGGATCTGCATCTGATTGTGGGGAAAAATCACAGTCAGAAAGTAATTGTAGGACTCGTCGCCCGTATGGTTTGGATTGTCCGCCTTGCGGACAGCACCCACCCGGGAACCCGCCGCCGAGCGATGGTGGCCATCGGCCACGTAGAGGGCACCCATGGCATCGAAAGCATCGGTCAGCCTAGCGACTGTGGTCTTATCTGCCACCACCCAGATCTCATGCAGCACACCATCAGCGGCGGTGACTTCGATAACTGGTGCGGCGCTGCTTATCTCTGCAAGAGTGCTGTCGACAACGGGGGTACTGGGATAGACCAGAAACACCGGGCCGGTCTGAGCGTTGAGGGCATCGACCTGACGTACCCTGTCATCCTCTTTCGCAGGACGGGTGAATTCATGCTTTTTGATTCGATTGTTGTCGTAAGCCTCTACAGAGGCAACAGCTGCCAGCCCCGTCTGCACATGCTCACCCATGGTCAGCCGATAGACATAGAAACAGGGTTTTTCGTCCCGCACCAGTACGCCTTCATCCTCCATCTTCGCCAGATTTTCCGCCGCCTTGGCATAGACTTCGGGCGCATAAGGGTCAGTGCCTTCAGGCAGGTCAACCTCTGGGCGGGAGATATGCAGGAAACTCCAGGGACGGCCCACCACCATCTCGCGGGCTTCCGCTTCATTCATTACATCGTAAGGTGGGGCGGCCACATCGGCGGCACGACCAGCGGCAGGACGCAGCCCCGGAAACGCTCTGATCAACGGCATATTGAGATCCTTAAAAGTTCAGGTGGAGAGACGCTACGGCGTCAACAAAAAGTAAAACCCGGAGATTGTTTCAAATGCATGAGCCACAGATCAAGCACATTCTCTGATCCATGTCAGATAATTCCTACATAAACCCCGGAAATTTCCCGCAGATAAAATTCGGCTCAAGTGCCAAGATTAAGTTGTCGTCATAAGGACGTTATGGATGACATAAGGCGCACGGATGCACCAAGGATTGAAACATTTGCCAACCAAGCAGGGCGACATCGCCCCGGCTTCCACGGATCAGGAAGCCGGGGTTTTTTCTTTTCCGCCTGCCTGCCGGCCATCCACAGGCCAGAGACGCTGATCGGCGTCATCGAAAACATCCCAAAGCGCCTGGTAAGTTTTTCCGGTCTGGGGATGCATCTCTTCCCCCGCGACCTCAGACAGCGGCAGCAGGACAAAAGCGTAGTGGGTAATTTCATCCCTCGGCAGCTGCAGTTTTGGTGTGTCTATCACCTGGTCCCCATAGGTCAACAGGTCAATATCCAGGGTCCTGGGGGTATATTTGTCTCCCGTGCGCACCCGGCCATTGGCATCTTCGATCCCCCGCAGCCGCTGAGCCAGCGTTTCAACAGGCAAACCGGTTTCAATCCCCACCACCAGATTGTAAAAACTGTTCCCATCAAAACCGACAGCCTCACTCTCATAGATGCGGGAGACCACCAGCTCACCGAATTGAGCCTTCAGATCGTGCAGTGCCTGAGTGATATGGCGCTGTCTGTCGATATTGCTGCCCAGGCTCAACCAGACTCTGACCACTGCAGACTCAGTCACGACTGCCCCGCTCGATGATGACCCCGACATCCCGTGCAGCACTTATCGCACCAATCTTGTTCATGGTCAACCGCACCCAGGGCACTTCGAACTCGTCGAGCACGATGTTCGCACAGCGCTCCGCCAACGTCTCCACCAACTGGAACTCACTCTCCTCCACGAACTGAATCAGCCGCTTGGAGACCGCCTTGTAATCCAGGGTATCGTCGATGTGATCGCTCTCAGCCGCACGGGCTATGTCTGCTCCCATTTCGAGATCGATCACCACCGGCTGCCTGATCTCCCGCTCCCAGTCGTAGATACCGATTACCGTCTCGATGCGCAGATTTCTGATGAAGACAATATCCATAGTTTTTCGTTATTGCTTAGCCATTGAGATATGACATGTTAGAGATCCGGTGGAGAAAATCCAATCCGGTGAGCACCTTCTTTTTCAGCAGGTATTGACCTTGTAGTGGCTTAGGGTTCCAATTCACCTATGATCATTGAAATACTGCTTGTGCTCGGCGCCTACCTGTTGGGCTCCATCTCCAGCGCCATCATCGTCTGCAAATTGATGAGGCTGCCCGACCCCCGTACCCAGGGCTCCAACAATCCGGGCGCCACCAACGTGCTGCGAATCGGCGGCAAAAAAGCGGCGGCAATCACTTTGCTGGGTGACATGCTGAAAGGGCTGATCCCGATGCTGATCGCCCATCTGTTCACCGATTCACCACAGATCCTCGCCCTCACCGCCATGGCGGCCTTCCTCGGCCATCTCTATCCGCTCTTTTTCGGCTTTCAGGGAGGCAAGGGCGTGGCAACTGCGCTGGGCGTACAGTTCGGCCTGCACTGGGCAGTCGGCGGATCGGTGGCGCTGGTCTGGCTCTTCATGGCCAAGGTGCTGAAGATTTCCTCCCTGGCCGCCCTGGTCTCCATGGCCCTGGCGCCGGTTATTGTCTGGTATTTCCGGCCGGCACCGGAGCTGATCGCCATGCAGGTCGTAATGAGCATCATTCTGTTCTGGCGTCACCGCAGCAACATCCGCAACCTGCTGCAGGGTGATGAGGGCAAAGTCTCCAAAGAGCAGGAATCGGAGTAACCACCCCCAAACAACCAGCCTGTCTGTGGGAGGAGCGGAAAACTCCCTCCATAATTGAAAACAGGGAGGCATGTCGCCACCGCTAGAGTTTTCCAAGGAGCTCCGGCCCACCAACCGGCTAGAATTCACCCGCGGCCGCACCTTCCATGATCTCCCTGACCACGTTACGGATCCGTGTTGCCTCCTTGCGCAACTCGGGTGGTAGCATCCTGCCACCGTGGATCAGCATGTCCAGATTCATGGAGTAGAGCCATATCTTCCCCTGCATGTTTTCCACCACCGCAATCCTGCACGGCATGAAGCCTGTGTACGAGTCGTTGTAGTCCGCCATCATCTTGCCCACACGTGCGTCGCAGAAGGACATGAAAGTGATGTGGCGATAAGACTTGCCAGTGATCGACTCTACCCCCTCGGAGAAGGGGGCCTCCCCCACGAACAGGAAGTTGCGTGCAGCAGCCAAGCTCTTCAGTGAGTCTTTCACATCATCCGGGGTGATGCTGTCATCCTCCACTGGCACTGCCCACATCATGGCTTGACCGGGATCCCTGGTCTCGAGCAGCTTCGTAGCGAAGTCGCTATATATCTCCACGGAAGCAGGGTCGAACTCAGTTACTATCGGCCCTAACTTGAAGGCCAGGTACCCCCCACCCGCCAACACAATTAGCCCGAGCACCACCAGAGCGTTTCTGATAAGTTTCATTAACCACATGGGCACCTCCGGCTTGGAAGCGATTCATCACCTCGATAGAGGCGATAACCTGCGCCTTCATAGAGGGATGAACAGCACCGGCACATTATATGTACCTAACTATATTATAATATAGTTATAGAGATTTACCGCTTGGATGAGTGTTCCAGGGGCTGGCTTTGACAGCTTCTTTCAACATGGCGATGTTTCGGTCTGACAACGAGGAGTCGAAGCGGGTCCACGCAGATCCGGCAGATACCCTTCCTGTGCGATGAGCTCGCCGCCAGACGGGCGACGAAGTCGGGCTGTTCGAATACCAAATGGGTGGGGTATGCTTCCTATAGTCAAAAAAATCACGATTGCGGAGGTGATAAGATGGTGCGACGTATCCTGGGCCTAACGCTCACCTGTCTGCTGCTGATAGGCCAGCCCGCTGCCGAGCAGGCTATCAACCCGGCCACGAAACAGATCGAAGAGGCCATCCACCTGACCCCGGATATCGAAAACGGGAAAGAAGTCTACCGGATGTGTGCCGTCTGCCATATGCCGGAAGGCTGGGGCACTGAGGATGGATATTATCCGCAGATAGCCGGACAACACTCTACGGTAATCATCAAGCAGCTCGCGGATATCCTGGCCCGCAACCGGGACACCCCCACTATGTTTCCCTTCACTCTTCTGGAGAACCTGCAGCCGCAAGAGTTCGCCGACGTGGCGGCCTATCTGGAGCGCCAGCCGATGACGGGCGACAATGGCCTCGGCCCCGGTACGGACCTGGATCACGGCAAGAGGCTATATGAGACGAATTGCGTGGATTGTCACGGCAGCAACGGGGAGGGTGTCGAAAAAAAATACATGCCCTTGATCCAGGGGCAGCATTACAACTATCTGGTCCGCCAGTTCGAGTGGATCCGGGAAGGGAAACGGCGTAACGCCGATGATGAGATGGTGGAGCAGATTCAGGGATTCACAGACCGCGATATCTCTGCCATCATGGATTATACGTCACGTCTGAAACCGCTGGTGGGACGGCTGGCGCCACCCGGTTGGCAGAATCCGGATTTTCCCGATTTCTTTCGTGGGAAGTCACCGGGGCAGACGGTTCACTCTTCTGGCCCTGAGTAACCGACGGAGATACTGTCTGTGCGAGCCGGGAGAGCCCCGCCTATGTTCACCAGCATGTCGCAACACCACCCCGTTATGGTTCGCCCTGGCGGGGTTTTTATTGGATAATTGAGCGTCCAGAGTTGGCCGATTCCACACATTTGCAATCAAACACCGCCTGAATCAAACTGAATCACTACAAGTAATTTGTTGTGATGCCGACCGTCACGCCAGTACGCCTTCCATATAAGCGTTGACCTTAAATCGCCTCCAGGCTCTCCATCTTCCAGCGGGGATTGGCGGAAAACCGCAACGGCTCGCTCTGCCCTGCCCGCAGACGCTGCCAACCCGCGTAGGCGATCATCGCCCCGTTGTCGGTGCAGAATTCCGGTCGCGGGTAGTAAGCACGTCCGCCCTCCTTCACCATCATCTCACCAATGCATTCACGCAAACGGCGATTGGCACTCACACCGCCCGCCATTACCAGGGTCTTGACGCCGGTCTGCCTTACCGCACGGCGACACTTTATCATCAGGGTATCCACCACCGCATCCTCGAAGGCCCGGGCAATATCCGCCAGAGTCTGCCGGGGTAGCGGATCTCCTTCCTCCCGCTTGGCCGCCTGCTGGGTATTGAGGGCAAAGGTCTTGAGTCCACTGAAACTGAAATCCAGCCCGGGACGATCTGTCATCGGACGCGGAAAACGGTAGCGTTTGGGATCACCATCCTGCGCCAGCTTCGCCAGTTCCGGTCCACCGGGATAGGGCAGCTCCAGCAGTTTTGCGGTCTTGTCGAACGCCTCTCCCGCCGCATCATCCAGCGACTCCCCCAAAAGCCGGTATCTGCCGATCCCATCCACTTTAACCAGTTGGGTATGCCCGCCGGAGACCAACATCGCGATAAAAGGGAAGCCGGGCGGATCCGCCTCCAGCATCGGCGCCAACAGATGCCCCTCCATGTGGTGCACACCCACCGCCGGCACCTGCCAGGCCCAGGCCAGACTGCGCCCGATCGCACTGCCCACCAGCAAGGCCCCCACCAGACCGGGGCCAGCCGTGTAGGCCACGCCATCGATGGACTCGCTGCTGATCTGCGCCTGATGAAAAACTTCCCGAATCAGCGGCAAAGCCTTGCGCACGTGGTCCCGCGAGGCCAGCTCCGGCACCACTCCACCGTATTCGGCATGGATTTCGATCTGACTGTGCAGCGCATGAGCCAGCAGGCCGCCTTTGCTATCATAGACAGCCACACCGGTCTCATCACAAGAGGTCTCTATTCCCAAAACCCGCATATTCTGTCGTTTCCCCATAGAGCCTGTACGATTAACTTTGCAAAACCCGGCGTCTGTGCGTAAAATCCGCGCCTTTCACCGTTTGCGAAGCTTAACAGAGTCCTAGGAAGCACACACAGATGCCCAACGTACGCGTCAAAGAGAACGAACCTTTTGAAGTTGCCATGCGCCGTTTCAAGCGCTCCTGCGAGAAGGCCGGCGTCCTCGCCGAAGTCCGTCGCCGCGAGTTCTATGAAAAACCCACTTGGGAGCGCAAGCGCAAGGCTGCAGCAGCAGTCAAGCGTCACCTGAAGAAGGTCTCGCGCGAGAACCGTCGCTGGGAACGCCAGTACTGATCCTACCTGACCGGCGCTTTCAGCAATGTTGAAACAACGGATTCTGGATGATGTGAAGACCGCCATGAAGGCGAAGGACAAGCCCCGGCTTGGCACCCTTCGCCTGATCACTGCGGCGATCAAGCAACGCGAAGTCGACGAGCGCATCGAGCTCGACGACACGCAGGTGCTGACCATCCTGGACAAGATGATCAAGCAGCGCCGGGATTCGATCAGTCAGTTCGAACAAGCTGGACGCACCGAGCTGGCCGACCAGGAACAGCGCGAAATCGAAGTCATTCAGGACTATCTGCCGGAGGGCCTGAGCGACGCAGAGATTGCCACAATGATCGACGAGGCCATCAGTGCCACAGGCGCCAGCGCCATGCAGGACATGGGCAAGGTGATGGGTCAGTTGAAGCCAAAAATGCAGGGCCGCGCCGATATGGGCAAGGTCAGCGGACTGGTAAAGCAGAAACTGGCAGGCTGACAGACCACGTTCAAACCTTCCACCGGCAACACCACTTTCCGCTATCCTTAAGCGGACCCAGTTGCTGAGCGCCGCCAGACATCATGGCAGGAAGAATCCCCCCTCAATTTATCGATGACCTGCTCACGCGCGTGAATATCGTCGACGTGGTCAACCACCGCGTCCCCCTGAAAAAAGCCGGCAGAGACTACCAGGCCTGCTGTCCATTCCACGACGAAAAGACCCCCTCCTTCACAGTCAGTGCCGAAAAACAGTTCTATCACTGCTTCGGTTGCGGCGCCCACGGCTCCGCCATCGGCTTTCTGATGGAGTATGACAACCTGGGTTTCGTCGAAGCCGTCGAGGATCTCGCAGGCATGGCGGGCCTGGAAGTCCCCAGAGAGGCTGGAGTCTCACAAGGGCCGGATCTGCGACCACTTTACGATCTGCTTGAAAAGTCGGCTGACTTCTACCGCAGTCGACTGCGCGAACATCCCAAGTCCCCACAAGCGGTTCAGTACCTGAAAAACAGGGGTCTGAGCGGCGAGATCGCAGCCGCCTTCGGCATCGGTTACGCCCCGCCCGGCTGGGACAACCTGCTGAAACACTTCGGCACCGATGAACAGACCATCGGCAAACTGCGCGAATCCGGGCTCATCTCGGAACCCGACGACAAACGTTACGACCGTTTCCGCAACCGAATCATCTTCCCCATTCGAGACCAGCGCGGTCGAACCATCGGCTTTGGCGGGCGCGTGCTGGACGACAGCACACCCAAATACCTCAATTCACCGGAAACACCCCTGTTCCATAAAGGCCGCGAACTCTATGGGCTTTATGAGGCCAAGCAGGCACTGCGCAAGATCGAACGTCTGCTGGTGGTCGAAGGTTACATGGATGTGGTTGCCCTGGCCCAGTTCGGCATTCGCAATGCCGTGGCCACATTGGGCACCGCCACCACGCCGGAACATCTGGAGCTGATCTTTCGCACCTGTCCTGAGGTGGTCTTCTGTTTCGATGGCGACCGAGCGGGACGCGATGCTGCCTGGAAGGCGCTGCAGACTGCCCTGCCAGTGATGCGCGAGGGGCGCGAAGCCCGTTTCCTCTTCCTGCCGGACGGCGAAGACCCCGATACCCTGATCCGCAAGGAGGGTAGCGAAGCGTTCGACCTGCGTCTGGATCAGGCACAGCCACTCTCGAACTTCCTGCTCGAGCATCTAGCATCCCAGGTTCACATGGACACCATCGATGGCCGCGCCCGGCTGGCGGAACTGGCAAGACCCCTGCTGGAGAAACTGCCTCCCGGCATCTTTCGTCGCATGATGTATCAGCAACTGGAGCAGACAGTGGGTCTGCAGAGTGGCACTCTTGGCAATAGCGCCAATCCGCCCCAACCCGGCAAGCGCCCTCCCGCATCGGGCGGAGAGTATCGGAAACAGCGACCCAAACTGATCAGCAACGCCATCGCCCTGCTGCTCGACATGCCCGCCGTGGCACCGGTAGCAAAAGAAGTCTCCGACGACTGGAAAAACTGGGATACACAGGGAATCCCTCTACTGCATGAATTACTTGAAATTATCTATACCCATCCTACGCTTAATAAAGCAACACTACTCGAACGTTGGCGTGATCGGGACGAGTATCGCCATCTGGCGAAAATTGCGGCACGCCGATTTGATTTTCCAGGCATGGATCATGAAGCGGAGTTTCGTGACGTACTGAACAGGCTTGTCGATCAATACAGAAAAGCCAGTGCATTGGCGCCAAGGAACGCGCCGCTCAGTGAGATGTCTGAAGAGCTGTCGGAGCTTAGACAAAGATTTCCCGGCAAAATCGAGGCCGACGATGACAATGAATAGCGCACAGGGGCAACTGACGCAAACCACAGACCAGTCACATTTCGGATAAAACGCATGGAAACAAGGCACAATTCAAGGCATTACTGGAAAAAAAATAAAAAAACGTGCTAGAATGGGTAGTTCGTTTGTCGGCTCGTGCGCACCCGTATAACAAGGTAAAAAATGAATCAGGAAACACAGCAATCCCAGCTAAAACAACTGATTGCAAAGGGTAAGGAACAGGGATTCCTGACCTACGCGGAAGTTAACGATCACCTGCCCGAAGGCATTGTCGAGCCGGAACAGATCGAAGATATCGTGCGCATGATCAACGACATGGGGATCACCGTCCACGAAACCGCCCCCGACCTCGAAGACAACAACCTCAGCGACAATGCCGTCTCCACCGACGAAGACGCCGCCGAAGAGGCCGCTGCCGCCCTCGCCAGTGTCGACAGTGAATTCGGCCGCACGACCGATCCAGTCCGCATGTATATGCGGGAGATGGGCACCGTAGAACTGCTGACGCGTGAGGGCGAACTCCGTATCGCCAAGCGCATTGAGGACGGCCTCATCCAGGTCTCTGCCGCGCTCGCCACCTTCCCGATCACCATCGACCTGCTGGCAAGCAGACTGGAAAACATCGAGGCCGGCGAAACCCGCATGACGGATGTCACCAACGGTTTCATCGACCTGGACGAAATTAACGAAATCCCCACTCCTGCCAGCATCGCTGCCAAAAACAGGGCTCGCGAGGAAGCCAAAGAAGCAAGAGAGGCAAATGGCGAGGAGGAGGAACCGGAAAATACCGGCCCCGATCCTGAAGAGGTCGCCGCCAAAACGAAAGAGCTGCGCAAGTACTACAAAGCACTCTGCATCACACTGAAGAAAAATGGCCGGGCCAGCACCAAAACCCAGAAGGTGGTAGACAAAGTTATTGATAGCTTTCTTATATTCAAGCTGGTACCCAACACCTTCAACCTGCTGGTCAATACGCTGCGCAGCTCCATCGTGCGCATCCGTGCCCAGGAAAGGATCATCATGGGCCTGTGCGTTGACAGAGCCCGCATGCCCCGAAAAGAGTTTATCGTCTCTTTTCCTGACAACGAGACCAACCTGGACTGGATCCACGACCAGATCAAAAGCGGCAAAGGCTATTCAGAGGCATTGGAAGAGCACGCAGACGAGATTCTGCGGTCACAGAAACGCCTCCTTACCCTGGAAACCGAATGCATGCTGACAATCGGTGAGATCAAAGAGGTTAACCGCAAGATGTCCATCGGCGAGGCGAAGGCACGCCGCGCCAAGAAGGAGATGGTGGAAGCCAACCTGCGGCTGGTCATCTCCATCGCCAAGAAATACACCAACCGCGGCCTGCAGTTCCTCGACCTGATCCAGGAGGGCAACATCGGCCTGATGAAGGCAGTGGACAAGTTCGAATATCGTCGCGGTTACAAATTCTCCACCTACGCTACCTGGTGGATTCGCCAGGCCATCACCCGCTCCATTGCGGATCAGGCCCGCACCATCCGTATCCCGGTGCACATGATCGAAACCATCAACAAGCTCAACCGCATCTCCCGTCAGATGATCCAGGAGATGGGCCGGGAAGCCACTCCCGAAGAGCTGGCAGTACGCATGGAAATGCCTGAAGACAAGATCCGCAAGGTATTGAAGATCGCCAAGGAACCAATCTCCATGGAGACCCCCATCGGCGACGACGAAGACTCCCACCTCGGCGACTTCATCGAGGACTCCGGCGTTGTCTCACCGGTTGAGTCAGCGACTGCTGAAGGCCTCGGCGAAGCGACCCAAAACATGTTGGGCGGCCTCACCGGACGTGAAGCAAAAGTCCTGCGCATGCGCTTCGGCATCGACATGAATACCGACCACACCCTGGAGGAGGTCGGCAAACAGTTCGACGTCACCCGCGAGCGTATCCGACAGATCGAAGCCAAGGCCCTGCGCAAACTGCGTCACCCTTCCCGCTCCGACCGACTGCGCAGCTTCCTGGATAACGAATAGAACGCCACAGCACAAAAAGGCCGCGGGTACAGCGAGCGTACCCGCGGCCTTTTTGCTACAATCCTCACGCCCTATTCGGGCCCTTAGCTCAGTTGGTTAGAGCAGGGGACTCATAATCCCTTGGTCGAAGGTTCAAGTCCTTCAGGGCCCACCAATAATATCAATGACTTACAGATTTCCGCTATTTGGCGGAATTTATCATGTAGACACTATGTAGACAGCTGTAGGTCATATATCCTTCATTTTCTCATGGTAGTTATTGGCAGCTGGCAACAGCCAAGCACAAATACGTCTCCCAAAATACCGTCAGCACACTGATGAAAGCACCACATCCGGCCATCAGCATTACATCAACATCAAACGCACCCCTCAATAAAGGTCGGTTCTGGCCCACTAATTTGAGATAGGCCGCCTATAGATCAAGTGCGCGACCATGCAGACTGTTTTAGTGATAACGCCAAGCCCCCCCTTCCACAAACAGCATGCACCAAGACCGGCATCTTATGAGACGTATAGTTTTTAGTGTCTCCAGATATTTGCACCAGAGTCAGGCAACCTTTTTCAGAAAAAAACTAACGTAGCCAAAATTCATTCTGGGGCTTGAATTACAGGAATTTTAATTCTATCTTAAAGTAGGCTAGCCTATAGGCACCAATTTACAATAGGCCGCGCCGCCTATATCGAAATACGCTGCGGCAGCCTATTTCGATATTAACCAATAAAAAAACAGATTATCTACCATGTCGAAAGCTTGGGAAGAGTATCAAGAGCAGTCAGCCGAATTCTTTCGAAAGCTTGGTTTGCATGCCGAGGTCGAGAAAGAAATAGATGGTGTGCGTGGTACTCACAAAGTTGATGTGTATGTAGAAGGCTGTTAGCGGCTGAGTAAAACCGCGCATAGATGGCGAAGGCCGCCTCGCTGCGTCGATACATCCTCCGTCAGAACGTCACATCCTCGTCCAC
>JAMJIN010000089.1:0-15968 GCA_036784775.1 Chromatiales bacterium | reverse complement strand
CCTCAGAGCCATGCTACCTCGTTTGCTTCGGGCTGCTGCAACGACTTCACCACGTCCCGAGACATGGCTGCGGCTTGCTGAACATTCGTGCTAATCAAGTAAATAGATGAGACACCATTATGCATGTGACGCTTAGACAGCTGTCTGTCTTCGAAGCGGTTGCCAGACGATTGAGTTACACGCGTGCGGCGGGTGAATTGCATCTCAGCCAGCCTGCGGTCTCGATGCAGGTGAAACAGTTGGAGGAGACGGTTGGGCTGCCGTTGTTTGAGCAGACAGGGAAAAAAATCAGCTTACCGAGGCTGGGCGGGAGGTCTGTCAATACACCCGCGCCATCTTTGGAATGTTCGAAGAGATGGAGGAGGTGCTGGCGGCGCTGAAAGGCGTTGATACCGGGCAACTCGACATTGCAGTAGCCAGCACCGTCAACTACTTTGCACCGAGGCTTCTGGCGGCCTTTCATCAGTGCTATCCGGGCATAGAACTGCGTCTGGACGTGACCAATCGAAAGCAGTTGATGGCGTTGCTGGAGGCCAATGAGACCGACATTGTGTTGATGGGACATCCTCCTGAGAGGTTGGAGCTCGAATCGGAAGCGTTCATGGAAAACCCTCTGGTGGTGATAGCGCCACCAGGCCATCCTCTGGATGGGACGCCGGGGATTCCCCTCTCCCGCCTTCAGGATGAGACCTTCGTTATGCGAGAGAGCGGTTCCGGCACCCGTCTTGCGATGGAGCGATTCTTCAAGGAGCATGGTCTCGAACTCAAGAGTGGCATGCAGATGACCCGCAACGAGGCGATCAAACAGGCGGTGCGGGCAGGCATGGGACTCAGTGTGGCTTCAGAGCACACTATCGAACTGGAAGTGGAAACGGGGCGTTTGGTGATCCTCGATGTCGAACAATTTCCGATTCGGCGCAAGTGGTATATGGTCTATCGGAAAGGCAAACGGTTGTCACCGGCTGCCGTTGCCTTCCGGGATTTCGTCCTGGGAGAGGCAAAAAACATACGTCGTGAGGCAGTATGAAATGCGCCTTTGGTCATGATGCGTTAAACTAGCCAGTTACACTATCACCCCATATTATAGAGTTGGCAGTTGATCGATTCGGTTTGATCTGAACAGCTACCTTTTGGAATTGGCGCTAAATGTCTGAAATTGAAAACCCGCAAACTGGCGACGCTGTGCCTTCCGGCGGCTACGGTTTGCTGGAACAGGTCGATCTGCCTGCGGACCTGAGACGTTTAGAGCCCTCCCAATTGCCGCAACTGGCAACCGAATTACGTCGGTTTCTTATTGAAACTGTCTCTCAGACGGGTGGCCATCTGGCTGCTGGGCTGGGCGTGGTGGAACTGGCCATCGCGCTGCACTATGTGTTTGATACCCCGGCAGACCGGTTGATCTGGGATGTCGGGCATCAGGCCTATCCCCACAAGATTCTTACCGGACGCCGTGAGCGCATGCATACTCTGCGCCGGAAAGGCGGTCTATCCGGTTTTCCTAATCGTACCGAGAGCGAATATGACGTCTTCGGTACGGGGCATTCGAGCACCTCTATCGGTGCTGCCCTTGGGATGGCGGTTGCGGCGAAGCAGAGGGGTGAGTCCCGCAAAATCGTCGCAGTGATCGGGGACAGCGCGATGCAGGCCGGGATGGCCTTTGAGGCACTGAACCATGCGGGAGCCCTGGATCAGGATCTGCTGGTGGTGCTCAACGACAATGATATGTCTATTTCCAAACCGGTTGGTGCCTTCAGTAACCATCTGGCACGCCTGCTCTCCGGGAATTTTTATACTCGGGTGCGTGAGGGTGGAAAGTCCGCGCTCAGCCATTTGCCACCGCAATTGGGTGAATTGATGGGGAAATGGGAAGAGCATATGAAGGGCATGGTGATGCCCGGCACGCTCTTTGAAGAGATGGGTTTCAACTACATTGGTCCAATCGATGGCCATGATTTGGAAACCCTGGCCAAGACCCTGCGCAATATGCGCAAGATGTCCGGGCCGCGATTGCTGCATGTGGTAACCCAGAAGGGACGCGGCTTTAAACCCGCTGAGCAGGATCCCTGCTTCTATCATGGAGTAACGCCGTTCAACCCCGCCACCGGTGTGATGCAAAAAAAGGGTGGTGGGCCGACCTATACCCAGGTCTTTGGCGACTGGCTTTGTCATGCGGCGGCAGAAGATGAAAAACTGGTGGCCATCACGCCTGCCATGTGTGAAGGCTCCGGTTTGGTTGATTTCTCCCGACAGTTTCCCAAGCGCTATTTCGATGTCGGCATCGCGGAACAGCATGCCCTGACCTTTGCTGCCGGTCTCGCCTGTGAGGGAGTGAAACCGGTGGTGGCTATCTACTCCTCCTTTTTACAGCGGGCCTACGATCAGTTGCTACACGACATTGCCCTGCAGAATCTCGATGTCACGTTTGCGGTGGATCGTGCCGGACAGGTGGGTGCGGATGGCGCGACCCATGCCGGCAGCCTTGATCTGAGCTTCGTCCGGGTAGTGCCGAATATGGTGGTTATGACCCCGGCAGATGAAGATGAGTGCAGCAGGATGCTGCAGACCGCCTACGAATACGTTGGGCCGGCGATGGTTCGTTATCCTCGGGGAAGCGGCCCGGGCGTGGCCGTCACTCGCCCCGTTCACCCTATGCCGCTGGGCAAGGGCGAGATTCGGCGGGATGGGCAGCGGGTCGCCCTGCTGGCCTTTGGTTCCCTGCTGGCGCCGGCGCTGGAGGTGGCGGAGTCCCTGGATGCCACGGTTGCCAATATGCGCTTCGTAAAACCGCTGGATGAGGCGCTGATTCTCGATTTGGCATCACGGCATGAGATTCTGGTGACCCTGGAAGAGAACCTGGTTCAGGGTGGCGCAGGTTCGGCGGTCAACGAGTATCTGGCCAGGGTTGGACACCAGGTGCGGGTGATGAATCTTGGTCTGCCGGATCGATATATCCATCATGCGAGCCACCAGGAACAACTCAGCGAATGTGGTCTGGATGTGGCGGGTATTCTGGCGTCTGTGAATCAGGCGTTGCAGGCGAATCCGCTGAAAGCAGTGAAATCGTCTGCCTGACACGGCCTGCTCCTATGTTCGATGTCACCCCGATCCCCAGTTTTGATGACAATTATATCTGGCTGATAACCGAGCCGGGCGTCTCCCTTGCTGCTGTGGTGGATCCCGGAGAAACGGGGCCGGTGGCGGCATACCTGGAACAGGCATCCCTGGAGCTGGGTGCAATTCTTGTGACTCATCACCACTACGACCATGTCGGTGGGATTCCCGGCCTGCTGCAGCGGTTTCCGAATGCCGAGATATTCGGCCCTGCAAAGGAGCCGATACCTGGCGTGAACCGGCGGGTAACCGAGGGCGATTTGATCGAACTGCCCGGAATGACGACGAGGTTCAGGGTGCTTGATACCCCCGGTCATACCGCCGGTCACGTCTCCTATCTCGGTGAAAACGCCCTGTTTTGCGGCGATACGCTCTTCGCGGCCGGATGCGGGAGAGTCTTTGATGGTACGCATGAGGCACTGGCCACATCACTGGCACGTTTTGCCGGCTTGCCTGTGGAGACCCAGGTCTACTGCGCCCATGAGTACACGCTGGATAACCTGGGTTTTGCCGCCTGGGTGGAACCGGAGAGCGAGGCGATCAAATTGCGCTTGCTGGCAGACCGGGCCAGCCGGGAGTCCGGCAGGCCGACTCTCCCCGCACCGCTGGCCACCGAACTGGCCACAAACCCCTTCTTGCGAACAGGTGTGAGGGATGTGATAACCGCCGCTGAAGGTTACGCCGGAAAAAAACTTTTCGGTGATGAAGCGGTCTTTACCGCGCTGCGAAACTGGAAAGACCGGGAATACGACTAGGGCCAAAAAAAACCGCGGCGACCGTTAGGTCGCCGCGGTTTTTTTTCGGAGGCAGGCGCTGGATCTAACGCGCATCCATCATCTGTTCGATGATTGGTTGCAGGATGATCTCCATGGCGAAGCCCATCTTGCCGCCAGGCACAACGATCGAGTTACGGCGTGACATGAAAGAGCTGTCGATCATGTTGAGCAGGTAAGGGAAGTCGGTGCCAAACTTGCCAGCATCCTTGAAACGGATGACCACGAAACTCTCGTCCGGTGTTGGGATATCACGTGCAATGAAAGGGTTGGAGGTGTCAACCGTGGGTACGCGCTGGAAGTTGATGTCCGTACGTGAGAACTGCGGGGTGATGTGGTTGATGTAGTCGGGCATGCGTCGCATGATGGTGTCGACGATGGCCTCCTCGCTGTAACCACGCTCGGCGTTGTCCCGGAAGATCTTCTGAATCCACTCCAGATTGACGATAGGGACTACACCCACGCCCAGGTCCACGTGCTGGGAGAAGTCGTCTTCACCGTTTACTGCCAGACCATGCAGGCCTTCGTAAAACAGCAGGTCAGTACCTTCCTGGATCGTCTCCCAAGGGGTGAATTCACCTGGTTTCTTGTCAACGCCAAGACGGGCGTTGTGTTCGGAGGCCTCATCTTCTGAGTGCAGGTAGTAGCGTTTTTGCCCGGCACCCGTCTCACCGTATGTCTTGAACAGCTCTGCGATCTTGTCGAAACGGTTTGCTTCGGGGCCGAAATGGGACATGCCGCCAGTCATCTTCTCACGCATCTCGACGCGGTCATAGCGGTGGAAGCTGTCGCCCTCGACTATGGCTGGCGTGAAACCATCGCGGAAGAAGATGTGTTCCAGGGCGCGCTTGACGGTAGTGGTGCCGGCGCCGGAAGAACCGGTAACTGCTACGATTGGGTGTTTCTTAGACATGAATTACTCCCCTGTACAAGCGTTTTGACCTGGCCGAAAACCGACCCAAAGGGTGCGGTACTGTTCGGATTCCGGCAAGCCATGAATTCTGAGTGGGGCCAACTATACCACGGAGAATGGGTAATTCCACCGGGGCGGAAGGGATAGGTAAAAGGCCCACCCGTTGGTGGGCCTTTAGAGGTTCCTTGGGGCAGAGTCAGAAGAGGTGCGAGTTGATCCAGATGTGGGTGAATATGCTGGCCACGTAGCCCAAGGCTATCACCGGCATCCATTTCATGTGGCCAAAGAATGTGTATTTGCCCCGGGCCTGACCCATCAGTGCTACGCCGGCGGCGGAGCCGATGGAGAGCATGCTGCCGCCGACCCCGGCGGTCAGGGTTGCCAGCAGCCATTGACCTTCGGACATCTCCGGCATCATGGTGAGCACCGCGAACATCACAGGAATATTATCGACGATGGCGGAGAGCACACCTACGGCTATATTGGCTGGGGTGGCATTCATCGCAGGGCTGAGGCCCATGGTGACGCCCCACTGGGTGTACATGACATCGGAGGCCAGTGCCAGGTAGCCGATGAAACCCAGGCCGCCGACACAGAGCACCACGCCATAGAAGAAGAGCAGGGTATCCCACTCCGCCCGGGCAATTTTGTTGAAAACATCGAAGGCGATGGGGTCACCCATCTGCTCGTTGTGCTCCAGCTCGGTGGAGGCGTCACCATTGGTGGTGATCAGCTCTTTATGGTAGGTCTTTTTCAGATAGAAGCCGAAGAACTGCAGGTAGGCCAGGCCGGTCAGCATGCCGATCACGGGTGGCATGTGGATGAAATTGTGGAAACTCACCGCGGTGATGATAGTGGCCAGGAACAGAAAGATAATGCGTTTGGCGCCGCGCTTCATTTCGACATCTTCGCCGCCGCCTTCAGGTTTTTCATTGGGTACGGCGAAGGTCATGATAATTGCTGGTATCAGCCAGTTGACTACCGAGGGGAGAAAGAGATTGAAGAACTCGAAAAAATCGACGGTGCCCTGAGCAGTGGTGATGTTCTTCTGCCATACCATCAGGGTGGTGATGTCGCCGAAGGGACTGAAAGCGCCGCCGGCATTGGCCGCAACTACAATGTTGATGCAGGCGAGCAGTACGAACTTGTTGTTGCTGCCCCCAACTGCCAGTACCACCGCGCACATCAGCAGGGCAGTGGTCAGGTTGTCGGCGATCGGGGAGATGAAGAAGGCGAGTCCGCCGGTAATCCAGAAGAGTTGCCGGAAGCCGAAACCCTTGGCCACCAGCCAGGAGCGCAGTTTTTCAAAAACGTTGCGTTCATCCATGGCGTTGATATAGGTCATCGCTACCAGCAGGAACAACATCAATTCGGCGTATTCCAGCAGGTTGTGCCGTACAGCTGCTTCCGCTGCGTGGGGCAGGCCGTGTTGCTGATAGTACCAGGCAACGATGGCCCAGATCAGGCCTGCAGCCAGAATCACCGGTTTGGATTTGCGCAGGTGGGTGAACTCTTCCGCCATTACCAGCAGATAGGCCACAACGAAGATGGCGATAGCCGTGAAACCCACCCAGTGGTCGGTAAGAATCAGGTGGTTTTCACCACGTCCGGACGCAAGGCCGATTCCAGGTAGAATCAGGAATAGAAGTGGTAACAGGAATCGCACGGCGCTTGCTCCTTTGGAAGTTATTAGTGTCGTGATTGGCATCATTTTGCGGGCAATATTATAGTCGAGATGCTGCCTTCATGTCCTTTAGTAACGGCAGGATTTTATATCACTTTAGCGTATGTTACTGCAGATTTATTGAATCGCTGCATTACTAGTCGGTGTGCCCTCGTAAAAAGTAGTTAATTAGGATAAACTTATATGCTACCCGAATTATCGATGGGCGGCGCTGGGTCGGTCTGCTGGAATACAGGGTGTCAGGCATTCCTCACCGTAGGATTCCGCTGCTCATTCTGCAGCTAGATAGTGGTAATTAACTTTATTTTTTTCAGGGGGTTACAGTGATTGGGCTAAACGACGTAGTCGCTTACTTGCGGCAATGTTTCCTGCCGTTTTTCGGATGGATCGGCGAACTGCGCGACGGCAAGATCCTGAAGGCCGATATTCTTGCGGGTATCACTGTCGCGCTGGTGCTGGTCCCTCAGTCCATGGCCTACGCCCAACTGGCAGGTTTGCCCGCCTATTACGGTCTTTACGCCTCCTTTCTGCCGCCCATGATCGCGGCCATCTTCGGCTCATCCCGGCAGTTGGCAACCGGACCTGTTGCAGTGGTCTCCCTGATGACGGCGGCGGCACTGGAGCCGATCGCCGCAGCCAATCCTGAGGGTTTCCTCATCTATGCGGTGCTGTTGGCACTATTCGTCGGTGTATTTCAAATCTCGCTCGGTCTGCTGCGTCTCGGCGTGCTGGTCGATCTGCTCTCTCATCCTGTGGTGGTCGGCTTCACGAATGCCGGGGCCATCATCATTGCCACCTCCCAGTTGAGCAAGCTGTTCGGCGTGACCGCAGAGAGTGCGCCCCACCACTATGAGAAAGTCTACAATGTGCTTGTTGCGGCCGTGGATGGGACGCACATGGCGACGCTGGCATTTGCCGTGGTGGCCATCGGTATTATGGTCGGGCTAAAGAAATATATGCCGAAGATCCCCAACGTGCTGGCGGCTGTGGTGGTGACTACCGTCGGGGCCTGGTTGCTCGGTTTTGAGGGTGGAATGGGCGGCAAGGTTGTGGGCAATATCCCTGCCGGACTACCTCCCATCTCCTTACCCACTGGCATCGACTGGGACATAGCTACACAGTTGATGGCCACTGCGGTGATCATTTCACTGATCGGCTTCATGGAGGCCATCTCCATCGCCAAGGCCATGGCTGCTCGTACACGCCAGAAGCTGGATGCCAACCAGGAGCTGATCGGACAGGGCCTGAGTAACATCACCTCCGGTCTCTTCTCCGGCTATCCGGTCTCCGGTTCCTTCTCCCGCTCCGCGGTCAATATCGACAATGGGGCAGTCACCGGTTTCTCCTCGGTCGTCACGGGCCTGGTGGTGGGTATAACACTGCTGTTCCTGACCCCGCTACTCTACCATCTGCCACAGGCGACGTTGGCCTCGGTCATCATTCTGGCGGTTATCAATTTGATCAAGATTGAACCGATCATCCATGCCTGGAAAGCTGAAAAGCAGGATGCGATCGTGGCGGTGGTCACCATGTTGCTCACGCTTTATATGGCGCCGCATCTGGAGATCGGTATTTTGGTGGGTCTGGTACTCTCTATTGCACTTTTCATCGTGCGTTCCATGCGCCCGCGCGTGGCAGTGCTCTCCCGCTATCATGATGGGACCATGCGGGATATCAGCGTGCATCCTCTGCCCACCAGTGACTATATCCAGTTATTGCGTTTCGATGGTTCGCTCTATTTTGCCAATGCCGGATATTTTGAAGACAAAGTACTGGAGCTGGTGGCGAGTAAACCCGACCTGCGTTACATCGTAATCGATGGTGAGGGTATCAACCAGATCGACTCCACCGGTGAAGAGGTGTTGCGGCATCTGGCCGAGCGTCTGAAATCGAACAATATCGAATTTCTGGTGGCGCGGATGAAGAAGCAGTTTATGGATACTATCCGTAGTACTCACCTGCTTGAAGAGATTGGGCCGGACCATTTCTTCTCGCGTATCCAGTTCGCTCTGAACTATGCCTGGGATGGTCTGGGCGATGAGTATGATCGCACCCAGTGCCCGCTGCGGCGTCAGGTTGATTGATCTTTAATCACTGACAGGCAATAAAAAACCGGCTTGATGCCGGTTTTTTATTGCCTGATCCGCTACGCTTGATCAGGCCTACAGGCTGAACGCGGTCTTATTGCAGAGCGGCTACCTGATAGCTGCCGTTGGCCTCGTTGAAGTTCAGCAGATCGACAGAGAGCTGATTGACATCGGTCGAGACCTGCGCGAGCTGATTTTTCGCCTGATAATGGGTCTGCTGCTTGACTGCGGCGTAGACCAGGCCGCCAGGGGCAAGAATAGTAATGGCGACATCCAGGACACCAAAGGCGCCTTTCTCTACGCGTTGCTGAAGCGCGATTTGCTGGTTTTTCAGATTCTGTTGCAGGCTACGAAGCTGTTTCGACAGAGCTGAGGTGTCTACCGTTCTGAGACTGGTGCAGAAACCCTCTTCGTCGACGGTCAGGGTTCGCTCTTCTGCGAGTATGCAGGTCGAGGTGGTGCCAATCGCAAGCAACAGGGCCAAGCTCAAGGATTTTTGTCTCAGGTTGTTCATGTTGATTGCCTCTGCGAAGTCGTCACCGGATCTAATTGGCCTCTCCCTGGTTTTATCCCTCTCCTGTGATTTCAGATTACGACCGAAAACAGGAATATTTAGGAACTACTTCACATTGAGTCGGCAGAACGGCCGGAATCTGAAGCCCGGGTCACAAAACTAAGCGGTGCTGGGGAACACTTTTCCCGGATTGAGAATATTTCGGGGGTCGAACTGTCGTTTGATGCAACGCATCAGTTCCAGGGTAACCGGATCTATCTCACGATCGATATAGGGCTGTTTGACCAGACCGATACCATGTTCACCGGAGAGGGTGCCGCCGAGGTTCAGGGTTAGATCGAAAAGGCGGCTCAGGCATATCTCGCCAAGGCTCATCTGCTCAGGGTCATCCGGGTCCAACAGCAGGTTGACATGGATATTGCCGTTCCCGGCATGGCCGAAGTTGATGATGGTGATGCCGGTGTCGGCGGAGAGTCTCTCCAGGCCGCCTATCAGATCGGGGATACGCGAGACGGGCACCACCACATCCTCATTGATCTTTTTGGGTGCCACATTGCGCAGTGCCGGTGAGAGCGCCTTGCGGGTCTTCCAGAGTGAAACGACCGCCTCAGTTGTCTCTGCAGTGTGTATCTCCAGCAGACCCTGATTGGATGCCGCTTCCGAGATGGCGGCGGTCTCATTCTCAATGCTGTGTGCGGGACCGTCCACCTCGATCATCAACAGCGCACCCACTGCGGGATCGAGTTCGCGATCCGAAAAGTCCCGTACCATCGCCAGTGCCGCACCGTCCATGAACTCCAGCGCACAGGGGGTGACAGGCTGTGCCATGATGGCGGAAACCGCATGGGCGGCGGCGTGGATATCCTTGTAACTGGCCTGCATGGTTCGTTTGGTCTCCGGCAGCGGAGTCAGCTTGAGGGTGGCTTCTGTTATCAGACCCAGCGTACCCTCGGAACCGATCAGCAGGCGGGTGAGGTCGTAACCCACCACGCCCTTGGTGGTATTGACTCCGGTGTGGATGGTTTGACCGTTGCCGAGGACCGCCCTGAGGCCGAGGGTGTTCTCGCGGGGAGTTCCATATTTTACCGCCCGGGGACCCGCGGAATTGTAGGCAAGGTTTCCGCCGATGGTGCAGATCAATGCGCTGGTTGGGTCTGGTGGCCAGAAAAACCCCTTTTCCGCCAGTGCCGTCTGCAGCATCTGATTGGTAACCCCCGGCTCCACCTTGGCCAGGCGGTTGTCGGGATCGATCTCCAGGATACGATTCATGCGTTCCAGGGAGAGCAGGACGCCGCCCTCGATGGGTACAGTGGCGCCGGTGGTACCGGTTCCCGTGCCTCTGGCAACCAGGCTGATCCGTTGCTCGTGGCAGAAACGGGCGAGTGCCGCCACCTGCGAGTGTTCGGTGGCGAAGACCACCGCTTGCGGCATTGCCTGCAGGCGGCTGTTATCGTAGCCGTAGGGCAGGCAGTCGGCGGGGTCGGTGAGTACCGAGTCGTTGCCGACGATCCCCGCCAGGGCCTTGCGCAGTGATGAGGTGTTCAACCTGGGTTGAATCTAGATGTACTCGAAAACCCGCACCACCCGGCGAACGCCGCTGATGTGCCGGACCAGTTCGGTCACTGCATCGCCTTCGGCCTGGGTGAGGAGTCCCATCAGAAAAACAACGCCGCGCTCCGTGACGACCTTGACCCGCAGGGTGTCAAAATCGGGCAGGTCGACACTGGTCAGCTTGAATTTTACCTCGGTGGTGAGGGCTGAGTCGCGGGTCCGCTCCCCAATGGAGGCTGCGGTACCGATCTCCAGTTCATTGACCACCCGGCGGACACGTTCAACGCCTTTTACCATCTGCTCCGCCTTGGCACGGATCGCATCTGTCTCGGCTTGGCCGGAGAGCAGTACCACCATGTTATAACTGGTGATGCTGATTTTGCTGTGTTCGTTGAGATAGTCATCGCTGCCGAGCCGCTCCATCGCTTTTAGTTCGATGGATTGATCTTCCACGATGACACCGGTAGTGCGGCGATCATGGGCCACACTGGCTGTGGTGGCCGCGCCGCCGACGATGACAGCGGCGCAGCCTTGCAGTAGCGAACCGGTGAGCAGAACGATGGCGAGGATGATCGATTTTGATTGCTGCATTTTATTCACTTCCCAATAGCTGTTGGTCCACCAGATCACACAGGCAGTGTATAACCAGAAGGTGAACTTCCTGAATGCGGGCGGTTGAGCCCGACGGTACGCGAATTTCGACATCGCCAGGCACCAGGAGTTTCGCCGCCTCCCCACCTTCTTTGCCGGTCAGGGCGATGACAGCCATCTCCCGTTCATGGGCCGCTTCGATGGCCGCACTGACGTTGTTCGAATTGCCGCTGGTGGATATCGCCAGCAGTAGATCTCCGGGCTGACCCAGTGCCTCGATCTGTCGTGCGAAGACCCGTTCGTAACTGTAGTCGTTGGCGATCGATGTGAGGGTCGAGGTGTCAGTGGTAAGGGCGATGGCGGGCAGGCCGGGGCGCTCCCGTTCGAAACGGTTGAGCATTTCGGATGAGAAGTGCTGGGCATCTCCGGCGGAGCCGCCGTTACCGCAGCTCAATATTTTGCAGCCCTCCAATAACTGAGCCACGATAAGCTCTGCGGCGCCGGCAATCGGATCGACCAGCAGCGGCATCGCCTCGATTTTTGTCTGGATGCTCTGCTCAAAAATCTGTTTGATTCGGTCGTTCAGTTCCATGGTTCTATAGACTACCTGTAGATCAGGCGCTCTGGAAGGCGTCCTTGATCCATTCAATGTTGGGGTCGTGTTCGCCGGTGATGCCCACCACGTCGAAGCGGCAGGGCCATGAGTTGCGTTGCCGTTGCAGATAGTGGCTGGCTGCAGTGATCAGTTTGCGCTGCTTGCTCGCTGTGACCGACTCGGCCGCCGAGCCAAAACTGCTGTTCTTGCGGAATCGCACCTCGACAAATACCAGACTCTCACCATCCCGCATGATGAGGTCGATCTCTCCTCCCTTGCAATGGTAGTTCTTCTCGACAAGTTGCAGCCCCGTCTGCTGTAAATGACTGCAGGCAAGGGTTTCCGCCAGTTCGCCCTTGCGCAGATGGCTGGCCTTTCTCATGGCCTCTGTGGGGCCACGCTTGGGGTAACGGAGGTTTCAACCGTCTCTTGAGGCAGGTTGTCCGTCGTGATTGTAGTGGATTCGTCAGGTAAACCCTGGATTGGATAATTAGGGGATTGCGTGTTTTCCGGTACCTCCATGCGGGGGGCGAAGCCGCTTATCCTGACTTTGCCATCCGCCATTTCAGCCCAAGCGAGCTGGCGGTGTAGTCGGTTTGATGTATCGATGTAGAGGTTGCCGGTTTTGCCGTCCTGTGTGAGTCCAGGTTGATCGCTCAGCTGTTGCAGGTGGGGCAGCAGATTGAAGGCATCGATGCCCATGGCGTAGAGTCGGGTATAACGCTCTTCCACTTCTGGCAGAAGCTTTGCCAGACTGCTGCGTGACAGGGGTTGCTGATGGTCATCTTCCAGCAGCCAGGGAATGTCGACGAACTTGATCTTGCCGATATCCTTGTCTTTTTCCTGCGCCTGTTTGCCGCTGTAGATGTGGGAGGTGGCATAGACCGGCAGATCCCCCGCGTGGTGGAACTGCAGTTGAGGACGCAGCTGTCGCGCTTTTTGTGGGCGGGCGGCGAGGAAGATGAAGTCGGCATCTGCCCGGCGCCTCGGCTCGTATTCCAAAGACTCCCCCAGCACCTGTTGTACTGCCTGCTTGCGGGCGTTGCTCTCATCGATATTGAGCAGTTTTCGGATGGGAGTGGAGAAATCGTTCTCCTTGGCGATGTAGGACTGCTGTTCGACTGTCCGGCCGCCAAGTGATTCCCAACGTTCCCGAAAACTTTCATAGACCCGGTCGCCCCAGCTTCCCGTGGGTGTCAGTACCAAGGCGTTGCCGAAACCATCGAGCCAGGCGCGTTCGGCTACCTGCTCAGCTTCATCCTCTGGCGAGAGGCCAAACTGGAAGAAGTTTGCGGATGGATGGGGCTCGCCGTTTGTACGGTTGAGGGCAAGCAACTGGATCTCGAAGTTTTCCTTTTGCAGCAGGGCCTTGAGCGCCGCTTTGCTGATCGGTCCGACCGCCGTTTTTGCGCCTTGGTCGATCGCCAGCTGATAGATATCGATGATCTTGGTGGGGTCGCTGCTGTCATAAAAACGCAGTTCAGGACGGTTATTGGCCGGCCGCTGATACCAGGCCGACATGAACCCGTCGCGCGCAGCGGCAGCCACTTTGGCGTAAGGGCCGGTACGGGGCAGAAGTATTGCGATGTGACTGACCTGTTCAAGCAGAGACTTGTCCTGATCGAAATAGCCGACAAGCAGTGACGGGAGGGCGGGATGGTTTTGGTACTCCTCCCGCCAGGCATCCAATTGTGTCTCGACAATCGCCGGGTCGTCGCCACGGTTCTTGACGATTCGGGCAAGGTCCATCCAGCCGCCCAAGGTGCCTGGTGGATTTGGCTGCAGCAGTGCGAGTGCAGTATCGGTCATGGCGGAGAGGGTCTGAATCAGCATGGCCTGATTCTTCAGGCGACGCTCGGGGTCGAGCAATAACATATCGAGTTCGCCCAGCTCCCGGGCACTCTCCAGAAGATTGCCAACGAGGCGAAAACTCTCCGCAACGTTTTTGTGAAACCGCTGGCGCAGACCGAGAGAGTTTTCCGGGCCTGGGGGAGGTTGCATCAGATCCAGTGCCTGATCGACCTGGCCCAGTTGCAACAGTCTTTCTGCCTGCAGCATACGCAGCCGCAGGATGAACTCTGCATCGCTGCCGGGGCTGCGGATCTCATTGGTCAGGGATTCACTCTTTTCCCAATTACCCGCCTTGGCCCAGTTTTCCGCCGCCTCCAGCAGCAGATCCTCCAGCCGGGGAGGAAGGCTGTCGCGGGCCAGTGACTCGATCAGCACAGCCGCCGCGGCAAACGCTTCAGCCTCGATGAGGCTATCGGCCTGCTGCCGCAGGATGGCCGCATCCTTTTCAGGTTCGACATCGGGTTTTGTGACGGGTGCGGTGCAGCCCTGGAACAGAAGCAGCAGGGAGAGGATCAGCAGTAGCGGCGAAATACGTTGAATCACTTGCATGGTCTCGGCCGGGTGTGCAGGATGGGAATCCGGCCAGCTCCTGTTTAAATAGGTATCTATGTTATCAAAGGGCGTACTTTACGTTGTTGCCACCCCTATCGGCAATCTCGATGATTTTTCTGTGCGTGCCGTCAGGGTATTGGAGACGGTAGACCTCATTGCGGCGGAGGACACAAGGCACACCCGTCCCCTGCTCAGACACTACGGCATCTCTACGCAAATGGTGGCCCTGCACGAACATAACGAGCGGGAGGTGATGGGGCGATTGCTGCGGCAGCTGGAGGAGGGACAATCCCTCGCGCTGGTCTCGGATGCGGGTACGCCGCTGATCAGTGACCCCGGTTTTCCGCTGGTGCGGGAGGCGGGCCGCCTGGGCATCCCGGTAGTGCCTGTGCCTGGGGTCAGCGCTGCGACATGCGCGCTTTCCGTGGCGGGTCTGCCCACAGACCGCTTCCTCTTTGCCGGGTTTCCGCCCCGGCAATCATCCGCTCGTCAACGTTGGCTTCAGGACCTGACGGCCGAAAGTGCCACCCTGGTGTTCTATGAATCGAGCCACCGGATACTCTCTGCCCTCAAGGATATGGCCGAGGTGTTTGGTGCAGAGCGGGAGTCAGTGGTGGCCCGCGAGTTGACCAAGGTGCATGAGACCCTGTTACGCGGGCGACTCGATGCGCTGATCGAAATCGTCGCGGAAGATCCCAATCAGCAGAAGGGCGAGTTTGTCGTCCTGGTGCAGGGGGCGGGGAGAGGGCAGTCTGATCAAAAGACTGTGGAAACCGAACAGGTACTCAAGGTGCTGCTGGATGAATTGCCCTTAAAGCAGGCCGCTGCACTGGCGGCGAAGATCACCGGTGAGAAAAAGAACGCGCTCTACCAACAGGCGCTCGCCTGGAAAGAAAACCCGTAAAATAGGAGCGGTGCCTCGCCGCGATTTATCCGTCTACGGAGCAATCGCAGCGGTGGCGCCGCTCCTATCCATTTAACACCCTTTCCGCTTGCGGCGGAGTGATTTAATGGCTCACCTCGATCCGCTTCGGCGATGTGATGGGCGTCTTGGGAATGATGACCTTGAGCACACCATTGTCACCGGTGGCTTTAATGCCTTCCGGGTCAGTGTGATCCGGGAGTGTAAAACGGCGATAGAAAACACCGCGAGCGCGTTCGACACGCTTGTAGTTCTCTTTCTCCTCCGTCTTCTCGAATTTTCGTTCGCCCCGGATACTCAGAACACCATTCTCCATGGTGACTTCGATATCCTCCGGTGCCACACCCGGGATATCCGCATGCAGTACATACCGATCATCCTCTTCCTTGATGTCGACCGCCGGTACCCAGTCGCCGCCAACCACATGGGATATATCATCCCGATCGCGTGAGGTGAGGGGCCGGTCCATATCCCGACGCCATTCGTCCATCATCTGCCAGGGATCATATCGTGCGATGTTCATAATGACCTCCTCTTCAGATTTACCCTGTCCTACTTTAATAATGGGTCCGAAACGGGTTTTTTTCAAGAATGCTCTGGGTGGTATTATTATTTATCTTATTGATAATAATAAGAATTATAGAAATATATTAATTCGCGGAATCTCATTGCCATGACTCGGTAGGAGTGGCGCCCACGCCGCGAAATACCTAATCTGACGGAGTATCGTTGCGATGTACTTCTTACAACCCAGGCACTTGGAGATCGAAGCGAATAGCACTCATTACACTCATCCCTATGTCCACTCAGCGAAGGGCAAGGGC
>JAMJIN010000453.1:0-1170 GCA_036784775.1 Chromatiales bacterium | reverse complement strand
CCGTCACGCAGCACAGCGCATGAGCCGTGCCCTTCTCCTCAGCCTACACCGGTGCTGCCCATTGTGACCGACGTGACACAGGCCTGCAGTCTCCCGAACACTGCGGAGGACCTGCTGCACTCCGACGGCATCTCACCTAGGAACGCCCCCAAAGTTTCGGAACCATCTGCGAATGAGCATGGCCGTGTTGAAGCTTAACTCTGCCAGGACCAGCCGCTACGCCAGTCCACTGGGCAAGGAGCTCGGGGTATCGAGGGATTTGGGAAAGAGGTACCGTCGGAAGTGACTTTAGCTTCGCCGTGCTGACTATCTGTCAAAGGAAGAGCTGGTGCAGCGCTTCCTGAAGCGCCCGGACAATGCAGCGCGCATGCATGGGAAGAACGACACGGTCACCACCGGCAAGGAGCAGTATCAAAAGTACATTCTGTATGATTACCTCCACATCCTCCACCGAAAGCTGCTTCTCGCGACCCGGGCATCAAGTGCAGCTTCAGCTTCTTTTCACGTGTCCGCGCCAAGTTCCGATATGTCAAACTCGTCGGGTACAACACCATAAACTCTTGTCTTTGTAAGACACACGAAAACATGCGTCTCATGTTGAAGGCTGTGTCTCGTCTGCGTTTCAACCCCAGCCCTGAAGATTTTGAGAGAGACCAGCGAGGAACAGGCCCGGGTAACTTTGGAGGAGAAACTGACCGCATCTGTGAATGGCGCACAGTCCCAGTGCAATATGGCGAGATGACCAAGGTTCAAGTGAAACGGGTCGAGTACTCCGCTGAGAAGGTCGAGTCGGGCTCATGGCGACATCCAAGGCTCACGTCCAGCGTGTCATTGCCCAATACAGAGCTGTTCACACCTCGAAGGACACTCTCCCCCCCCCGGACACGTGACCGAGCAGATGGACTTCGGTGAAAACTGGACGTCCTGCACCAGTGATGAAATCCAGTCAGGTTCTTCGCGAGCGAAATAACCACCGACCCGGTGCTCGTTCACTACCGCAGCAACAACACTCTGCTGCACAAGTCATACGTACTGGTCACCGACGAAAGGCGTCACACTGCTCCGACAGTGATTCAGTTCCTGAAGGAACGTATCCCCAGGATCCGTGAAGACCTCAGCGAGGAGGTGAAGTTTGTACATTACGTGACTGACTCCCCCAGCTCGCAGTAC
>JAMJIN010000452.1:0-1455 GCA_036784775.1 Chromatiales bacterium | reverse complement strand
GGAAGCGCCTGACTGTTCGGCCGGCATCGATGCCGAAATAACTGTGGCTGCAGCACATGCTCTGGAGGGGATGGCCGCTGTGACATGGAATAAGGTTAGAGAGGCCACAACCAGCGATCCAATAATGTTCAGGCTTCTCGAAACCATTGAAGATGGTATGCCAGACACCAAGCTCCAACTATCTCCATATTTGTTCCTTAAATCATGGGGTGTCCGACACCGCCTATCATCAGTGGCGTACCCGCATTCCAACTGCAGGGCTGAGATTGGCGTGAAATCCTGCAAGCGTCTGTTGATTCACAATACAGATCCAAATGGGGAATTGGATACACCCTCATTTCAGAGAGCCATGCTACAATATAGGAACACCCCCGATCAGGATACAAAGATGTCTCCAGCCATGATCGTGTTCGGACGCAGCATTAGAGACTTCATTCCTGTGCTGCCCGGCCGTTACACACCCCACAAGGTCTGGGTAGACAACTCTGGCCTGAGAGAATCTGCACTCCGTAAGCGACATACGCGCGCCGAGGAGCGTCTTAGCGAGCACACCAAGCAACTACCCCCTTTACGACTCGGAGATCATGTGCGCATCCAGAACCAGAGCGGCAATGACCCCAACAAATGGGATAAGACTGGCGTCGTCGTAGAGGTGAAACAACACGATCAATATGTCATAAGGGTGGATGGTTCCGGCAGGGTGACTCTCCGTAATCGCAAATTCCTAAGGAAGTTCCAGCTGTACAAGCCATTCGACCATAGCCCCGTCGCCACTCAACAACTACTTACAAATTCACAGCAAGCTGTACCACCCCAGTGGACCGCCATTGTCCCAGCAAAGGAAAGCAGCTCAATCCAGCCAGTGTTGTCACACACTATCGACAGGGTGATCCCAGTGCTTCAACGCACACCACCTGAGCCTCCTGTCAACCCGTCACTAACTGATAAGGGGACGGTCGCCGCCCCTTCTTCACTGCATGCCTCACCAGAACGACAACACGCTGGCACCGCTGGAAAAATGACACTGTCAGAAACCGTGAATGAGCCGATCGTTCCCGACCCCGGTGCACCACGCCCCAGACGATCTATAGTTCCGCCAAAAAGGTACGACCCAAAGGAATGGATCTTATCCAGCAGAAAATAGTCACCGCAACGCAATACAACGGCTATCATATGGTATATGGTTACACTACCACAAGTAATCTTCACAATCAGCCAAGATCTTAATACGTATCAAGGTCAGATAGCATGGTCCCGTATGTTATCCCGGGTCCATACTAGCTAGGGCAGGCGCTAAAGGCCACCCATTATTCTACTATGCTTTTGTTCTATTTGTGCAACTGTGCTAATTGTTTACTTTACCATGTACATTTCCCTGATGGACTTTATGGACACTATACTCATTGACGTAAGATACTATACCAGTGCTTGTGATGCATGTTAGCTCACACATAA
>JAMJIN010000451.1:0-1456 GCA_036784775.1 Chromatiales bacterium | reverse complement strand
GCATGGTATGAAAATCACAAGGGCCGGTGCCAAAAAAACCATGATGGTTCGGCTGGTGCTATGGAGCCAGATGGCATGCTGAAAATCTTTCGGCGTAGTGAAGAAAAGCATGGACTTGTGTACACAGGGTATCTGGGGGATGGTGATTCCAAGAGTTACCACACTGTTGCCAGTGCTGATCCCCCCATTTACCCCGAGAACGACATCAGCAAGCTAGAGTGCTGCGGACATGTGCAGAAACGAATGGGGAAGCGGCTGATTGACACTGTCAGCGAAATGAAGGGAAAACAATTCAAGGAAGGCACAGCAAAGTTCAAAGGAATTGGTGGTGCTGGCAGATTGACGCAGAGGGCGATAAAGTCGATTCAAGGTCACTACGGCGGGGCAATCCGGGACCACCCTGGTGACACTGTCGCTATGAAAAGAGCCATATGGGCGATTTGGCGTCACAGGGGAAAAGACCATTCTTACTGTGGCATAAGCTGCCCAGCTGTTGGTCCTGAAAAGGACTTAGAAAGGGCCAACAAGAGTGCACTGCCAAAGCATGTGATGAAAGCGATCAAACCGGTGTTTGAGAAGCTTAGCAGTGATGACCTGTTGGAGAAGTGCGCCCACGGTGGCACTCAGAATGCCAACGAGTCGCTACACAACATGATCTGGGCAAGATGTCCCAAGACAGTGTTTGTTGGCAGGACACGCTTAGAAATAGCTGTCTGTGATGCAGTGCTGGTATATAATGAAGGAGAGCGAGGACGGTTAGGAGTGTTCGAACTGTTGAGATTGAAATGCGGGCACAACATGATCGAAATGATACAAGCGATCGACAGGAAACGCATTACATCAGCGATCGGCCAGTCCACAAAGTCTGCCAAGCAGTTGAGAAAGACAAAGGGATTGTCAAAGGCACCTGTTAAGGACTCCACTTACCAGGCTGGAGCCTTTTAAAGTGAAAAACAAACTATCGAAAACTGTTTTATCGTTTTTCTCAGAATTATGTTTTCACGTTATGCTGTGTTATTGTAAGGGAGATTCCTCTGATACTAACAGAGATATGAGTTTGAAATTTGGAACACTTGTAGAGGACATACTGCTCTAGGAACTGGACTATTATCATTCAATTATCTTGAGTATATGTTATGTTAGAGCTGCTACAATATATCATAAGATGGCGAAAATATATGTCAGAAATTCATTTAGCCATAAGAATGTCAGCGGAGCAAATTCATTTTTTATTTTAGTCCAGTTCCTGTGTTTTTTAATGAGGAATGTCATACTAAAATTGCAGTGAAATATCTTGAGTAGTTTTTAAGATATCACCAGTTTAAATATATTTTGTTGTCGACAAGCGGCCATCTTGAATCACATGACGCTGATGCTAAAAATAGAATTTCACTTTACTAAAAAAAAAAGTATTTAAATATGCTTTGTTTTGTATAGTTACATCATTTTGTGTTGA
>JAMJIN010000088.1:0-15972 GCA_036784775.1 Chromatiales bacterium | reverse complement strand
GGATGTGACGTTCTGACGGAGGATGTATCGACGCAGCGAGGCGGCCTTCGCCATCTATGCGCGGTTTTACTCAGCCGCTAACAGGCAGTATATACGCCGCAGACTATGTCATCGACACCAAGGGATCCCATGCCTCAATACAGTTCAAGATCCCACATCTCGGCTATAGCCTGCTGCTTGGCCGCTTCGATAAGTTCAGTGGGAAATTCAGCTATGACGAGAAGAATCCATCAAACGCCGGTGCAGAAGTAATTATCAACACAGCCAGTGTCGACTCTAACCATGCGGAACGGGACAAACATCTGCGAAGCGAGGATTTCCTCTTTGTCAAACGCTATCCGGAAGCCCGTTTCGTGAGTACCGGTTACCATTCAAATGGCGACAACACGGGTATCTTGAAAGGCAACCTGACCCTGCGTGGCGTGACAAAACCGATCAGCATCGATGTTAGGCAAATCGGCGCAGGCAAGGATCCCTGGGGCGGTTTCCGTCGTGGTTTCGAGGGGCACACAAAGTTGAAGCTTTCTGACTACAACATCAACTTCAACATTGGCCCGGCCTCCAAGGAGGTCGAGTTGGGTCTCTATTTAGAGGGCATCAGACAATAGTCAAACGGTCGGAGTCGATTCCTGTTCTGACCAGAGAGTAAAACCAGCAATGACAAGCGTTCCGTCACTGCCGGTTCTGCATACCTGAATCGACTCCGGCCACTACTGCTCACCGTGAGAGAGTGTCGCTGAAGCCCCATCCCTCATGACTCCTGCGATTTGGGTGGCAATCAAATACTGGCCAAACCACCCTCAAAGACGAACTCTCCACTGGGTTTAGTCGCCGGCAGTTCCGCAACCGGCTCAATACTGATCTTGAAGCGACTGTCACTTCGCAGGGATACGGGTACATTCATCCGTTCCGCACCACGTTCAGGTAGTATGCCCACCGACACCAAGCGTCCATCGTTGGTCTCCATCCAGAGCTGGCAGACCTTATCTTTAGGCACTTGGGTCGGCGCTACAGCCTTCACATGCAGTTGTCCGCCGGAACCGGCGGTACCTATAATCCAGCCCGCCTGGGACTGATCGTTCATCACTACGAGCACCCGATCCATTTCGAAATCAGCACGGTCTATACCGAAGAGGGTAAGCGTCAGCACCATCACCAGGCTGGCCATGACCATGCCCAGATTTCTCCAGAAACCAAGACTGCTCCAGATCCCCGCTTTATCCCGCTGGGATGAAGAATCAAGGCGTTGTTCAATGTTGCGCCAGGCATCAACAGGTGGCTTCACAGGCTCAATTGCCTCCAACATCGGAGCAAACCGCTGTTCCCAGGCCGACACCTCGGCCTGTAACGCAGTGTCCTCTTTCAGACGATGTTCAAAATCAGCCTGTCTCTCACCCTGCAGGGTACCAAGCACATATTCACCCGCAAGGTCTGGGGCCGGCGATTTTTGATTCTGTTGTGTCATGGTTCAAGACACCTCTTCAGTTGTTCAAGTCCACGACGTATCCATGTCTTGGCCGTGCCAAGGGGCGTTCCCGTCTGGCTCGCCAACTCTTCATGGGTCAACCCCTTGAAGTAGGCCAGGGCGATAACCTGGCGCTGCTGGCTCTTTATCTGTTCCAGGCAATCGTTGAGACGACGCCCTTCATCACTCTGCTGCAACCGCTCCAGCGGCATCGTTTTGCTGTCCGACGCTTCGAGCAGTTTTTCCGGCTCCGCCATCTGCACTTCCCGGCGCCGCCTACGCAGTAGATCCAGTGCCTGGTTGCGCGCAATGGTTGCCATCCAGGTAGTCGGCGCGGCCAGGTAGGGACGATAGCTGTCTGCACTGTTCCAGATCTTGATATAGGCCTCCTGCAAACAGTCCTGCGCCCAAGTGTCTCTAACTAAGATACGCAGGATAACGCCATATAGTTTCGACGAAGTCATCTCATACAGCTGGGCAAATGCCTTACGGTCTTTCAGCGTGCAGGCGGCGAGCAACGCTTTCAGCTGCTCGTTGCGCGCTGCATTCGCAATTTTCGGGTCGATCTCCCCGACTGCCATGTAAACTCCTTCAGAGACATTGCATTCAGATCTCCTGTCAGAGTAATGGTAGCCGCGCAAAGGAGCAAGAACCGGCCATCTTATTTGTATCTATCCGGAAACCCATATCTAACCACGATGCACACGAAAAAAATTCATTGCTAATCAATCTTTCAACTTCGTGCTCTTCGTGTCCTTTGTGGTTAAATCATTGTTTCCGGACGGACACTATTTATCTTCGACCGGTTCACCCATATAACCGGAGAACCTTATGCACTGCTTGCCGTCCACCTCCACGATGCGCACAGTTTCCCCCCGTCCCCTACCCAGCCCCTCTATGACCGCCTCAGTGGAGGAGACGGGCTTCAGTGGCACACGAATAGAACTGTCGGAGAGGTGGGGCGCTTTATAATGAAGGCAGAGCACCCCGCTTTCAGTGCTTAGCCGCAGATCCTCGATGCTGAACTCGCCATCAGGGTTGATCGTGCGGTAACTGCCGGTGCGCTTTTTCCAGACCTCATCCCAGGGCTGGGATTCAATTCGGCTGCCAAGCACATACTCCTGGCCGTCCCGCTCCGCCACCAGCACCTCCAGATCATTGGTAGTGCGGGAACGGAAACGCATTTCACCCAGCACTCTGTAGGAGGGGGGCAGACTGGCCGCGCTCTCGGGTGTCAACCCGAGACTGCCGTCATCAAACCGCACCATATCCAGGACTCGTTCGATGATGCAGGCGCAAAGGCGGGGATGTTCGGGATCCACCATCAGCAGTCCAAGATCGGTTGCATAACCGCCTGAAGGGGTCTCGGGCAATGCAGCCATCATGTCCGGCGAGCGGATCGGCGCCGGTTCGTTAGCCGTTCCGCGCACCTTTACCGCGAGCGCCAGAATCGTCGCTGCAAGTTTGCGGGCCGCCTTGTTGCTGCCCGCACCATTGGCAAGCACCACTACGCCAAGCTCATGATCCGGCAACATTGCCATCTCAGCGCCAAACAGCATTGTGCTGCCACCATGACGCACCACACGCCCGAGCAGTTGGTCATCCTCAATAAACCAGCCCAGCCCAGGCGAGTAACCCAATGCAATCTGACCCTTTGCCGTCTGCGAGGTCCACATTTCCAAGATCATTTCAGTATCGATATTGGGTATACGCCCAAGCAACAGGGACTGCATCAGGCGTCCAAGGTCTTTGGCGCTGCTGTAGAGTCCCAATGCCGGGGTATCCCGTAGCGGCGGCTGCGGCCTGACCAGACCATCCAGATGCCCTGCCGCCAACCTCTCACGCATTGCGAGCGTCACCTCGTAATCACTGCTCTGCATATCCAAAGGCTGAAAAATATTCTGCTTCATGTATTCTGCAAATGACATCCTGGACTTCTGCTCCACCAGATGGCCGAGCAGATCGTAACCGAGATTGGAATAACTGTAGACACTGTCCACCGCATAGGCGATGTACTCATCGTGCAGCAGTGTTGTGACCTGCGTGAACGGGGTCGACGTATACATGCCTTTGCGCAGATCGCTGGGCAGGCCACTGCGATGACTCAGCAGTTGCCGCGGCGTGATGACGACCGCTTCAGCATCATGGCTGCGAATGGAAAAACCGTCGAGCTGACGGCTGATGGGATCATCAAGAGAGATACGTTGCTGTCCGTCCATCTGCATGACGGCCAGGGCTGTCAGTGGTTTGCTCAAGGAGCCGACACGATAGATGGTATCGGCACCTGCCGGGGTGCCCTTTCGCATGTCCGCCTTGCCGAAGCCTTCGAGCCAAAGCGGGCCGTTTCGGTCCACCAACGCCACACTCAACCCCGGCAGCAGATCTTCATCCAGCATGCCCTGAATCAGTTTTTGCGCTTCGACCCGCACCGGTTCCATCCCATCCACAGGCAAGACGACATCGGATCGAAGTTCACTTTTTTGTGGTACACAGGCCATCAGCAGCAGGCTGAACCCGCCAAGCAATAGGCGTGTTAGAGGATGATGGCACATCTGCATGTTATCGATGGGTTGCAAAGCCTGTACGGGGCAGGACTTCCACCCCGTCAGGCCGTCAACTGTTTACCAGTCGATGCTGTGTCCCTGATCCAAAATGGTGCTGCCATACGCCTCGTTGCTGCCCCTCTGACCTACATGCCCAGAGGTATTGACACCACCCAGACGGACATCACCGTAGGCTTCACCGATACCCGGCTGAACCGCTGTGGGCAGTGAAGTGGAGCCAGAGCTACCCACAAAGAGGTCAGGGTTACCATCATAACCATTGTATGCAAATTCTGAACTCCCTCCTGCATAGAGATTGGCGGAAAGAAGCAGTGCGGCTGTAAATGCGATTTTTTTCATGACGAATTCCTCATCTGGTCAATTATGTCGTTTTGATAACGACTTTCAATAACCTATACGGGGGGCGTCAAAATTCAGATTCAAATTTTTTCGCAGACACAAAAAAAGGGGCCGAAAGGCCCCTTTTTATCAGCTCAACGAAGCGTGATTACTCTTCGTTTACCGCCTTCATACTCAGGCGGATACGTCCCTGCTTGTCCACTTCGAGGACTTTAACCTTGATGACATCGCCTTCAGACAGCTTATCGCTGACCTTCTCCACCCGTTCGTTGGAGATCTGGGAGATATGCACCAGACCATCTTTGCCGGGAAGAATGGTAACGAAGGCGCCAAAGTCCATCAGGCGGGCAACCTTGCCCTCGTAGATGGTACCGACTTCAACGTCAGCGGTGATCAGCTCGACGCGCTTGCGGGCATCCTCACCTGCCGCCTTGTCGACGGAGAAGATCTTGACCACGCCGTCATCGGTGATATCGACGGTGGCACCGGTCTCTTCGGTGATGGAGCGGATGGTGGCGCCACCCTTGCCGATCACGTCACGGATCTTGTCCGGGTTGATACGCAGCTCGATGATACGCGGCGCATGTTCGGACATCTGCTCACGGTGGGAGTTGATGACGCTGTTCATCTCACCCAGGATATGCATCCGACCCTCTTTGGCCTGATCCAGGGCGATCTCCATGATATCCTTGGTGATGCCGTCGATCTTGATGTCCATCTGCAGTGCGTTGATACCGTCACTGGTACCGGCCACCTTGAAGTCCATATCGCCGAGATGATCCTCGTCGCCCATGATATCGGTGAGCACGGCAAATCTCTCATCTTCCTTGATCAAACCCATCGCCACGCCGGCAACCGGCGCCTTGATCGGCACGCCGGCATCCATCAGCGACAGACTGGTGCCGCAGACCGATGCCATGGAAGAGGAGCCGTTGGACTCAGTAATCTCCGAGACCACGCGGATGGCATAGGGGAAATCAGTGATGGTCGGCATGCAGGCCATGACGCCGCGCTTGGCCAGGCGACCGTGGCCGATTTCACGCCGTTTCGGGCTGCCTACACGACCTGTCTCACCTACGCAGAAGGGAGGGAAGTTGTAGTGCAGCATGAAGGGTTCGCGGTAGGAACCGTCGAGTGCATCGATGATCTGAGAATCACGCTCGGTGCCGAGGGTGGTCACCACCAGGGCCTGGGTCTCGCCACGGGTGAACAGGGCGGAACCGTGGGTGCGGGGCAACACGCCGGTACGCACACTGATGGGACGCACGGTAGTGGTATCGCGACCATCGATGCGGGGCTCGCCTTCGAGGATACGGCCACGCACGGTTGTCTTCTTCAGCTTCTCGATAACACCCTTGACGTCACCCTCGTCCCAGCGGGCGTCTTCTCCGCCGCAAAGTGCTGCAACGGCATCGGTAACCACCGCCTTGATGGCGGCGTAGCGCTCCATCTTGTCGGCTACCTGATAGGCATTGCCGATGCCTTCGCCGGCAGCAGCCTCTACAGCAGCCACCAGATCGGCGTCCATTTCAGGAACTGCGTATTCAGCAGGGGTATTTCCAACCTCGGCAGCCAGTTCCTTGATCGCCTGGAGCGCAACCTGCTGCTGCTCGTGCCCGAAGAGCACTGCACCCAGCATAACTTCTTCAGACAGCTCGCGCGCCTCGGATTCAACCATCAGTACCGCATGCTCGGTGCCGGAGACGATCAGATCCAGATCGGTGGCATCGCTCAAGCCGGTGCTGGGGGCATTCAAAATGTACTCGCCATCCTTGTATCCCACACGGGCTGCGCTCACCGGGCCATTGAATGGCAGGCCGGAGATCGCCAGCGCGGCGGAGGCACCGATCAGTGAGGGGATTTCGGGATCAACCGCTGGATTCAGGGACATCACAGTGATGATCACCTGTACCTCGGTAGTGTATCCCTTGGGGAACAGCGGGCGGATCGGACGATCGATCAGTCGTGACGTGAGGATCTCCTTCTCGCTGGGACGCCCCTCACGCCGAAAAAAGCCGCCGGGAATGTGACCGGCAGCATAGGTCTTCTCCTGATAGTCCACGGTGAGTGGAAAGAAGTCCCGACCGGGATCATTGCGACCGGCAACAACGGTAACCTGGACGACGGTATCGTCCATGTTGACCATGACGGCACCGTCGGCCTGGCGTGCAATCTCGCCAGTTTCGATGGTGACCTTATTGTCGCCCCACTGAAATTCTTTTTTAATCAGAGTCACTGTCTCTTCCTCAGTGCAGATAAGACCGGATTAACGGCGCAGGCCAAGGCGGGAGATCAGATCGCGATAGCGCTCCGCATCCTTGCTCTTGAGATAGTCAAGCAGCTTACGGCGGGAGTTGACCATGCGGACCAGACCCTGACGGGAGTGGTGATCCTGCTTGTGCTGCTTGAAGTGTTCGGTGAGATAGGTGATACGGGAGGTCAGCAGGGCTACCTGCACCTCTGGGGAACCGGTATCACCGGGGCCACGCTTATACTCTTCCACGATGGCATTTTTATCTTCTGCGCTCATTGTCATGACGTTGTACTCCTATTGGGTTACGTCTCATAAATATGGCCATTTTTAAGATCTCCTCCGACAATGAGTTCAGAGGAGTCCGGCCGTCTCGATAAATCTGTTCCAAAGCGCTCAACAGGCACCCCGGTGAGCCGCGAATTATGCGCGGATTGTGTCTGAATCGCAATTAAATCAGTGACCTGATGGGTGGTATTCTCAGTGATTCGTCTGCAGCAACCGCTTGGGCGCCACGCGGCCATCGTCCAGGATCTGTCCAACACCGAGAAAATCCACCTCATTGGCATAGAGACGAACCCAGCCGCTGGTGGGCGCCTTGGGCACCAGTACCGGCTGTCCCTGTTTCAGATAGAAGGCGGCATCCGGTGTGAGGTTGATCTCCGGCCAATCGGAGATCGCGCTCTCCAGCGGCAGCAGCAGCGCATCCATCTCCGCAAACCTGCGCGCCTCGAAATCCTCTTTTACCTGTTCCAGGGTCACCATCGACTGATCGTCAAATGGACCCACACCGGTGCGGCGCAAACCGCTGACATAAGCGCCACAGCCCAATTTGGCACCGATATCCTCCGCCAGGGTGCGCACATAGGTGCCTTTCGAGCAGTGCACGTCCATCTCGAATTCCGGCAGATCAAAACTGAGCAGATTCAGGGCGTGGATATGAATGGTGCGGAGTTCGCGCTCTACTTCTATACCCTGCCGTGCCAGTTTGTAGAGCCTTTCACCCTTGTGCTTGATGGCTGAGTACATGGGCGGCAACTGCTGCTGCTCCCCAAAAAACTCCTGCAGCACTTCCAACAGAGCCGCTTCCGTGACGCCGTCGGTGCTGGCGGTTTCCAGGATTTCGCCCTCGGCATCCCCCGTGGTGGTGGTCTCGCCAAGCTTGACCTTCACCCGGTAATGCTTGTCCGCATCCAGCAGAAAGGCCGACATCTTGGTCGCCTCACCGAAACAGATCGGCAGCAGCCCGGTCGCCAGCGGGTCCAGACTACCGGTATGACCGGCCTTGGCGGCCTTGAAGAGAAACTTGATCTCCTGCAAGGCTTTGTTGGAGGTAATACCCTCCGGCTTATCCAACAGCAATACCCCACTGATATTGCGTCCTCTGTTTCGACGACGTCCCATCTTCTGCTCTAGGTAGTTTTTTCTGAATGAGTTTCCGGCGATTGCCGGGCTTATGAATCCGAATGATTATCGGCGACCGCCTGATCGATCAGGGAAGCCAGATGTTGACCCCGCTCAACCGACTCGTCAAAGACGAAATGCAGTTTGGGCACGGTACGTAACTGGCTCTGCTGCCCCAGCAGAAAGCGCAGGTGGCCTGCCGCCTGATTCAGCCGCTTTGCACACTCACTGGCAGGGAGATCCGTACCCATCACGGTAAAGAAGACCTTGGCCTGGGAGAGATCCCGCACGACTCGAACCTCCTGGATTGTAACCATGCCCAACCCAGGGTCCTTCATCTCCTCACGGACGAGGTCCGCCAGATCCCGCTGCAGCTGGGAGCCGATACGATCGGTGCGCTTGAAATCCTGCGCCATTGTCTACTCGACAACCCGCGCTATTTCAGTACGCTCGAACACCTCGATCTGATCGCCGGCCTGCACGTCATTGTAGTTCCTCACGCCGACACCACACTCCGTACCCGCCTTGACCTCAGGCACGTCATCCTTGAACCGGCGCAGTGACTCCAGCGCCCCTTCATAGATGACCACATTGTCGCGTAGCACACGAATCGGGCTGTTCCGTCTGACGGTACCTTCGGTGACCATGCAGCCTGCAATCGCCCCGATCTTGGAGTTACGGAAGACATCACGCACCACGGCCAAACCGATAATCTCTTCGCGAATTTCAGGGGAGAGCATGCCGGAGATCGCTTTTTTCACATCATCGATGACTTCATAGATGATGCCGTAGTAACGCATATCGAGACCCTGCTCTTCGACGATACGCCGCGCGCCCGCATCGGCGCGTACATTGAAGCCGAAAATAATCGCATTGGAGGTAACCGCAAGGTTTGCATCAGATTCACTGATCCCCCCTACGCCCGCAGCCACGATAGCCACCTTCACCTCATCGGTGGCGATCTTCAACAGCGACTCTCTCAGCGCCTCCACGCTTCCCTGCACATCAGCCTTGACGATGATGTTGAGATTCTGCACATCACCCTGCCCCATCTTGCTGAACATCTCATCCAGCTTGGTGGCCTTCTGCGCGGCAAAGCGGCTGTCCCGGTGCTTGTCGACACGCAGACTGGCAATCTCACGAGCGCGCCGCTCATCCGCGACCGCCCGTACATCGTCACCTGCATCGGGTGTACCGGAAAGCCCCAGCACCACCACGGGGATGGAGGGACCGGCACTTTTCACTGACTTACCGTTTTCATCGAACATGGCACGAACACGGCCATACTCCTTGCCGGAGACAATGATGTCTCCTTTATTCAGAAGACCGGAGCGCACCAGCACAGTGGCGACGGGGCCACGTCCCTTATCCAGCGAAGATTCCACAATGGAGCCGACAGCCGGTCCCTCTGCGACGGCGGTAAGCTCCAGCACCTCGGACTGCAGCAGGATGGCGTCAAGCAGATCATCGATGCCTTCGCCACTCTTGGCGGAGACCTGGACGAACATGGTATCGCCGCCCCAGTCTTCCGGGATAACCTCTTCCTGGGACAACTCCTGGATCACGCGATCCGGATTCGCTTCCGGCTTATCGATCTTGTTCACAGCCACGATCAGTGGCACGTTAGCAGCCCTGGCGTGCTGGATTGCCTCCCTGGTCTGGGGCATGACGCCATCATCGGCAGCGACCACGAGGATGACGATATCGGTTACCCTCGCACCACGGGCGCGCATCGCAGTAAATGCGGCATGGCCGGGGGTATCCAGAAACGAAATAGTACCCTTGGCCGTATCGACATGATACGCACCAATGTGCTGGGTGATGCCACCCGCCTCGCCATCAGCCACTTTACTGGTTCTGATGTAGTCGAGCAGCGAAGTCTTACCATGGTCGACGTGACCCATGATGGTGACTACCGGCGGACGTGCAATCTGTTCACCTTCCGCTTGCGCGGCGTCCTCTGAGCTAAGCAGATCCGCTTCTACGTCCCCATCCCGCTGCATGACCGGTGTATGTCCCATCTCTTCCACGATCAGCGTCGATGTATCCCGATCCAACGGCTGATTGATGGTGACCATCATGCCCATCTTCATCAGCACCTTGATCACTTCGGCGGCTTTCACCGACATCTGCTGCGCCAGCTCGGCCACGGAGATGCTCTCGGGTATTTTCACCTCATGCACCACTGGCGTGGTAGGCTTTTGGAACCCGTGTTCCGTATCAACCGCAGGCGTTCCCCGACGGCGGGACGGCTTTTTCTTGCGGCGCCCACGACCCTCTTTTGAAACATGCAACTCTTTGCGGCCGTAGCGGGACGAGCCACCTTTTGAATCTTTCTGCTCCTTGCCCTTGCTCTCCTTGTTGCCCTTTTTGCCCCGAGCGGCTTCCTGCTGTTTCGTTTCCTGCTCCTTCTTGACCCGGGCCGCTTCACTCGCCTCTTCAGCTTGTCGTCTGGCCTCTTCCTCAGCCTTGAGGCGCGCCTCTTCTTCAACTTTGCGGGTTTCTGCCTGCTCCTCTTCGCGCTTCTTCGCTTCCGCTGCCTTACGCGCTTCCACTTCAGCCTCAGCAACCGCCTGCTGCTTTGATTGCTCTTCCAACGCCAGGCGGGCGGCTTCAGCCTCCTGCTGCGTCGCGTCAGCACCAGCGACTACGCTGCGCTTCACGTAGGTACGCTTCTTCCGCACCTCGACACTGACGGTTTTACTCGGCGTACTGGTTGCGCGATTGAGTGGATTGCGGCGGGTTGCACCCGGCTGACGCAACTCGCTGACCGTCTTGCGGCGCAGCGTCACCTTATTGGGCGCACTGGCGGATATTTTGGCCTTTTTGCCATGGCTCTGTCGCAGATGGTTGAGCAATTTACTCTTCTCATCATCCGAAATCTTGTCGTCGGGGCCTTTTGCCTGGATCCCGGCTTCAGCCAACTGTCCCAGCAACTGCTCGGAGGGAATGCCAACAACCTTGGCAAGCTGTTCTACCGTTACTTCACTCATTTGTTCAGGCCTCTCGACTTTGCCTTAACCATCATATTGCCACGCACTTGAATCATCACTATCCAACGGAGGTCTTCCGCCGGCACACCCTATTCCGTTTCTTCGAACCAGGGCGCACGCGCGGTCATGATCAACTTACCTGCCCGCTCTTCGTCCATACCCTCAATCTCCATGAGCTCATCGATGGACTGTTCCGCCAGATCCTCCATGCACACCACGCCTTTGGCGGCAAGTGCATAGGCCAGATCCTTATCCACGCCTTCCATACCCAGCAGGTCTTCTGCAGGCTCTTTAAAACTCTCTTCGCTCGCGATCGCTTTGGTGAGCAGCATATCCTTGGCGCGATTTCTCAGCTCTTCGATCAAGTCGTCATCAAACTCTTCGATGGCCATCATCTCTTCGATGGGCACGTAGGCCACCTCTTCGATAGAGGTAAAACCCTCCTGCACCAGAATGACAGCAACATCCTCGTCCACATCGAGCTGTTCCATAAAGGTATCGATGAAGACCCGGGACTCGGATTCACTCTTCTCCTGAGCTTCAGCCTCGTCCATGACATTGAGTTCCCAACCGGTCAGATGGCTTGCAAGGCGTACGTTCTGACCGCCTCTGCCTATTGCCTGGGAGAGGTTCTCTTCGTTCACTGAGACATCCATCGAGTGCGCATCCTCGTCAACCACGATGGAGACAACTTCTGCCGGAGACATGGCATTGATCACAAACTGGGCCGGATTGTCGTTCCAGAGGATGATATCGACGCGCTCGCCGTTCAGTTCATTGGAAACCGCCTGCACCCGCGATCCGCGCATGCCGACACAGGCACCAACCGGATCAATGCGATTATCCAGCGCCTTGACGGCAATCTTCGCCCGCAGACCCGCATCCCGTGCGGCACCTCGAATATCGATCAAACCTTCGCCGACCTCCGGGACTTCCAGCTTGAACAGCTCGATCAATAACTCAGGCATAGCACGGCTGACGAAAAGCTGGGGGCCGCGTGGCTCGGAGCGGATCTCGTATAGGTAGCCACGCAGACGGTCACCAACCCGAACCGACTCCTTGGGAATCATGTGTTCACGGCCGATGAACGCCTCAGCATTGCCGCCCAGATCAAAAAATACGTTACCTCGATCAACGCGCTTGACCACACCGGTGACCAGTTCGCCTTCACGCCCCTGGTAGGCTGCGACAACCTTGGCGCGCTCAGCTTCCCGGACCTTCTGTACGATTACCTGCTTGGCTGCCTGAGCTGCAATGCGTCCGAACTCAATGGAGTCGATAAACTCCTCCACGAAGTCGCCGGTTTCGATATCCGCTTGATCCACACTTGCCACATCGAGCAAAACCTGGCGCAACGCAGCATCCGGCTCATCTTCGGCATAAGTTTCAACCACTTCCCATCGACGGAAGGTATCGTAGTCGCCGGTTTCGCGATCAATCGCAACCCGCACCAGGATATCGTCACCATTCTTCTTTCTTGTGGCCGAAGCCAAAGCAGCCTCGATTGCCTCAAAGATGATCCCTTTTTCCACACCTTTTTCGTTGGAAACGGCATCAACAACCAGCAGAATCTCTTTACTCATCTGTTGTTTCCCAATTCAGAACTCCGGAATCAACCGCGCCGAATCAATCTCATCCAGAGGAATGTGATAACACGTTCCCTCATCGACGATGAGAACCTCGTCACTCTCCACTCCACCCAGTTCCCCGGTGAAACGGTGTCTACCCTCAATCTTGTTACGCGTCTTCAAACGCACCTTCTGCCCACTGAAGCGGTCAAAGTCAGCCTCATGGAACAGCGGCCTGTCCAGCCCAGGCGAGGAGACCTCAAGGCTGTAATGCTCTTTGATCGGATCTTCCACGTCCAGCACACCACTTACCTGGTGACTCACCCGGGAACAATCATCCACATTGATGCCATCGGCATGATCAATATAGATTCGCAACAGCAATCCACCCGTACCCCGGCTGGTCAATTCGACACCGACCAGCTCATAACCAAGCAGGTCAACCTCTTGGCGCACCAGCTTTGTCAAATTCTCAGGGGCAGAACGCATTTTCCTCACCGCATAAAAAATGGGCCAATGGCCCACTCCAAAAATCCGACTTTTCCTTACATATCGGTCAGTTACGATCCCGATACCGGGTCAGGGCCACCCCGTTGCCGTTTAACTGCAACGCTGGACGCCGGAAACAAAAAAACCCCGCTTACCGGGGCTTTCTTATAGTTAGTACAGGAAAGCAGCCTGTGCATCGTACCGAAAACACAGCCCATATCACGCAAACCCGCTGAATAGCCCGGCATTGTAGGGCAATGATTCTTCCATTGCAAGCCACCTCAAGGCCCTTTCCCCTAAGGCTCCTTTAACCCGACATTTGCGCGTACAGAAACACGGGAAGCAGCCGTTCTATTATTTTAGTTCTCTAATTGTTTTTTTCAAACCTATTACTATGCGCAACATAGATATAAACTTCAGTGACATTATAAATACTTAAAATATCAACAACTCCAATTAATACCAGATGCAAAAACCACTGGATCAATCTATATCACCCTCAGGCAGCTATAAGAGAAAACTCCATAAACTTGGGATAACGCTGATCGAGCTTCTCATTGCAATTGCAATTTTCGCACTGATCACGGCAATCACCATACCCATGCTGGAGGGATTCAAGGAAGAGTCTGGATACGTCATAGCGATAAGAGATGTAAAACTCCTCGACAAAAGCGCGCGACTTTTCTTCCTATCAGAGGGCAGATACCCACAAACTCTGGAAGAGATGGAAAGCGACATTGAGTTGGATCCGTGGGGAAACCCCTACCAATATCTCAACATTGCCGACGGTGGAAACAGAATCAGGGGAAGCGTACGCAAAGACAGGAATCTTGTACCACTGAACACTGACTTTGATATCTATAGCATGGGGCCGGACGGAGAAAGCCGCCCTCCTCTAACTGCGCGCCACAGTTGGGATGACATTGTAAGGGCAAGTAATGGAAGCTTCATTGGAGTAGCATCCGATTATTAAAGACTCAAGTTTCGGAGTTCGTGGTTATGGTTAGCATGGGGGAGTAGCATCGCTAAATATGACGAGCGTAGGGTGCGCCATTCGCACCATGATTGCTGTAACGGCTTATTCTGGTGCGCACGGCACACCCTACCAGGCGCTCATGAAATGAATAAAACGCCATCCTTCATCTTTTCAGAATGGCTTGAACTCCGAAACTTGAGTTAAAGAGCATCCCTGAATGGAATTTAAACGACACTATTTCCAAAGCCGGGTAGCGAGAAGATTCTTTCTCTCGTTCATGCTTTCAGCACTACTTCCTCTGACATTATTTTTTCTGCTCTCTTCTTTTTATGTTGTCGATCTACTCGACTCCATAGACTCAAAAAGAATCGAGGAAACATCCAAAGGAACAGGTATGGCAATAACACGCCATTTACGCCTGCTCGAGGAAGAACTCAAACTTTTTTCCAACTCCCTCCTGGAAAAAAGAGATAACGTCCATAACGGAAATTTAATTCCAGTAAGCGATGAACTGATCACTACCGTTGGAGCAATTTTCTCTACGAATCTTGTACCAAGCAAGTACTACAGATATGGGGCCACTAATATAGAACTTCCCCGTCTCACGGCAGAACAGCAGCATTCGCTTGCCAAGGGGCGTTCAGCGATACTCTTTGGGCACCCTGTGGAGCAAAAACCCTATTTCTTCATTCTGAGAGCGATAGATCCTGAGCGACTGAATTTGGGCCTGATCTGGGCAATTATTGATATTGAAATAATTAGAACCATTGGAGAGGAACAAGCAGTGGGGCCGGTTTTCTGTGTTGCGGATGAATCACTTAATCCACTATTTTGTTCTTCACAAGAGCAGCGGTCCCTGATCTCATCCCTCTCATATGACTTAAGCATCGACAACCGGAGCACTGTATCCAGAAACTATATCGGTGAGGAATTTCTTATTGGATACTGGAAGTTATTCCTTCCCTCACTTTTTGAATCAGACCCATGGATTGTAGTGGTTGGATACCCCAGAGATTACTGGCGAGAGGGAGTCGTCGGATTTCTGTATTTGGTTATTCCTGTTGTGATTTTAGCCGGCTTGTTGGTAGCAATATCGACAATGAGGCAAGTCCGCAGCAGGCTCGCCCCTTTGGACATCTTGCGTGATGCAACCGGACAAATTTCCACCGGCACTTTTGACCGTCGAGTACAGCTAACCAGCGGCGACGAATTTGAGGAACTTGCAAACGACTTCAACCACATGGCCGAAAGACTTGGCGCGCAATTCAATAATCTTAACGCGTTGATCGAACTAGACAAAGCAATACTGTCGTCCCTTGATATCAATCTGATAATTGAGACAGTATTACACCGGCTTAATGATATCGCCCACTTCTCCAGCCCAGGATTCCTGCTGGTCGAACGTTTCAGGAAAAATAAAGGCACGCTCTTCCATCTTCACGGCAAGGAGAGTCTGATAGAAGAGACTTCCATCAGCCTCAACGACGAATTTATTGAGAAAATCAATAAACCAACGAATCCAATGAACTGGTTCGAGGAGAATCCCAGCCTCCTTTTCTCACCCTGCCCACCAGACACCGCTAATAATCATGCCTGCATTGTTCCGGTTCTCACTCAACAGCGGTTAACCGGCTTCTTTATCTTTTTCAATGAACCATGCTCAAGTGCTTCCCAAGAAACCTCTGAAAGACTGCTTGAATATGCGAACCATGTCGCAATTGCCATCGGCAACGCCCAATGGGAAGAGGATCTATACCATCAGGCACATTACGATCCGCTCACTGGATTACCCAACCGGGCTCTTCTATATGACCGACTGGACCAGGCAACTCGATTGGCGCCCCCTCTGTCAGGATAGTTGTCCACCCAGTAAAATGGGACTTCAATAACCAATGAGAGTGGGCAGAGAGAGCAATAAATGGG
>JAMJIN010000450.1:0-1457 GCA_036784775.1 Chromatiales bacterium | reverse complement strand
TGGCAGAGATAAATTCCTATCATTAACCTTGGCTATCACACAAAAGAAATCTTGCAGGCTGCATTACATGGCAGATAACCAGATGTCAACAGCTTAATATGGAATATGTTTTATATATGTATGCATATATATATATATATACCGGCCCTACGACATGTCGTTCGTCCGGTAGTGGGCGCAGCAGCGGGTCGGAAAGCTACGACGGAGGAGCGCTTGTCGAATATGGAGCGCCGACTTGACGCCTCTGACAAGATGTTGCAGGAGGTCCACGCGATGGTGCGTGGCCTGCAGCAATTGCCTGCGGCCAACGCCCTACCTGCGCCGCTTCCAATAGAGGCCCCTGCAGCAGTGGCGGCGCCTACCGGGGGGGAGCCCATCGCTCCGCCCTTGGCTAACCCTTGTCTATGGCCGCAGGGCGGCCATACGTCAGGTCGGGTGACATCATCTGCAACTGGTGCTCCACCAAGCCCCGTTCCAAGACCACCGTCGGCCCCGTGGCCAGAGGCCATATCTTCAGGTATTCATACAGGTCAGGAAGTACACGCCCTCCCCAGGGCATCCCAGGATCTAGTAGCATCGTTCGCTACTTCGGCCCTATCCCGTCATTCCCGCGTGTCTGACAAACTCAAAGCCCAAATTTGGTCCGGGGAGTATGTTAGTATTTCCTCATTGTTGCATGACTCCTCACCACAGAACTATTCTGTGTCCGTTAGGCCAGGCAGTGACGACGAGACCCCCATGTTTTGTGTCGCCCCTAGGGCAAAGAGCAGCACTGTGTCATTTGACCAATGGCTGCAGGGCTTCGAAATTTACATGTCTGTTTTTCTTCTCCAGCCACAGCATCTGTCAGAATCACATAATTTACTCATGTACGTCCAGACAATTCGTTCCCTATACGAGAAAGGTGCGGACTGGCGGTCGTATGATGAGGCGTTCCGGTCACTTCGTCAGGCCAACAACTGGGGGTGGGAATCGGTTTGCTGGTACCTATGGATGAATGCATCCGAGAGTCGCCCAGCTGCCACACCCAGCGAGACTCCCTTTCGTAGCAAGGGTAAGGCCAGCTGGGGTAAGGCTAAGTGGCCATCCACAAAAACCTGCTTCGCATTCGATCGGGGGGAGGTCTGTAACGCAGCCACTTGTCGTTACAAGCGTAGACGCTGTGGTGGCCCCCACTCAGCGGCACGATGCTATAGGCAACGCACCCAACCCAATCCTGCTCGACCGAGTTCAGCCACCGGCATCCCTGCAACCCAATCGTCGACTGCCAGTTCGCGACCAGCCGTCTTCAGGAGATAGTATGCCTACCCCAGTTTCCCCTGATGCACTTAGATATTTTCTTGTCGGCTACAATCGTAATATTGTTGAGTATCTTCTCAATGGCTTTCAGCACGGGTTCAGAATTGGCTGCTTTGGCTTACCAGCACAACAAGCTAAAAGGGTCACCAATTTGAAGT
>JAMJIN010000449.1:0-1458 GCA_036784775.1 Chromatiales bacterium | reverse complement strand
CGCTGCTGAAAAGACCACAAGTTCATTTTTAGAAATGCCGAAGGTACGACACATGTTGGCTGACTTCTGAGACATGGCCCCCCGCCAGTTGAAAATGAGGGCACCGAAGAATATATCACCTGATACCCCCTCGGAAGGCCAGTTCATTAGGCACCAGTCACGGACAGGCGGGGTGTCGTACTTCACGCACTTGCTCACGTGGGCGTTGTCGAGGTCAGCGTTGTCAGCCACAACGGACGCATCGACAACCCAGCAAGTACTGCGTGAGTACAACACCGCGTCCGGGATCTGCGGGCTGCCACCCCGCACCGTGATCACCGGAGCGCGTGTCACCGCCCATCCGCGGTTCTCCATTTTCAGGAGGAACTTCTCGAGGAGGGCATCATGTCGCTTAATTCGATGCCCCCACGTTCTCGGGCACACTTGGAGGACATGCCCCAGCGATTCAATCCTCCAGCATGCGTCGCACCTTCTGTCAGCGTCGGGTCGGCCCCGAGCTGCCCTTTGTCTCGTGGCGACGGTTCCTGACCGTATTTGGATAGCATGGATGTAATTAGCTCCAGTCAGGAGAGCCGTGCCATTTGTAACCCAGTCGTGAACATATGGGACGGCCCGCGAAGCCCGAAGGCCGCAGCCATCGACTGCCCCGTGTAGAGACGCCGCAAGCTCGCGCTTGGCGTCTACCATGCTGTGAACGACGTTATCACCAACCTTGGGCGGAGGATTGGTACAGCGTCTCCGCTCATCTGCAAAGGTGCGTGAGTTGGCAACCAGGGCGCTGATAACCGGGTCCAGCACCCTGGCGAGACGATCCAACCTCGCCTTCTTAAGAAGGGGGATCGTCAGCTTGAGAGATGGTATGCCAAGCCCACCCTCACGCACCTCGCTGTGGAATAACGTGTTCACAGCATCGTGGGGTAGTCTTAACCACGACCTCAGGCTCCTACGGACCAGTTTGTCGAGACGTCTTAGGACGCCATTATTGGAACGAGACAAAATAAGCCGATGATGTAACTTCGGTATCAAATGGTGTTTCAACAGGTATAGCCTCTGCTGAGGCTTTAAAGGTGCTTTGGTCAGGTGGTTTAGCCCGCGAGTGAGGAGCTCCTCAGCAGACGAACCACCCTCCCGGGCACTCACGGTGATGCCGAGGTATTTGTAACCTTCGGAAATGGGTATTGTTGGCAAGATCCCCCCTGCAAGGGACACGTACGGCGTGAGATCGCAGACCCAACGGCCTGCTTTCCCGTCCACCGCAATCGTTAGTGACCTCGATTTGTCGGGATTCAGCGTGAGACCAGTGTCCCAGCGCTCCCTCCAGCTGCTGGCTCAGATGCTGGATGCCAATCTTACTCCTGGCCATCAGGACGATATCGTCCGCAAAGGCCAGGTGATTGAGGCGAGGACCATCATCTCCTACCCGGACGCCTATCTCCAGGTCGAGAGCCTCGATCGCCC
>JAMJIN010000306.1:0-1198 GCA_036784775.1 Chromatiales bacterium | reverse complement strand
ACATCCGAGCATATCATTGAGGTAATGAAAGAAGTCTTCGCCACACATGGCATCCCGGACGTCATTATGTCTGATAACGGACCGCAGTTTAGTGCCAAAGCATTCGCTCAATTTGCAAAGTCTTACGGCTTTACGCACACAACAAGTTCCCCAAGATATCCGCAGGCTAACGGCGAAGCGGAACGAGCAGTCAGGACTCTGAAGGAGATCCTGAAGAAAAATTACGATCCTTACCTCGCTCTCTTGACACAGCGCACGACACCGTTACTGAACGGTCTGAGTCCAAACCAATTGCTGAAGGGACGCCGCATGCGAAATCGGCTACCCGTTATCCCAAGCACTCTTCAGCCAGGAGTACAGGAAAGAGATATACAAAAGGCAAAGGAGAGAGAAGATGCCCATAGAGAGAATCAACAGCGACAGTTCAACAACCGCCACAGAGCAAGATATCTACCTCTACTATTGCCAGGTGACAACGTTTGGGTTAGTGATCAAGATCGCTACGGTACAATCGTACAACGAGCTCCACAACCACGCTCGTATCTGGTAAAGACACCCAAAGGCACCATAAGACGCAATAGGACTGCGAGTCTCGGCGGAGAATCATCAACACGACAACCCGTCTCCCACGCCTATCGTGCCAGAGGAGCCAGGAAATCCTCCTGCAACTCCTAGCCGGAGTACCGACACGACAATGCCGTCGACAACGCCTATCGTGCCAGAAGAGCCAGGAAATCCTCCTGCAACTCCTAGCCGGAGTACCGACACGACAATGCCGTCGACAACGCAAGAGTCTCCAGGCGTGACGAGAACAAGATCGGGACGATTGGTCAATCCGCCTAGTCGTTTGAACTTATGATTCGTGTAATGACACTGTCATCGTACAAGGCTACGCACAGTAACCCTTGAGGGAAGTAATGTGATAAAGACAGTACTATGTTGTCACGTACTTGAAACCTCTGCCCCATAGTTAGATTATGATTTAGTAGTGTGATAACCTGCTATCAGTTAATGCATGCTCCCCGTAGCCGTCAAACAGAGCTGCCAGGCGGGTTTTAGGTCAACGTCGATATGCGTCAGCCCGCTGGCGTAGACTAGCAAATGTATTCAAATATATGTGATTAAAGTAGTTGTTGTTTCCGAACGACGTGTAGTACTTATTCATCTCCGGATGCGAACATCACATAACTGGCGACGA
>JAMJIN010000305.1:0-2582 GCA_036784775.1 Chromatiales bacterium | reverse complement strand
CCCATTTATTGCTCTCTCTGCCCACTCTCATTGGTTATTGAAGTCCCATTTTACTGGGTGGACAACTATCCTGACAGAGGGGGCTTCTGCCCAATCACCTCATGCATTACTGCATGAAGCGCTACCACCGGTGGTGGTCGCAAAGTCGGGCAGATCTCCCCGGGTAAGAGCATGATCTTTCCCTGCACAACCGCTGCATTTACCCGCCCCCAGAGATTTGGATGGGCTTCGTCATGTTGTGCTGACTCACCCTGGGGTTCGGCCTTATATGCAGTTTCTCTCCGTCGGCTCACAGGTTTGCTCTCGGGCTTGACCACCATGGATGGTGGAAATGCAGATATTGCAGGAGCAATATATCTGCCTTTCAGCGGGTCGGTCGCCCTTCCGCGCCTTGCCGTCAGCTAGTACTTTTAAAGGGGTCAATGACTCCTCTCCAGATAAGGCACAGGGGACTTGCACCCCATAAGATCATGCCCATGCCGGGCACACACAAGCCGTTTCACAAGGACAAAATTACTCGCTAGCGCTCCTAATTTTGCCTGTGAGCAGTGGCGTTAGGCATCAAGAAAGCGGGGCATAGCGGACAGTTTGTTTGATAGCTAAATTGAGACCATTCAATAATATTTGTGCCATATCAGAAAATTGTGGTGCTACATTTTATCTATGCTGTTACGGGTATAATATCGCTATTTACTCCCTTTGAGCTGACATTAGTATGAGCAACGAGATAAATTACAAGAACAACCCCCTACACGGCGTTAGTTTGAAAAGCTTGTTGATTGAAATGGTAGATCAGTATGGTTTTGAGATGCTCTTTGCCTATTTAAATATCAATTGTTTTAAGACCAATCCAAGCATTGATTCCAGTGTGAAGTTTCTAAAGAAAAAAGATTGGGCGCGTGAAAAAATTGAAGCCTTCTATTTGTATGAGTTTAAAAACTTACCTAGAGCATCTTCTGAACAGTTTTTATTACCTCCAAGAGAGCGGATTATTCCAGAAGACCAAGCGCCGGGTAATCCTAAGGAGCTGAGTTTAGAAGATGCTGAACGGTTGCGCGAAAAGCGTGCAAATAAGTCAGCTGCACGAAAGCAGTGGGCAGGGCAGCGCTCGGGAAAGAGTATCGATCCATGGGCGAATTGGAAAAATAAAACCTAAGCGATGATAGAATGTTGCCTAACGATGCAAATCCACCTGACATTTTACAGCTTCGCAAATCTCCGGTTATGCGAGGCGTTATGTGTATAAAGAAGGGGTAATAATATCCAAGTATTTGTTGATAATGGTTTCATTGCTGCTTGTAACTGCATGCGTTAATCGCAGTGGCGTAACTAAAGTTACAGAACCAACTGATTCGGTTCTGCAGTTCTCAAAGAATGAACTTGAAGAGCGCTGGAAGGCTCGCATCAAATCCCTTTTGACTGAGGGTAAGCTGCCGCTTATCGATATGGAAACAAGCATGAGGCAGCATCAGGTTAATGATTATATTCCGAGCAGTCTTTCAGACGGTTGGTCGCCCTTCCGCCCATGCCGGGCACACACAAGACAAATACACTCGGACAGCAAAAAGTGCGCTGCGCTCTACTATTGGCCGCCGGTGATTTGCAACCTTATGTTCTTGAAATACCACCGTACAGGTGCTATAAATAGACCAGTTAACAGCACCTAAAGGCAATCGCCATGAACACCAAATTCTCTGAAGACGTAATCCCACTTTCTGATTTAAAGGTTAACCCAGGAAAAGTCGTCAATCACGCCAATGACTCTCATCGCCCAATATTAGTAACCAGCCGAGGAAGAGGCGTGGCCGTCGTTCAAGCTCTTGATGAATATGAAAAAAATGAAGAAGAGCGCGCTTTTTTAAAGGCTATTGCTCGAGGCATGATGGATATAAAAGAAGGTAATGAGCTCTCACTCAATGAGGTAAAAAAGAAATTGGGAATTGAGTAAGTGGAAATCTCAATCTCAAAATCTGCATTTAGAGACCTTGAATCAATAAAAGAATATTACTTAGAAGAAGGTGTGCCACATATTGGGGATGAGTTTATCACAGCAATTATTGAGCACATTCAAACACTTGAGCATCATCCTCATATCGGCAGGGTAGTTCCTGAATTTAACACACCTAAAATCAGAGAGCTTATCCACTCGCCATTTCGTATCGTATATTTGAGAGAAAAAGCCTCAATTCATGTAGTGAGGGTTTGGCGTAGCGAAAGAATATTAATTTTACCTGTTGAAAAAACATAACAAGCGACTGTGGCGTCAACCCCGCTCTTTAAAAGATTAAGAATCGGCAGACACCTGACCAAGTTTATCTGGGTAACGTAGAAAGGCCTGTTAGCGGCTGAGTAAAACCGCGCATAGATGGCGAAGGCCGCCTCGCTGCGTCGATACATCCTCCGTCAGAACGTCACATCCTCGTCCACGTCAAAGACTGTCACCCGATCCTCTTGCATCAGCTCCTGCAGTTGCAACCCGTATCGACTCCAGATCACCTCCCCCCTCTGTCAGGATAGTTGTCCACCCAGTAAAATGGGACTTCAATAACCAATGAGAGTGGGCAGAGAGAGCAATAAATGGG